>NZ_JBEKVH010000042.1:0-26349 GCF_049514155.1 Roseiarcus sp. | reverse complement strand
GTTTCCAGATGAAGAGGCGTGAAACCGCAAGCCAGAAAGACTCTGAGCAGACGCGCATTCTCCGCGATGGGCGTCTTGAGACGTTCAAGCGCGTCAATCAGAGCCATCGGCGACCCGTCCCCGATACATGCTCATGACGATTGTCCTTTCCATCGCCATGCAGCCGGCCCTATCGTCGAGCGGACGCGGCGACGACAAGAGACGACGTCTCAAACCGAGCGCCAAGAGAACTGAACCCGCATTCGCCGGATGACAGCCTGACCGAAGGTTAGACTGCCCCGGCAGCCGGGCTTCGGCAAGCGACGGCGCTTACCCGGCGTTACAATCACGCTTCGTGGCGGCCGGCTCGCGTTTGCGCGCCGAGGAACGCCGGATCTTCTTTCGTCGAAACGCACGCCTCCCGATGCTCTTCTTCGAACGCGAGACAACTGGAGGCTTCGTGGCGTCGACAGGAGCGGCGGTCTCAGCTTGGCGATCCGCCACACGGGGTTGGCGAAGAAGTTTCCGCGAAGCGTCCGTCAAGTTCGCGTCCTAGGCGCAGATTTTCGTCCAATCCGTTGTGAATGTTGTCATAAATGGCCAATCGCTAAGCCGAATAATGGGTCGCCGCGAAGGCCGGGACGGCGGCGGCGAAGGCGTCGAGCCAGGCGACCAGTTTCGGATGGCCCGTCCGCCATTCGCCGGCGAAGCGCAGGTCGAGATAGCCGAGCGTGCAGGCGAGCGCGATCGCGCCGACATGGGTCGCGCCGGCTTCGGGCGGCTTCGATTCGAGCGCCGCCAGCGCTCGCGTCACCTTGCCCGCCTGATAGTCGACCCACTTGGCCGAGCGTTCGGCCGGCTCGCGCATGCGCCGTTCGTAGACCTGCAACACCGCGGCGTCGGCGATCCCGTCGGCGAGCGCCTGCAGGGTCAAGACCGGAATGCGCGCCGCCAAATCCGCCGGGAACAGCCGCCCGCCGCCGGCCAGGCCGTCGAGATATTCGACGATGACGCGGCTGTCGAAGATCGCTTCGCCGTCCTCGGCGATCAGCGCCGGGATCTTGCCGAGCGGATTCTGCTGGCGCAACGAATCGGCGGGATCGCCGGTGTCGGCGAGGACGATGGCGACGCGCGCCTCGAGGCCGAGCAGCGCGGCCGCGATCCTCACCTTGCGCCCGAAGGGAGAAGCGGGCGATGTGCGCAGCGTCAGCATGTTTGGCCTCGTCAGCTGATGGATCGGCCGCCATTCTGCGCCGAATCGCCGCTTCTGTCGCCGTGGACGACGCTGACGCGCATATTGCCGGACCAGGCCCGGCGCCTATATGACCGAAGCTCCGCCGACGCGCGGCGACGCCTCGGCCGGCGTCGGTCGATCGGCGCCTTGAGGTTCGCATGTCCGCTTCCGCCCACGAACGCCTGGTCGTCATCGGCTCCGGGCCGGCTGGCTACACCGCCGCGATCTATACCGCGCGCGCCATGGTGAATCCGCTGCTGCTCAGCGGCTTCGAGCCCGGCGGACAGTTGATGATCACCACCGACGTCGAGAACTATCCCGGCTTCGCCGAGCCGATCCAAGGCCCGTGGCTGATGGAGCAGATGCGACTGCAGGCCGAACACGTCGGCGCGCGCATCGAGAACGAATACGTCACCGGGCTCGATCTCGGCCAGCGGCCGTTCCGCATCCGCTGCGACAGTGGCCGCGCGTTGACCGCCGATGCGATCATCCTCGCCACCGGCGCCAAGGCGAAATGGCTCAACCTTCCCGGCGAGGAGCATTTCAAGGGCTTCGGCGTCTCCGCCTGCGCTACCTGCGACGGGTTCTTCTTCCGCGGCAAGAAAGTGATCGTGGTCGGCGGCGGCAATTCGGCGGTCGAAGAGGCGCTCTATCTCGCCAACATCGCCAAGGAGGTGGTGGTCGTCCATCGCCGCGATTCGTTCCGCGCCGAGAAGATCCTCGGCGAGCGCCTGTTCGCGCGCGCCAACGTGAAGGTGCGCTGGAACAGCGCCATCGACGAGATCCTTGGCCAGGAGAAGCCGCTCGGCGTCACCGGCGCGCAGCTGCGCGACGTCAGAACCGGCGCGCTGTCGACGATCGAGGCCGACGGCGTCTTCGTCGCCATCGGCCACGCCCCGGCGAGCGAACTCGTCGCCGGCCAGCTGGTGCTGAAGCCTAACGGCTACGTCGAGACCAAGCCGGGTTCGACCGCGACCAGCGTCGAGGGGGTGTTCGCCGCCGGCGACGTCGCCGACGACATCTTCCGCCAGGCGGTCACCGCCGCGGGTCTGGGCTGCATGGCGGCGCTGGAGGCGGAGCGCTGGCTGGCCCTCGAAGCGCCGGCGCGCGCCGCAGCAGAGTGAAGCGCGCGCGAAACCTGCTATAGGGAACGCAAAGCCGCCGCGCATGCGCCGCCGCGTGCGACGCGCGGCGGGTGTCGCGACGTGGCCCGAGGAAGCAGCGGCCGGACGGGCCGGAGACCGGGATGGACTGGGATAAGCTGCGCATCTTTCAGGCGGCGGCCGAGGCCGGTTCGTTCACTCACGCCGGCGAAACCCTGGGTCTGAGCCAGTCGGCGGTCAGCCGTCAGGTCGGCGCGCTCGAGCAGGAACTCGGCGCGCCGCTGTTCCACCGTCACGCCCGCGGTCTCATCCTCACCGAACAAGGCGAAATGCTGCACGAGGCGGTGCACGATGTCGTGCTCAAGCTCGACGCGGTGCGCAGCCGGCTCGTCGACACGCGCGAGAAGCCGCACGGCGACCTACGCGTCACCAGCACTTTGGCGCTCGGCGCCAATTGGTTGGCGCCGCGGCTTGAGGAATTTGTCGAGCTTTATCCCGAGGTCAAACTGCAGCTGTTGCTGTCGGACGACGAACTCGACGTCGGCATGCGCGAAGCCGACATGGCGCTGCGGTTGCGCGAGCCGATGCAGCCCGACCTGATCCGCCGCCGGCTGTTCACCGTCCATTTCCACGCCTACGCCTCGACCGACTACCTCAAGAAGAGCGGCCAGCCGCGCACCATCGCCGACCTCGACCAGCACCGGCTCGTCGCCTTCGGCGCGCCGACGGCGACGCACTTCCTTTACGACCTCAATTCGCTGCTGACCGTCGGCCGCGATCCGAAGTCGCCGCGCATCCCGCATATCGCGATCAACAATGTCGCCGCCATCATCCGCGCCGTCGAGCACGGGGTCGGCATCGCGGTGCTGCCCGACTATTGCGTGCAGCCGAACTCCGGCCTGGTGCGGCTGCTGCCGCAGGTCGACATGCCGGAAATGGACTGCTTTCTCGTCTACGCCGAGGAACTGAAGAACGTCGCCCGGATTCAGGCGTTCCGCGACTTCCTGGTCGCCAAGGCGCAGCGCTGGCGTTACTGACGCGATTGCCGATTCAATTTTATTGTCCGCTCACATGTAGAGCGGCTCTTTCTCCAGCCCCTTGTAGAGCGCGGCGACCTGCTCGCCGTAGCCGTTGTAGAGGAGCGTCGGCCGCTGCTCGCCGGTCGTCAGGAAGGTTTCGCGCGCCTGGCTCCAGCGCGGATGCGGCACGTCCGGGTTGACGTTGGCCCAGAAGCCGTATTCGTCAGGACCGAGCTGCTGCCAGAAGGTCTGCGGCCGGTCGGCGACGAAGCTGATCTTGACGATCGATTTCGCCGACTTGAACCCGTATTTCCACGGCGTCGCCAGGCGGATCGGCGCCCCCTGGACCTTGGCCACCGGCTTGCCGTAAGCGCCGGTGACGATGAAGGCGAGGTCGTTGGTCGCCTCGGCCATCGTCAGACCCTCGATATAGGGCCAGGGCATGAACTGGCGCTGGCCAGGGGCGATCGAATCGTCGAGGAAAGTCTCGAAGCGCACGTATTTCGCCGCCGAGAGCGGCTTCGCCCGATCGACCAGCGCCTTCAACGGAAAACCGGTCCACGGGATCGCCATCGACCACGCTTCGACGCAGCGGTGGCGGTAAAGCCGCTCCTCGAGCCCGATCGCCTTGACCAGGTCGTCGACGTCGATGGTCTCTTTCTTCTCGACCAGTCCGTCGATCGTCACCGTCCAGGGCCGCGTCTTCAGCGCGTCGGCGTCGACGCGCTTGCTGGTCGTGAACTCGTAGAAGTTGTTGTAGTGGAGGTTGACTTTCTCCGGCGTCACGTCGCGATCGAGCGTGTAGGCCGGGTTGCGCTTGGCCGGATAGAGCCCTGTGGTCGGATCGGCGTCGTCGGCGTGGGCCCGCCGCAGCAGGCCGGCGACGGTCAACGCCGCCCCGGCGCCGACGAAGAACGCGCGGCGGTTGAGGAAGATCGATTCGGGCGTGGTCTCGCTGGCGGGAATCTCCCACCCGCGGCTGCGGTGATAGCGCATGGCGGCCTCGCGACGTTAGAAGCGGACGCTCGACTTGCGGCGGCCATGAGCCGCCGGCCTCCCCGATACGCATCGTCGAGGGCGTTTGTTACCCCGGCTCGATCACACTTTCTCGACCTGGCCGTATTCGAGGTCGACCGGGGTCGCGCGGCCGAAGATCGACACCGCGACCTTGACCCGCGAGCGCTGCTCGTCGACTTCCTCGACGACGCCGTTGAACGAGGCGAACGGGCCGTCGGCGACGCGCACATTCTCGCCGATCTCGAAGCGGATCGACGCCTTCGGCCGCTCGACGCCATCGGCGACCTGGCCTTTGATCCGCTCGGCTTCGGCGTCGGGGATCGGCATCGGCTTCTTGTCGGCGCCGAGGAAGCCGGTCACCTTCGGCGTGTTCTTGATCAGGTGGTAGACGTCGTCGGTGAGGTCGCATTTCACCAGCACGTAGCCGGGGAAGAACTTGCGCTCTGAATTGATCTTGCGGCCGCGCCGAACCTCGACGACCTGTTCGGTCGGGACCATGACCTCGGCGAATTTATCCTCGAGGCCGCGTTGGGCGGCCTGCTCGCGGATCGACTCGGCGACCTTCTTCTCGAAGTTCGAGTAAGCGTGAACGATGTACCAGCGCATGTTCATGTGCGGGATTCCGAATTCCTCGATTGAGCGGCAGAGCGCCGCGCGCGGTTCAGCCGCCGCGGCCGAGGCCTAGCGCCAAACTGACCGCCACCCGCAACGCCTCGTCGACCACCAGGAAGAACGCGCTGGTGAACACCACCATCAGCATCACCATGCCGGTCGTGATGAGCGTCTCGCGACGGGAGGGCCAGACGACCTTGGACGCCTCGGAGCGCACCTGCTGCAGAAACTCGAATGGATTGGCCATGTTTGTTCAAGTCCGACGGCGGCCGGGCGGTTGCGCCGCAAACGGACGCGCCAGGCCAAAAAATTCGGGCGCGGAACCTTTCGGCGCCGCGCCAATTGACGGTCATATAGGAAGCGGGCCCGCCTCGCCAAGCGAAATGTGCGCCTCCGGCTGCTGGCGGGCGGTTTTCAGCGCTTTTTGACCTCGGGACGGCGGCGGGGCAATTTCGGCCCATGTGCAACCTCTATTCGGTCACCACCAACCAGGAGGCGATTCGCCGCTTGTTCGCCGTCGCCGACGACCGCGCCGGCAACCTGCCGCCGCTTTCGGCCGTCTTCCCCGACCAGATGGCGCCGATCGTCCGCGCCGCGCCGGGGGGCGGCCGCGAGCTCGCACTGGCGCGCTGGGGCGCGCCCGGCCCGCCGCAGGTCGGCGCGTCGCTGGTGACCAACCTGCGCAATCCGGCCAGCCCCTTCTGGCGGCGCTGGCTGGCGCCGGCCAACCGCTGCCTCGTGCCGGTCAACGCCTTCTGCGAATACGCCGATGCGAAGCCGCGCAAGACGCCGGTGTGGTTCGCCCGCGACGAAAGCCGGCCGCTGTTCGCTTTCGCCGGCGTTTGGCGACGCTGGCGGGGACTGCGCGGGCCGAAATCGGCGCCGATCGAGGGCGAGCACGAGCTGTTCGCCTTCCTCACCGCCGCGCCCAACGCGATCGTCGCTCCGATCCACCCCAAGGCGATGCCGGTCGTGCTGACCGACCCGGCGGCGTTCGAGCTCTGGCTGACCGCCGAAACCCAAGACGCGCTGACGCTCCAGGCGCCCGCCCCTGTCGACGCGCTCCGCATCGTCGCCCGCGGCAAGCGCGAGGACCCATGACCGCCGCGGCTTGGCGAAATCCCTCGGCGTCGCCGTCGATGCTTTGATTTGGCCGCAGGCTGGCCTGGCCCGTGCGGCCCGCCAGGCCGATCGCCTTGCGCCGAGCCGCCTTCGCCTCCCAGCATTCCGCTCTGACTTGAGCCGCGCCTTGCAACCCGCTGACGCGGAGCCGCTTTCCCAACGAAGCGCCGTCGCAGCGGCCCCTCCGCCGCGCGCTCGATCCGCCTGATCGGAACGTTGAGGCGGGAGACGGCGAAAGACGCCGGCCAAGCCAAGGCTTCTATGGATCGGCGGCCCAGAGCGCCAGATCGCGCGCTTTCGGAGGGAGCGCCCCAAAACTGGATTTCAAAAATAGCGTTACCGAAAGCTCGCCTCTTAGACACAGAAGAACGCCGATCGCGAACTTGCGCGCACACTGAATAAAGTGGGCCAGACTGTTTCCCGCATGGCGTCGGAGAACAAACATATTGCCTTGATACCATAACGATCGACGAGGAAGGCCAAAAGCCGCTGTAGCGGCGCGCCGCAGGAAGCGCCCCCCGCGCTGGCGTTCGGCGGCCAAGGCCGATAGGCTCGGCGCCATGCCGTACGACGTAGTTTGGCAGCGATACCTGATGGCCGTCCTCGCGCTTCTGCTCGCGGCGATCGCCCTGCCGATGGCGGCGGCCGAAGCGCTTCGCGCGGCGACCCACCAAAGCGCGCCGGCCCCCGAGACGGTCCGCGCCGAAGCGATGCTCGGCTGGCTGCGCGGCGATCTTTGGGGCGCCTACGCGTTGGCCGAGGCGGAGCGCGCCGACGCGGGAGCGGACGCGGCGCGTCAGGCGTTTCGTCGCGCCGCCGAAAAGGCGCTGTCGCTCGCGCCTTATCGGCCGCAGCTGTGGCTGCGCCTGGCGAAGCTCGACGAGAGCGACCCGCGACGGGCGACCCAATTCAACGCGGTTGTGAAAATGGTCTACTACACCGCGCCCGCCGACGACGCGGGCATGGCCGATCGTCTGCAGATGGCCCTCTCGGCGGCCGGATCGCCCGACGAGGAACTCGACGAGTTCGCGCGCAGCGACGTGCGCGCGATGATCGCCCATGGCAGGCTGAGCGAACTGTCGGCAGTCTATCGAAGCCTCGGCGCCGGCGCCCGCGTCTTCATCGAACACGCGGTCAAGTCGATCCGGCCGGATTTGGCGTCGAGCCTGACTGCGCCCGGCTGAGCCGTGGCGCCGAGGAAGGGCTCTCGATCGGCGCGAAACCGATGCGCTTGCCTGAGCGGCAGCCGGTCAGTTCATCGAAATCAACGAGCCATAGCCGAACGGATCGGGGGCGAGGTCGCCGTCGGAGCGCCCGATAAAGGCGACCGCCGCCGGATCGGTCGCGGCGGCCGCAGCGTCGACCGGGCGTCCGCCGGCGAAGGCGGGTTCGTCGGCGGGCGCGAATTCCGGTTCCGCCGCGGGCGTCGCCGAGGCGACCGCCGCCGGCCCGGCGAGCGAAAACGAGCCCAGCTCGAGACCGTCGTCGAGAGCGTAGCGTTGGGTCGGGGCTTCGAGCGCCAAGATCACGTCAGTCGCCTCGCGTTGTGCATCGGCGGCGGCAATTTCCGTGGCGTCGGCGGCGACCAGCGTGTCGTCCGAATCTTGACCGGACGCGCTTGCCAGCGACGGTTCGGCGGTCGTCGTCGGATCGGCCTCGACCGTCGACCAGTACATCGGATTTTCGGGGGTTTGGATTCTGACCCAGCGATAGGGCGCCGCGTACCACGGCCGCACCCCCGGATAGAGGTTGTCGGCGACGAAATCGCCGGTGCGCGTGCGCACCACCAGCACGAGGTGGTGCTCGCCCCAGCGGGTGACGACCTCGGCGAGCAGCAGCGCGCGCGACGGCCACCCCAGTTGCATGAGTTCGTGACGCTTGGTGACGGCGTAATCGTGGCAGGCGCCGGCCGTGGGGGCGACGCGCCAGGTCTCGTCGACGACGTCGCCGTCGTCCGCTTGCGGCGCGATGGCGTGGTTGACCTCGGCGTTGACCCTCGCCACCTCGCCCCAGTGCGCGCGCGTCACGCCGCTCGCGTCGCGCAAGCGATGGATTTCGCAGTCATCGCGGTAGCGCAGGCAAAAGCGACTGAACGCCATCGGGGCCAGTACCGGCGAAGAGAGCTGCAAGCGCTCGGGGCGCGGCGCGGCGTCGCGAAACGGACCCGCCATGACCGCCGCCGCGGCGCCGCTCGGCGCGAAGGCGCCCACCGTTGACGCAACTGCGACAAGTAAACCAAAGATTATACGCATCGCCTGCCCCGACATTCTCAGGAACGGGGCAAGACTACATACGATCGATTGCGCTATGGTGCGATAATTACTTTAAATCCAGATGTCTAAGCTAGCGATCTGTTAACTATGCCGCAGGGGCAGGTCGTCGCCGGCGCGAGAGATTGCGCGGCGCCGCGCCACGCCGCGTTTCGTCGCGCCTGGAGCGGCGCGACGGGTCAGTCTAAATGGTTGAAGGATTGACACTGCGCGAACTTGATGCCCCACATCCGCCGACGGCTACGTGAGAATTCGTGGAGCGACTTGGTCATGAGAGGCAACATTGCGATCGTCCGGGAGGCGTTGTCGAAACTCCCCAACGTGTCTCGGACCTGGTTCGAATGGAGCTGGGAAGATGCGATGTGGGTCAAGACGTTGGTGATCGAAGTCGAATTCGACACCGACCCGAATTCCGTAAACTTCAGCCAGCTCACCTTGGACGCGATCGAAAAGACGGTGATCGGCGTGCTGAACGACGACACCACGATGACCGTCAGCTACTTGCAAGTCGTTCCCAAGGGCCGACGACGAACTCCTTAGAACCTGCGAGCCGGCCGCCGTTTGCCGAAAGACCGTGCGAAGCGCGGCGCCTCGGGCCGGAAGCGACCCCGCCCCTGCCGGTCGGACGCGCGCCAATGCGCAGCCTCGCTGCGGGCTGGCCTGCTTCGGCGCCGTTCGGCGAAAGGATCGCGCGAGCGAAGCGCTTCTCAGGCCGGCGCCGGCGCGCGACCGACGCCCGTCGGCGCGGCCCCAATCGTCCGAACGCGGATGGCGAAGATTTGAACCCGCTTGCGACCCCGCCGAGGCCGTTTCACTCGACCGCGTCGCCGGCCGGGTCTATCGCCTAATCGAAAGGCGCGGACCTTGCGTCCCAGCGATCGAAGCGCGCAACGAAAGTCTCGGAGGTCGGAGATGAGCGAGCCGTCTGAATATGTTCCGCCAAAAGTGTGGACGTGGAACAACGCCAACGGCGGCCGTTTCGCCAAGACCAACCGACCCGTCGCGGGCGCAACGCACGAAAAGGCGCTGCCGGTCGGCCGTCACCCGCTGCAGCTTTATTCGCGCGGCACGCCCAACGGGGTGAAGGTGACGATCATGCTGGAGGAGCTGCTGGCGCTGGGCAAAAGCGGCGCGGAATACGACGCCTGGCTGATCGACATCGGCGAAGGCGACCAGTTCGGCAGCGGCTTCGTCGCCGTGAACCCCAATTCGAAAATTCCGGCGCTGATGGATCGCAGCGGACCCACGCCGATCCGGGTGTTCGAGTCCGGCGCGATCCTGCTCTACCTCGCTGAGAAGTTCGGCGCTTTCCTGCCGAGCGAAGCCGCGGCGCGCGCCGAGACCCTGTCGTGGCTGTTCTGGCAGATGGGCAGCGCGCCCTATCTCGGCGGCGGCTTCGGCCATTTCTACGCCTACGCGCCGACGAAGATCGAATATGCGATCGACCGTTTCGCGATGGAGGTGAAGCGGCAGCTCGACGTGCTCGACCGCCGTCTGGCGGAGAGCCGGTATGTCGCTGGCGACGCCTATACGATCGCCGACATCGCCATCTTCCCCTGGTACGGCGGCCTGGCGAAGGGCTGGCAATACGGGGCGGCCGAGTTTCTCGCCGTGCAGGACTACAAGCACGTCCAGCGCTGGGCCGACATGCTGCTCGAGCGGCCGGCGGTGAAGCGCGGCCGCATGGTCAACCGCACCAGCGGCGAACCGGCGAGCCAGCTTCGCGAGCGCCATGACGCGAGCGACTTCGGCGCCAAGACGCAGGACAAGATCGCAGCGGCGAGCTGAGCCCAGCGCCGCGGGCCGGCATAGGCCGGGCGGGCGGATGCAAATCACGATCGGCGATACAGGCGCCCAGCTGAGGCGACGCCCGGCCGGCGCGCCTGGCGGTTGCTCGCCGGCCAACCGTCGGACCGGTTTGAAAACGAGGAATCCGTAACTTTATAGCGCGTTAGCGCAAAGTCGCGAGCAGTGCGGCGGCCCAGACGGAAGGCGCGGAACGGCGACGGCCGACGCGGCGCCTGGGCGCCGCTAATTCCCGACGTCGCTCCGCATTATCAAAATATCGAGAAACCTGATATAGACTGGCGCGAATCTTTGGGAGCCGATAGCGAGCCATGTCGCGCAATTTTCTGGTGGTCGATCCCGAGCAGCGGCCGGAGGTGCTGCGCGCGCTCGCCTCGCCGCAACGGATCCGCATCCTGCGGCTGTTGCACAATCGCCCGGGCGTCAACGTCAACGAGATCGCCGGCGCGCTCGACCTGCCGCAATCGACGGTGTCGTCGAACCTGCAGACCCTCGAAGACGCCGCGCTGATCCGCACCGAGACCCAGAAGGGCAGGAAGGGCCAGCAGAAGCTGTGCTTCCTCGCTTTCGACGACGTGCTGGTGATGTTCCGCGACGACCCCAACGGCGCACAGGCCAACGTCATCGAAGTGGCGATGCCGATCGGCCTCTACACCAGCTGCGAAGTCAGCGCGCCGTGCGGCCTGTGCTCGCCCGACGGCATCATCGGCCTGCTCGACGTGCCCGGCTCGTTCCTCAATCCGGATCGCATGAACGCCGGGCTGATGTGGTTCACGCGCGGTTTCGTCGAATACCAGTTCCCCAACAACGCGCGCATCGTCGGCAAGTCGATCGTCGAACTCGAATTCTCGATGGAGCTGTCGTCCGAGGTGCCGGGCACTTCGATCGACTGGCCGTCCGACATCACGGTGGCGATCAATGGCCGCGAAGCCGGCGTGTGGACGAGCCCGGGCGATTACGGCGACACGCGCGGCGTCTTCACCCCCGACTGGTGGAAGCTCAAGGGCAGCCAGTACGGCATGCTGAAGAGCTGGCGCGTCACGCGCGAGGGCGCGTTCGTCGATGGCGTCAAGATCTCGTCGCTGACGCTCGACGACCTCGACATTTCCGCCCACCACTCGATCCGGCTGCGCATCGAGGTCAAGCCCGAGGCGCGCCACCCCGGCGGGGTCAACATCTTCGGCCGCGGCTTCGGCAATTACGATCAGGATATCGTGCTGCGGGTGACGACCGCGCCGTGAGGGCGCGCCGCGCGTCGCTCGCGACGATCAGATCGTCGCGCCATCGGCGCCGAACAGCCGCGCTTGCGGCTCGTTCAGTCTCAGGCCGACCAAGTCTCCGCCTTTGACCGTGAGGGTCCCGGACGCTTCGACGATGAGCGGTCCGGCCGGCGTATCGAGATAGACCAAGGTTACGTTGCCGAGACGCTCGACGATGCCGATCGTTCCTGTAAGCCCCGCGTTCGGATCGTGCGCGTCGACGATCGCCAAATGCTCGGGCCGCACGCCGAGATCGACGGGCCCGTCGATCGCGCCGCGCTTCACGCTCACGCCGACCCGCGCCGTCCGACCGCCCGGCAGCGCGACGGTCGCCGCGCCGCCTTCGACCGAAGCGACGCCGACCGAGAAGAAATTCATGCTCGGCGAGCCGATGAAGGCGGCGACGAACTTGTTGGCCGGCTGGTTGTAGAGCTCGAGCGGCGCGCCGACCTGGGCCACCCTCCCCCCGTCGAGCACGACGATCTTGTCGGCGAGCGTCATCGCCTCGGTCTGGTCGTGGGTGACGTAGATCATCGTCGCGCCGAGAGCGGCGTGCAGCTTGGCGAGCTCGAGCCGCATTTGCACGCGCAGCTTGGCGTCGAGATTCGAAAGCGGCTCGTCGAACAGGAAGACTTCCGGCTTGCGCACCAGCGCGCGGCCGATCGCCACGCGCTGACGCTGTCCGCCCGACAGCTCGGCCGGGCGGCGGTCGAGATAGGGCTCGAGCTGGAGGATGCGCGCGACCTCGCCCGCGCGCTCGTCCTGCTCTTTTCGCGACGCGCCGGCGAGCGAGAGCGAGAAGGCGATGTTCTGCTTCACCGTCATGTGCGGATAGAGGGCGTAGGATTGGAACACCATGGCGATGCGCCGCTTGGCCGGCGCCATGTCGGTCACGTCGACGCCATCGAGGAAGCACTGACCAACCGTGATGCGCTCGAGGCCCGCGATCATGCGCAGAAGCGTCGACTTGCCGCAGCCCGAAGGGCCGAGCAGCGCGGTGAACGACCCCTTGTCGACGGTGAGGCTGATGTCGTTGATCGCCGTCACGACGCCGTAGCGCTTGGTCACGCGCCTGAGCTCGACATGCGGCGTCGCGCCGTTTCCCGCTTTTTCCGGAATTGCGCTCATCCCTTGATGCCCGCCGACAGCATGATGGCCTGAGTCACGCGCCGCTGGAAGATCAGATAGACGAGGGCGACCGGCAGCGCGGCGAGCATCGCCACCGCGAGATCGCGCCCGTAGCTCACGCCGAAGGCGTCGTGAACCTGCGTGATGCCGACGGTGATGTTCATCTTGTCCTCGGAGCTCACGGCGAGGAACGGCCACAGGAACAGGTTCCAGGCGCCGATGAAGGTGATGATCGCCAGCGCGGTGGTGATGCCCCAGTTCATCGGCAGATAGATGCGAAAGAGCAGCTGGAACTCATTGGCGCCGTCCATCACCGCCGCTTCGCGAAAATCCTTGGGCACGGAATCGAAGAATTGCTTGTAGATGATGACCGTCACCGGCGCGATGAGCTGCGGGGCGATGACGCCCGCCAGCGTGTTGACCCACCCGAATTGGCCCATCAGGATGAAATGATTGACGATCAGCGCCGGGATCGGCACCATGAAGCTCGCCATGATCATCCACCAGAAGAGGGTGCGGCCGGGAAAATTGAGCTGCGAAATCGCATAGCCCGCGCTCGCCGCCATCAGCATGACGATGCCGGTCACGGCGCCGGAGGTGATCAGCGAGTTGATGTACCACAGGCCGATCTTGGTCTGCAGCAGCACATGGACATAGTTCTCGAAGGTGAAGTCGGCCGGCCACAACTGAATGCCGGGCTTCACGATTTCGTACTCGTGCTTGAACGTCGTCACGAGCCCCCAATAGAGCGGGAACGCCCAGGCGATCGCGAGCGCGACCGTCGCAAGCGTAACGACGAGGCCGATGAGGTCGAGATGGCGCAGGCGCGAGAGCCGTCGGGCGGTGGGCGGCGCGAGCGCGTCGGCGACGGCGGCCGTCATCGCTGCCCTCGCCCTCGAAGAAGCTGATACTGCAACACCGACATGACGATGATCAGGAGGAAGAGGAAGACCGAAGCCGCCGCGGCGAGGCCTCCCTTGTTCAATTGGAATGCCTGCCGGAAAATATATTGGACCATCACCATCGTCGTGTCGACGCGGTAGCCACC
The DNA here is from genome assembly GCF_049514155.1 of Roseiarcus sp. GTDB lineage: Bacteria > Pseudomonadota > Alphaproteobacteria > Rhizobiales > Beijerinckiaceae > Roseiarcus. The sequence continues at coordinate 12,752 of NZ_JBEKVH010000042.1, read as the reverse complement.
CTGCGTGAACAGATAGACTTGGTCGAAGATCTTGAACTGCAGGATGAGCTGGATCGTCAAAACGAGCACGGTCACCGGCCAGATGAGCGGCCAGGTGATGCGCGAAAACTGCGCCCAGCGGCTGGCGCCGTCGAGCCCCGCGGCCTCGTAGATCTCTTTGGAGATGTTGCGCAGGCCGGCGACGAAGAGCAGCACGTTGAAGCCCAACAGCCACCAGATGGTCACCAGAGCGACCATCGGCATGAACAAGGGTATGGTGCGGAAGATCGAGAGATGTTGTCCGCCGTTGAGCGGGGCGATGAGATATTGTGCGATGCCGAAATCCTTGTCGAACATCCAGCTCCAGATGCGCCAGACGACCGACACCGGCACGATGTAGGGCAGGAAGAAGGCGGCGAGCACCAGGCTCTGCACCCAGCCCTTGAGGCGATTCACGCCGAGCGCGACGACCAGGGCGAGAAGGGTGCTCGGCAGCGCCGATAGGAGCACGAAGTAGATGGTGTTCCAGACCGCGAGCGGGAACTGGCGCTCGGTCGCGAGCCGCCAATAGTTGTCGAAGCCCACCCATTGGCCCGGCCCGATCAGCGGGGCGTTGGTGAAGCTCAACTCCACCATTTTGATCGTCGGATAGACGAACAGGACGCCGTAAACGACGACGAACGGCGCCATCAGGATGGCGGCGGCGGCGTATTCGCTCCGTTTGCTTTTGAGCATGGCGGAACCGCCTTGGCGCGCTGCCCGCCGCGCCCGCCGGGAGGTGGTCCGGCGAGCGCGGGGCTGGGCCTTACTTGGCCTGGCTCTGCAGATCGTCGCGCATCTTCCGCACGGCGTCCGCCGGCGTCATCTCACCCATCATCGCCGGGATGATGTAGTTGCCAGTCGCGTCATAGACCGGCGAGGCCACGCCCGCCAAGGTCGAAACCGGGTCGAAGACCGCGGTCTTGGCCAGCGAGACATAATCGGCGTTGGGCTTCAACGCCTGGAACGCCGCGCTTTCCTGCACCGGCAGATAGGCCGGGATGTGGCCGCCGCCCGCCCACTCGAGCGAGTGCTCGTTGAACCAATGGATCGCCTCGAGCACCAGTTTGCGCTTGGCCGGATCGACCGGATTGCCCTGGCGGTTGGGAATCGCGAAGGCGTGCGAATCCGCCCAGGTCGCCGGCTGGCTGTAAAGCACGGGGATTTGCATCGCGCCCCAGTCGAACAGTTGGCCCTTCTTGGCGAGGTCGACCATGGTCGGAACCTCCCAGACGCCGTTGATATGCATCGCCACCTTGCCCGCGGTGAAGAGGGCGATCGAGGCGGCGTATTCGGTGTTCGCCGGGGTCCAACCGTTCTTGACCCACTTCTGCATTTCCCCGACCGCGGTCTCGGCCTTGGCGAGATTGTCGCCGTCGAGGAACTTGCCGTCCTTCAGGAACTGGCCGCCCTGCTGGTTGAGCAGCGTGTAGAAGGGGCGCCACCCGCTCGCCGAGTCGTTCGGCACCGACAGCGCCGCCACGTCCTTGGTGGTCAGCTTCGCCAGCGCGGCGTCCCAATTGGCCACGCCGTCGAGCCCTTTCGGCTTGCCGTCGTCGCCGAGCAGGCCGGCCTTCTTCAGCAAGTCCTTGTTATAATACAATATGATCGAGTGGATATCGAGCGGGATCGCATATTGCTTGCCGTCGCTTCCTTGCGCCGCCTTCCAGTTCGCCTCGCCGAAGTCGCTCGACTTGATCCCCGCCGCCGCGAGTTCTTCGGGGGTGATCGGGCTCAATACGTTCTGCGAGATGCCGAGCGGCATGCGCGATTCGTGATAGGTCATCACGTCGGGGCCCTGGCCGATCGCCGTCGAGGTCTGGACCTTGCTGTAGAATGGCACGCCCCACTCGAGCGTCGTCGCTTCAATATGGACTTTGCCGTCGAATTCCTTGTTGAATTCGGCGAGCATGGCCTTCATGCGGACGCCGTCGCCGCCGCTGAGGAAGTCCCACCATACGATTGTTTCGGTCGCCCGGGCGGCGCCCGCAGCCAGCAAGGCGCACGCCAAGGTCGCAGTGAATGCTTTGCGGATCATGTCGATTTCCTCCCAGAATGTCGCCGACGGGTTCGCCCGCCTGGAACGCGCTTCGCTGGACCGACCCGTCGTCGAGAAGCCTGACGACGACGATGGTAGCCGGGAAATGCAGGGGCGCCAAGCCTTTTCATCTGCATTCCCGATATTGTCAAGCCGATCGGTCCGCAGAAATTGTCGCAGAGCAGAATTTGTTTTCTCGCCAATCGACTGACATTTCACAGTTTTTTCAATATCTGCCGCGCCTTCCGTGAGGCTTGACGGCCACGCGGGAAAGGTCTTTATTGTATCAAACAATCTGATACGAATGAGGTGAGGAACCATGAGGGCGACTGTCACCGCGCATCGCGACTACCGCATTGCGATGATCGACAACCGGATCTACGGCGCATTCCTTGAGCACCTCGGCCGCGCGGTCTACACCGGCGTCTACGAGCCCGATCACCCGACCGCCGACGCCAACGGCATGCGCGGCGACGTGATCGAACTCGTCAAGGCGCTGAACATCCCTGTCGTGCGCTATCCGGGCGGCAACTTCGTCTCGGCCTACAATTGGGAGGACGGCGTCGGCCCGCGCGACAAGCGCCCGACCCGCCTCGACCTCGCCTGGCACACGTCCGAATCGAACGCCGTCGGCGTGCACGAATTCGCCGACTGGTGCGCGTCGGTCGGCTCGGAGATGATGCTCGCGATCAATCTCGGCTCGCGCGGCCTCGACGAAGCGCGCAACTTCGTCGAATACGTCAACGGCCCGACCGGCAGCTACTGGGGCGACCTGCGCAAGGCCAACGGTCGCGCCGAACCCTTCGGCGTCAGGCGCTGGTGCCTCGGCAACGAGATGGACGGCCCGTGGCAGGTCGGCCACAAGACGGCCGACGAATACGGCCGCCTCGCCAACGAGGTCGCCAAGACTCTGCGCGCCTTCGATCCCGCGCTGAAGCTGATCGTCTGCGGCTCGTCGAACTCCGACATGGCGACCTACCCCGAGTGGGAACGCGTCGTGCTCGAGCACTGCTACGACGCGGTCGACTACATCTCGCTGCACATGTATTTCAACAACCGCGAGAAGGACACGGCGGAGTTCCTCGCCCTCAACGCCAAGCTCGACGCCTATATCGCGACGATCGCCTCGACGATCGAGTTCGTGCGCGCGCAGAAGCGCTCGAAAAAGCGCGTCGCGATCTCGTTCGACGAATGGAACGTCTGGTACCATTCGATGGCGCAGGACAAGGAGATTCTCGGCGGCGCCAAGGGCTGGCCGCATGCGCCGCCGCTGCTCGAGGACGTCTACAATTTCGAGGACGTGCTGCAGGTCGGCTGCATCCTCAACACCTTCATCCGCCGCTCGGACGTCGTGAAGATGGCGTGCATCGCCCAGCTGGTGAACGTCATCGCGCCGATCATGACCGAGCCGAAGGGCGCGGCGTGGCGGCAGACGATCTACTATCCCTACTACTTTGCTTCGATCTTCGGCCGCGGCGCGGCGCTGCGGCTCAACGTCAGCTCGCCCGGCTACGATTCCAAGGTCGCCGACAACGTGCCCTATGTCGACATCGCCGGCGTCCACGACGAAGCGGGCCGCGCGCTGACCTTCTTCGCCGTCAACCGCCACGCCAGCGAGACGATCGCGCTCGACGTCGCGCTCGACGGCTTCGGCGCGGCGACCGTCGTCGACTGCCAGGTGATGACCGCCGCCAGCCTCGAAGCGGTGAACACGGCCAAGGCGCCGCTGGCGGTGACGCCGAGAAAGGCTGCGATCGCAGCCGTCGTCGACGGCCGCCTCGAGGCGAAGCTCGCGCCCTATTCCTACCAGATGATCCGGCTGAGCCTGGCCTAGGCGCCGCTCACGGCGCCTTCGCTTCTTCCAACAGGCTGGCGACGCGCTGCAACGCCAGCGCGTAGCCTTGCGTCCCGCAGCCGGCGATGACGCCGGCGGCGACGGTCGAGACGTAGGAATGGCGCCGGAACGGCTCGCGCTTGTGGATGTTGGAGATGTGGACCTCAATGATCGGGCCGGCGAAGGCGGCGAGCGCGTCGAGGATGGCGACCGAGGTGTGGCTGTAGCCGGCGGGGTTGATGACGATCGCCGCCGCGTTGTCGCGCGCCTCGTGGATCCAGTCGATCAGCTCGTATTCGCGGTTGCTCTGGCGGAACTCGACCGTCAGACCGTGCTCGGCCGCGACGCGGCGGCACAGAGCCTCGACGTCGGCGAGCGTCTCGCGGCCGTAGATCTCCGGCTGGCGCTTGCCGAGCAGATCGAGATTCGGCCCGTTGAGAACGAAGACGGTGCGGCTCACGATTCGTCGCCCTCCAGCGGCCGCGGACGTCGCCGCGCCTCCGTCGCCTCTATACTTCAACGCGGAGGCCGGCGCGAGGGCCGCTGACTGCGCTCGAGACCATGACGCGATTTGCCGGAATCTCCGGCTTTGTCATTCCCGCGAAGGCCTGCCCCGCGCAAACATGACCCGACGGCGGCCGCCGGCGGCCTCGTCGCTCAGGCGCGCGCGAGCTGCGCCGCCATCCGCTGCCGCACCAGCTCGATCGCCTTCAGCGGCCGGATCATCACCTTGAAGCTGACGATCTGATCGGCGCCGTTCCAGGCGATGAAATCGGCGCCGTTGATCTCGATCCCGTCGATGACGGCGACGAATTCGAGCACCGCCGAATCCGGCCCGATCCATTCGCCGACATAGCGAAAGGTCTCGTTCAGCAGCGCGTCCAGCGCCGCGCTGAGATAGGCCTTGGTCAACGCCTTGCCCGGCTGCGGCGTGCGGACGACCGGCGACAGGAACACCACGTCGTCGGCCAGCAGGGCGTCGAGCGCGGCGACGTCGCGGCGCCGCGCCGCTTCATGCCAACGCGCGATTGCGAGCGGTTGCGACATCGATTCCCCTCCCCTGGCGGCTCGCCAGCGGACCCATGTTATGATCTCGCGCGGCCGAATGGGAGAGCGGAATGTCGGATATCGCGTTGGACGCCGGCGAACGGCTCGCCAAGGTTGGCGACTTGGAGATCTGCTGCCAGACCTTCGGCCGACCGAGCGATCCGCCGCTGCTGCTGATCGCCGGCCTCGGCGCCCAGATGATCCTGTGGGAAGATGAGTTCTGCGCCGCGCTCGCCGAACGCGGCCTATGGGTGGTTCGCTACGACAATCGCGACGTCGGCAAGTCGACGCTGATCGACTGGCGGCCGCCCGCCGAAGCCGGCGCGGCGGTCGCCGAGCGCAAGAAGGGCGACCGCATTCCCGCGCCCTATCTGCTCAAGGACATGGCCGCCGACGCGGTCGGGCTGATGGACGCGCTCGGCGTCGCGCGCGCCCATGTCGTCGGCGCGTCGATGGGCGGCATGATCGCGCAGGAAGCAGCGATCCGCTGGCCGGAACGCGTGCGCTCGCTGACCTCGATCATGTCGACCACTGGCGATCCGCGCCTGCCGCCGCCGACTCCCGAGGCGATGCAGGTCTTCACCAAGCCGCCGCCCAAGACCGCGGAGGAATATGTCGAAGCCAATGTCGCCGCCTGGCTGATCTTCCGCGGCCCCGGCTATCCCGAGGACGAGAAGCGCGACCGCGCGCGCGCCATTCGCGCCACTCGGCGCGGCTTCGCGCCCGAAGGCGGGCAGCGCCAGTTGCTCGCCGTCTACGCCTCCGGCAGCCGCAAGAAGACGCTGCCGAGCGTCAAGGCGCCGACCCTGGTGATCCACGGCGCCGACGATCCGCTCGTCCCGCTCGCCGCCGGCGAGGACACCGCCGCGAGCATCCCCGGCGCCAAGCTCATCGTCCTGCCGCGCATGGGCCACGCCCTGCCGCTGGCGGTGTGGCCGCGGGTGATCGAGGAGATCATGGAGCTGGTGAAGCGCGCGCCGTAGCGGCAGGCGGCAGGCGCGCGAACCCCTTCCCGCCACGAGGGGGAAGGGGTTCGCAAAAAGAAAAACGGCGCAGGGCTTCCCCGGCGCCGTTCGATTCTCTCGCTCGCGTTGCGCTCGCTTACGTCCCGACCTGCGCCACGGTCGTCACCGACGCCAGGTCGAGCTTGACGCCCGGCCCCATGGTCGAGGACAGCGCGGCGCGCTGCAGGTAGGAGCCCTTGGCGCCGGCGGGCTTGGCCTTGTTCACCGCCTCGACGAAGGCGAGGACGTTCTCGGCGAGCTTGGCCGCGTCGAACGACGCCTTGCCGACCGAGCCCTGAACGATGCCGGCCTTCTCGGCGCGGAACTCGACCGCGCCGCCCTTCGACGCCTTGACCGCCGCGGTGACGTCCATCGTCACCGTGCCGACCTTCGGGTTGGGCATCAGGCCGCGCGGCCCAAGCACTTTGCCGAGACGGCCGACCAGCGGCATCATGTCGGGCGTGGCGATGCAGCGATCGAAATCGATCGCGCCGCCCTGCACCGCCGCCACCAGGTCTTCGGCGCCGACGACGTCGGCGCCGGCGGCGCGCGCCTCGTCCGCCTTGGCGCCGCGCGCGAACACGCCGACGCGCAACGTGCGGCCGGTGCCGTTGGGCAGATTGACGACGCCGCGCACCATCTGGTCGGCGTGCTTGGGATCGACGCCGAGGTTGATGGCGATCTCGACCGTCTCGTCGAACTTCACGCTGGCGTTGCTCTTCACCAGCTTCACCGCCTCGTCGAGCTTGTAGAGTTTGGTGCGCTCGACGGCGTCGCGGGCCGTGCGGATTCTCTTGCCGTGCTTGCTCATGGCTTACCCCACCACCTCGAGGCCCATCGACCGGGCGGAGCCTTCGATCATCTTCATCGCCGATTCGACCGTCTCGCAATTGAGATCGACGATCTTCTTCTCGGCGATTTCGCGCACCTGGGCCTTCGTCACCTTGCCGACGAAACCGCGGCCGGGCGTCTTGGCGCCGGAGGCCGGCTTCTTGCCGATCTTCAGGCCCGCCGCCTTCTTGAGCCAGAAGGTGACCGGCGGCTGGCGCATCTCGAAGGTGAACGAGCGATCCTGATAGGCGGTGACGACCACCGGGATCGGCGAGCCCTTCTCCAATTGCGCGGTGCGCGCATTGAAGGCCTTGCAGAATTCCATGATATTGAGGCCGCGCTGGCCGAGCGCGGGACCGATCGGCGGCGACGGATTGGCCGCCCCCGCAGGCACTTGCAGCTTGATATAGCCGGCGATTTTCTTCGCCATGAGCTCTGCTCCGAAATTGGCGCGACCTTCGGAGCTTGGCTCCGCCGGCTGCGCCAGGTTGCAGGTTCGTGGTGCGAACGTCAGCCCCGGCTGGCTATCCGGGCGTTCTTCCACGGGTTTAGGGCGCGGGGAATAGCAGGGATGCTACTGGGGCGCAATAGCAGACGCCAGCATGGCGGAGCGCCTAATACTCGAGCATTTTTGCCTAAAGTATTGACCGTCCAGTGTTTTCCCTAACAGGGCTGTCGCCGCTACAAAAGCCCCCCTACCCGTGCGAGCCGCCGCCCGTCGGCGCCTCGTGCAGCGCGGCCGTCACGTGTCCCGCCGCCTTCTCGCGCGCCATCCACGCCGCATGGTCGCGGGCGAGGAAGGTGTAGACCATCGGCGTGACGAACAAGGTGAAGCCGGTGCCGATCGCCATGCCGAAGAAGATCGTCAGGCCGATGGCGAAGCGCGACTGCGCGCCGGCGCCGGTGGCGATGATCAGCGGGATCATGCCGACCACCATCGCCGCGGTCGTCATCAGGATCGGCCTCAGGCGGATCGACGCCGCCTCGACGATCGCGTCGCGGCGCGACAGGCCCTGCGTCTCCTGCAGCGCATTGGCGAAGTCGACCATCAGGATGCCGTGCTTGGCGATCAGCCCGATCAGCGTGACGAGACCGATCTGCGAATAGATGTTGATCGTGGCGAAGCCCAACACCCCGCCGACGTTGAGCGGCAGCAGCGCGCCGAACAAGGCGGTCGGCAGCGCCACCAGAATGATGAACGGATCGCGGAAGCTCTCGTATTGCGCCGACAGCACGAGATAGATGACGATCAGCGCGAAGGCGAAGACGTAGACGAGCGCGTTGCCTTCCTGCTCGAGCTGGCGCGAGTCGCCCTGGAAGTCGTAGGAATAGCCCGCGGGAAACACCTCCGCCGACTTCGCCTTCATGTAATCGAGCGCCTCGCCGAGCGTGCGACCGGGGAACGGCACCCCCGACACCGTCGCCGAATTGAGCTGCTGGAAGCTGGTCAGCGCGTTGGGCTGCACCTTTTCGGTGACGGCGGCCACCGCCGACAGCGGCGCGAACTCGCCGCTGCTGGTGCGCAACTGGTAGCGCGTCAGCCAATCCGGCGACAGGCGGAATTCGCGCGGCGCCTGCGGAATCACCTGGTAGCTGCGCCCCTGCAGGTTGAATAGGTTGACGTAATTGCCGCCGAGCATGGTCGCCAGCGCCGCGCCGACGTCGGCCATGCTGACGCCGATGCGGTTGGCCTTGTCTGCATCGACGCTGACGACGTATTCGGGCGTGTCGAACTTGAGGTCGACGTCGGTGAACAGGAACAGGCCGCTCTCCCGCGCCGCCTGCTGCATCTTCAGCGCGACGTCGGCGAGCGTCTGGTAGTCGCCGGTGGTGCGGATGACGAACTGCATCGGCGCGCCGCCGGACGAGCCGGGCAGCGAGGGCGGCGCGAACGCCTGCACCTGCGCTTCCGGCACGGCGAGGAACTTCGGTCCGAGCGCGGCGAGCACCTGCTTCTCGCTGCGCGTGCGTTGATCCCAGGGCTTGAGGATCAAGCCGGCGAACCCCGACCGCACGCTCGGATAGCCGTTGACGAGGAAGGTGTGCAGCACCTCCGGCACCGACTTCACTTCGGCGTAGAGGCGCTGCGTCGCCTGCTCCACGTAGTCGCGGTTGGCGATCTGCGGCGCCTTGATCAGCCCGATCAGGAAGCCCTGGTCCTCCTCGGGCGCCAGCTCGCGCGGCGTCGTCATGTACATGACGCCGGTCAAAGCCAGCACGCCGACCAGGATCAGCAACGTCAGCGCGCGGAAGTTGAGCGAGCTGGCGAGCCGCCGCTGATAGGCGCGCCTCAGCGCTTCGAAGGTCCTGTCGACGAAGGCGCCGAAACCGCGGGTGCTGGTCTCATGGCGCAGCAGCTTCGAGCACATCATCGGCGACAGGGTCAGCGCGATGAAGCCGGAGACGATCACCGCGCCGGCCAGCGTGAAGGCGAATTCGCGAAACAAGGCGCCGGTGACGCCGGAGACGAAGCCGATCGGCGCATAGACCGCCGCCAGCGTGATCGTCATCGCCACCACCGGCAGCGCGATCTCGTGCGCGCCGCGGATCGCCGCATCGAACGGCGTCATGCCGTCCTCGATGTGGCGGTGGATGTTCTCCACCACCACGATCGCGTCGTCGACCACCAGGCCGATGCCGAGCACCAGCGCCAGCAGCGTCAAGAGGTTGATCGAATAGCCGAGCGCCAGCAGCGCGATCATCACGCCGATCAGCGACAGCGGAATGGTGACGATCGGAATGATGGTCGAGCGGATGTTGCCGATGAACAGGAAGATGACGACGATGACGATGACCGCCGCCGCGATCAGCGTCTTGGCCACTTCGTAGATCGAGGCGCGGATGAACTGGGTCGAATCGTAGGCGATGGTCGCGTTGAGCCCGGCGGGCAGCCGCGCCTGGATGCCGGGAATCACGCCGCGGATGCCGTCGATCACGGTCAGCGGGTTCGCTTCCGGCGTGCCGTAGATGCCGATGAACACCGCCTTCGATCCGTCGAAGGTCGAGGACGAATCGGAATTCTGCGGCCCGAGCTCGATCGTGGCGACGTCGCCGAGCCGCACCAGCGCGTCGCCGTGCGCCGCGATCACCAGCTTGCCGAACGCCTCGGCGTTGTCGAGCGAGGTCAGCGCGTCGACGCTGACCTGAGTGTAGTCGCTCTTCACCTCGCCGGCGGCGGAGATGAAGTTGTTGGCGACGAGCGCGTTGCGGATGTCGTTGGCGGAGACCCCGCGCGCCGCCATCTTGATCGGATCGAGCCAGATGCGCATGGCGAAGGTCTGGCCGCCGAGAATCTGGGCGTTGGCGACGCCGTCGACCGTCTGCAGTTGCGGCTGGACGACGCGGATGAGGTAGTCGGTGATCTGCGACGCGGTCATCACCGTCGAATTGAACGACAGGTACATCAGCGCGGTGCCCTGCCCGGTCTGCTTGACGACGACGGGATCGTTGGCGTCCTTCGGCAACACGCCGCGCACCTGGTTGACCTTCGACAGCGTGTCGGCCATCGCCCGGTCGGGATTGGCGTCGAGGCGCAGGTTCAGGGTGATGGTCGAGACGTTCTGCTGCGAGGTTGACGACAGCGTGTCGACGCCGTCGGTGCTCGCCACAGCTTGCTCGATCGGCGTGGTGATGAAGCCCTTGATGACGTCGGCGTCGGCGCCCGGATAGGTCGTGGTTATGGTGATCGTCGTGTTCGGCGTCAGTGGAAACTGGCGGATCTGCAGCTTCAGCCCGGCGACGCCGCCGATCAGCAGGATCAGCAGGCTGACGACGGTCGCCAACACCGGCCGGCGAATGAAGAGATCGGTGAAAGCGTTCATCGGCTAGGCCGTCACGGTTTCGGCGTTTCAGCCGGCGGCGGCAGGGCGCCGCCCTGGTCGATCATCACCGGCGAATTCGGCTGCAGCTTAATCTGGCCGGCGATCACCACCTTTTCGCCGACCTTCACCCCGTCAAGGATGGCGATCCGCTCGCCGCGCGTCGCGCCGACCCGGATGAAGCGCCGCTCGACCATGAGGCCGTCGCCCGACTTGGCCGGCACGACGACGAAGGCGTTGTTGCCGTAGAGGCTGTAGACGATCGCGGTGCGCGGCAAGCTCAGCACGTCGATGGGCGCGCCGGTGGTGACGGTCACGTCGGCGAACATGCCTGGCAGCAGCTTGTGATCGGGATTGGCGAACTCGGCGCGCACGGTGACGTTGCGCGAGTCCGCGCTCACCCGCGCGTCGATCGCCGTCACCTTGCCGGTGAAAGAGCGGCCGGGCTGCGAGTCGACCGCGAGCGTCGTCTCCTCGCCGGCCACGAGATTGGCGAGCGCGCCCTCCGGCGCGGAAAAGTCGACGTAGATCGGATCGAGCTGCTGCAGCGTCGTCAGGCTGACGCCGGCGGCGACATACTGGCCGAGATCGACGTTGCGCAGGCCGAGCCGCCCGGCGAAGGGCGCCTTGATCGTCTTCTCGGCGATCACCGCGCGCGTATGCTCGACCGAAGCGGCGGCCGAATCGCGCGCCGCCAGCGCCGCGTCGACGGTCGACTGCGGCGTGTTGCCGTTGGCGATCAGCGCCCGGGCGCGATCGAGCGTCACGTTGGCGTTCTTGAGCTGGGCGAGCCCGTTGGCGAGATCGGCCTCCTCGACCGACGTGTCGAGGTCGACCAGCGGCGCGCCCGCCGGCACGTCGTCGCCCGACTGGAAATGGATCGCCGACACGACGCCGGCGACCTGCGGCGCGACGACGATGCCCTGAAACGCGCGCAACGTGCCGATCGCCGACAATTGCGGCGGCCATTGCTCGACCTTCGCCTCCTCGACCGCGACCGCCGTCGGCTTGGGCGCGAAGGCGGCGCTGATCGCGTTTTTGACGATCGTCGGTTTGAGCACAAGCTGAAAGTAGGAGAGCCCGCCGACCACCGCGACGATGAGGACCAACGCCAGCAGAAAGACCACCGGGCGGCGCGCGTTCAGCGGCAGAGCGCGCAGAATCAGCAGCAGCGCGCAGACGATCGCGATCGCCAGAAAGGCGCCAGGGAGCGCCGGCGCATGGAAATGCGCGAGGTCGGCCGCCGCCGCGACGGCGAGCGCCGCGATCGCCAGCGCCGTCAACGCCCAGGTCGTCGTCCGCTTCATCGTCCCTCTTTCTCCCGCGCGGCCGTGTGATCGACGGCCCCCTCGAAGCGGCGGGACTATTTCAGAAGGCCGATTGAAACGCCAGCCTTTCTTGCCTGCGGGTTAACCCCGCTGCATGGCGATTCCCGCATGGCGAACCGCGTCGCGCGCCGCTAAAACAATTCTATTCAGGGGAGGCGCCGGCATGCCGCTCAAACTCGACCAACGCCTCGAGCGCTTACAGACGCGCTTGCGCGAGACCAGCTTCTGGCGCGCGCGCGAAACGCGCGAGATCGACGGCTGGCGTTGCGACAACGCGCCGATCGCCATCGGCGCGCCCTGGCCGAGCCGCGAGGGAATCCTGCGCTTCGGCGCCGAGGCGCGCGTTCCCGACGATTGGCCGCTCGAGGAGACCCGCCTGTCGCTCGACCTCGGCGGCGAGAGCCTGCTGACGCTCGACTATGAAGGCGGCGCGCGCGTCGCCCTCGGCCACGACGTCAACCATCAGGAGTTTCCCCTCGCCGGCCGCCGCTTCGCGATCAAGAGCGAGAGCGTCGCCCGCCGCCCGTTCGGCCAGCCGGTCGCCGATCCGCGGCTGCAGCGCGCGCGCCTCGTGCGGCTCGACATCGCCCTCGTGCGCTTGGCCGACCGCCTCGCCGTCGTCGTCGAGGCGGCGCAGACGCTCGGAACGCACGAAGCCGCGGCCCATCTCGTCGAAGCGGCGGAAGCGGCGCTGCGGGCGATCGACTGGCCCTCGACCACCGCCGACTATATCGCCCGCGTCGCGCCCGCGCCGGCCCAGCAGGCCTTGTGGCGGCGACCCGAGACCAAGCCCGATCCGGCGCCGCTCAGCGATGCCGAGCGCGCGTCGGTCGC
>NZ_JBEKVH010000041.1:0-26628 GCF_049514155.1 Roseiarcus sp. | reverse complement strand
GGGAAAGACGACCTTCTTCAATTTGATCAGCGGTTTCTTTCCGCCCAGCGCAGGCCGGATCGTCTTCGAGGGGCGCGACGTCACGACAATGCCGGCGCATCGGCGCGTCGCCATCGGCATGGCGCGAACCTTTCAGGTCACCGAAATCTTTCCTGAGCTCTCGGTCTACGAGAATTTGCAGATCGGCGTCGAGATCGCCGCGGGCTATCGCCTGCGGCCGTGGATCAACCGCGCCGAGAGAACGGCGGTGCGCGTCCGGATCGACGAAATCCTCGATCTCGCAGGGTTGACCGGCAAGACCGAGCGCCTGGTCGGCGAGCTCGCCCACGGCGACCAGCGCGTCGCCGAAATCGCCATGGCGCTGACGCTACGGCCGCGGCTGCTGCTGCTCGACGAGCCGGCGGCGGGCATGGGCGATCAGGAAACTTACACTGTCACCAAACTCATTCGTGATCTGCATCGCGGGGCGGAGATGGCGATTGTGCTGATCGAGCACGACATGCGCGTGGTGTTCGGCCTTGCCGATCGCATCACGGTTCTCGATCGAGGCCGAGTGCTCGCGGAAGGGTCGCCCCAGCACATCGCAGGCGACGCGGCGGTCCAACAAGCCTATCTGGGGAAGACGGCATGACGGCGCTCGTAGCCGAAGGCCTTCACACCTACTATGGCAAGAGCCACATCCTCAACGGCGTCGGCATCGAGGTCGCCGAGGGGAAAATCACGGCGCTGCTGGGGCGCAACGGCGCCGGCAAGACGACGACGCTGCGCAGCCTGATGGGGCTGACGCCCGCGCGAAACGGCAAGATCACGATTTTCGGCAAGAATACAACGCGCTGGCCGTCGCATCGCGTCGCCGCTTCAGGCGTCGGCTATGTCCCGGAGGGGCGACGGGTCTTCGCCAATCTCAACGTCGAGGAGAACCTCAAGACGCCGCTCGAGCGCGCCGGGCCGTGGACGATCGCGCGCGTCTATCAGCTCTTTCCCCGGCTCGCCGAGCGTCGGCTGAGCCGAGGGCGCCAGCTTTCGGGCGGCGAACAGGAAATGCTGTCGATCGCCCGCGCTCTGATGCTCAATCCGCGGTTGCTGATGCTCGACGAGCCCTCGCAGGGTCTCGCTCCGCTCATCGTCAGCGAAGTCTTTCGCATCGTCGCTTCGATGCGCGATGAGGGAATATCGATTCTGCTCGTCGAACAGAACGCCCGCATGAGCCTGGAGATCGCCGACCACGCTTATGTCCTGGACAACGGCGCGATCGTCCATTCCGGTCCGGCGCGAGATCTTGCGAGCGACGAAGCGCGCGTGCAGGCGCTGGCTGGTGTCGGCGGTGGCGACTGGACGCAGATTTAGCGCGCCGCCGGCGCCAATAGGCTGGCGGCCGGCGGACCGCCGGTCTTCGCCTTGCAGGGCCGGCGCATGCGGCGCGGAGGCTCGCGCCTGATCGACGCCGTCAACGCGCTCGGCCTGACGCACGGCGCTGCGCCGCAGGCGGCCTGATTCCGGAGTGCGGACCGCGGCAAGCGCGCGTCTTCGCGAAGACGCAAAAATGTGTAAGCGTCTCAGCGCGTCAAGGGGGCGGCGGCGCGCGCGATTCGCACGACTCGGCCGCTCCCGACGCGTTCGAGGGGCGCCCATGCGAATCCTGGCTCTGGCGTTTTCGCCGCGTTTCGTCGTCCTGACCGCGTGCGTGCTGCTGACGCTCGCCTTCTGCGCCGCGGCGATCGGCGCGACGCCGCACTGGCGGACGCTGTTCCTGGTCGCCGTCGTCATCTTCGGCGCGCTGTCGCTGCTCGGCCTGCGCGACCTCGTTCAGACCTCCCACGCGGTTCTGCGCAACTATCCGATCTCCGCCCACCTGCGCTTCCTGCTCGAAGAAATGCGGCCGGAGATGCGGCAATATTTCTTCGAGAGCGAGACCGACGGTCTGCCGTTTTCGCGCAACCAGCGCGCCGTCGTCTACCAGCGCGCCAAGATGCAGCTCGACAAGCGGCCGTTCGGCACGCAACTCGACGTCTCCGCTCAAGGCTACGAATGGCTGCGCCATTCGATTGCGCCGGCTGAGATCGCCGAGACGCCGTTCCGCGTCCTGGTCGGCGGTCCCGGCTGCGCCCAGCCCTATGCGGCCTCCATCTTCAACATCTCGGCGATGAGCTTCGGCGCGCTGAGCGCCAACGCCATTCGCGCTCTCAATCGCGGCGCGGCGCTCGGCGGCTTCGCCCACGACACCGGCGAAGGCGGCTTCAGTCCCTATCACCGCGAGGGCGGCGGCGACGTGATCTGGGAAATCGGCTCGGGCTATTTCGGTTGCCGCACCGCCGAAGGTGGGTTCGATCCCGCCGGCTTCGCCGCCACCGCCGCCAACAACCAGATCAAGATGATCGAGATCAAGCTCAGCCAGGGCGCCAAGCCCGGCCACGGCGGCGTGTTGCCGGCGGCGAAGGTGACGGCCGAGATCGCGGCGATCCGCGGCGTGCCGGTCGGCCGCGACTGCCTGTCGCCGGCGCGCCACCGGGCCTTCTCGACCCCGCTCGAGATGATGGGCTTCATCGCCGAACTCAGGCGTCTTTCCGGCGGCAAGCCGGTCGGCTTCAAGCTTTGCGTCGGCCACCCGTGGGAATTTCTCGCCGTCTGCAAGGCGATGCTGGAGACGGGCATCCGTCCCGACTTCATCGTCGTCGACGGCAAGGAGGGCGGCACCGGCGCGGCGCCGCTCGAATTCGCCGACCACCTCGGCATGCCGATGCGCGACGGGCTCGTCTTCGTCCGCAACGCGCTGATCGGCGCGGGATTGCGCGGCGACATCCGTCTCGGCGCCTCGGGCAAGATCGCCAACGCCTTCGACATGGCCTGCGCGATGGCGCTCGGCGCCGACTGGTGCAACGCGGCGCGCGGCTTCATGTTCGCGCTCGGCTGCATCCAGTCGCTGTCCTGCCACACCGACCGCTGCCCAACCGGGGTCGCGACCCAGGATAAGACGCGCTCCCGCGCACTGGTGGTCGAGGACAAGACCGAGCGGGTGCGCAACTACCATCGCTCGATGCTGCACGCTTTGGCGGAATTGACCGCGGCGGCGGGGCTCGAGCACGCGCGCAACTTCCGGCCGATCCATTTCTCCCGCCGGGTCAGCGCCAGCGACACCAAGACCTTCGCCGAGCTTTATCCGCAGCTCCAGCCTGGCGAACTGATTGCCGGCGCGCGTGACGGCTGGTGGCGCGAGCAGTGGGATGCGGCGCGCTCCGACCGTTTCGTCGTCGCCGTCTGAGCGTGCGCGCTTAAGCGCTAGTGGGCGAGCAGCGGGATCAGGTCGTCGCGGCCGAAATTGACCGTGATCGGCGCGCCGAGCGCCGGAAGGTCGTTGGCGCCGGTATTGAACGTGTCGATGATGACGGCGGCCTCCGCCAGACGCACCCGAACCCGGACGACCGCGCCGAGAAAGGCGACGTCCTCGATGACGCCGGCGAGGGTATTGCGGTCGTCGCCGCCGACGCCGATGCGCAGCGCCTCGGGCCTGAGCGCCATCGGCAGAATGTCGCCCGGTTTCGCGCCGTTGAGTTTGCGCGCCGTGGTCGCGCGCTGGCCGTCGATGTCGATCGCGCCCGACGAAGCGTCGACGATCCGGCCGTTGAGCAGGTTGAGCGTGCCGACGAACGAAGCCACGAAGCGGGAGACCGGCGCGTTGTAGATCTCGCTCGGCGTCCCAACCTGCTCGATCGCGCCGTCGTTCATCACCACGACGCGATCGGACATCGACAGCGCTTCCTCCTGGTCGTGGGTGACGAAGATCGTGGTGATGCCCAGCTTGCGTTGAAGCGCGCGGATTTCCTCGCGCAGCGACACGCGGATGCGCGCGTCAAGGGCGGACAGCGGCTCGTCGAGCAGCAGAATCTGCGGGCTCGGCGCGAGCGCGCGGGCGAGCGAGACACGCTGCTGCTGGCCGCCCGACAGTTGATAGGGATAGCGCTCGGCGAGTTGCGGCAGCTTGATCATCGCCAGCATCTCGTCGACTCGCACCTTGAGCTCGGCCGCAGGCCTGCGCGCGACCTTGAGGCCGAAGCCGATGTTGGCGGCGACCGTCATGTTGGGGAACAGCGCGTAGGACTGGAACACCATGCCGATCGCGCGCTTGTTGGGGCGCAGATGCGTCACGTCCTGGCCGTTGATGCGGATTTCGCCCGCGGTCGGCGCCTCGAAGCCGGCGACCATGCGCAAGGTCGTCGTCTTGCCGCAGCCGCTTGGTCCGAGGAACGTGACGAACTCGCCGCGCTCGACGGAGAGATTGAAGTCCCTGACGACCGCGTGGGCGCCGAAGGTTTTGCGAATGCCGGTGAGGGCGAGGAACGACATGGACGACAATCCTAAGGCTTGTCGACGGAAAAGCGAACGCCGGAACCAAAGAGTTGAATCAGCCCCATGCAGGCCCAGGTCAACGCAAAGGCGATGATCGCCAGCGCCGACGGTTCGTAGGCTTTCGAAGCGCCGATAAGCTGCAGATAGGGTCCGAAGGCGGGCCGATCGAGCAGACTGGCGAAGGTGAACTCGCCGATGACGATGGCGAAGGTCAGGAACGCCCCCGACAGGATGCCGGAACGGATGTTGGGCAGGATGATGTGGAACAGGATGGTGAAGATCCCGGCGCCCTGGCTTTCGGCGGCTTCCGTCAGGGTGCGCACGTCGATCGAGCGCAGCGCAGTCTCCACCGAACGGTACATGTAGGGCAGGCCGAGGCCGACATAGCCGAACATCAGCAAGGCGTCGGCGCCAAGCGAGGTTGCGGTCAGCGGCAGGATTGACGAACTGCCGTAGAGTTTGATGTAGCCGAACACCAGCACGATCGCCGGAACCACCAACGGCAGCAGGGTGATGAACTCGACCAGCCCGCGCAACTTCGGCAGGCGGAGTTGCACCCAGTAAGCCGTCGGCACGACGACGAGGACGCCGACGATGATCGTGACGAACGCCAGCACTGTCGAATAGAAGAACGAGTCGCGGAAGTTGCCGCTGGCGAGCACGACCCGATAGGCGTCGAAGCTGTATTCGCCGCGCCGCATGCGCAGCGAGAATTCGAAGGTGGCGATCAGCGGCGCGAGGAAATAGGCGACGCCGAGGATCATCGCCGCCCAGGCGGCGAACTTGCCGCTTTTCATTTGAGCCACCGGTCCGAGCGCGCGCGCAAGTAGAGATAGGCGACGTTGGACAGGCCGGTGATCAGCAGCATGCCGAAGGCCAGCGCGTAGCCCAGATTGGGATCATGCAGCACGTCGCCGCGGATCTGCGCATAGAGCAGGATGGGCACGATGTTGAGGAACGAGCCGGTCAGCGCGTAGGCCGTGGCGATGGCGCCGAAGGCGTTGGCGAACAGCAACAGCGACGCGCCGAGCACGCTCGGCCACAGGATCGGCAGGACGATCATGCGCCAGTACTGCAGGCGGCCGGCGCCGAGGATATCCGCCGCCTCGCTCCACTCCGTTTTGAGGCCGTCGATTGCCGGCGCGATGACCAGCACCATCAGCGGAATCTGGAAATAGAGATAGGTGAGGGTGAGGCCGGTGAAGGTGAACAGGCTGAAGCCGCTTGCGTAGAGGTCGACGCCGACGCCTCTGAGCAGGATGGTGACGAAGCCGAGGCGACCGAGCGTCGCCATGAAGGCGAAGGCGAGCGGCACGCCAGCGAAATTCGACGCCACGCCGCTGAACGTCATCAGCGTCGGCCGCACCCAGCCGGGCAGACCGCCGCGCAGCGCGGCGATCGCCAAGGCCAAGCCGATCAGTGCGCCGAAAAACGCCGAGGCGACGCTGACCTCGATGCTGAGCAGGTAGGAAAGTCGGATCGACGGCTGCCAAAGCCGCTCGAGATTGGCGAGCGTGAACGCGCCGTCATGGTCCTGGAACGCGCCGACCAGCAGCGACGCCGTCGGCACGATGAGGAACATCACCGCGAAGATGAAGAACGGCGTGACGCCGAGCCACGCCGCCATGTTGGGAAAGCGCAGAACGCGAATCACCGGCGCCGCGACGGTCGTCATGGGCGAACGTCGGCGCTGACGCGCCCGGCGACCCCGCCCCCGGTTAGGGGGGAGGGGCGCCGGTCAGATGAGCGTGTGCGCGTCACTTGGCGACGGTGGCGCCGACGACCGCATCCCATTGCTTGGCGATGACATCCTTCGCCGCCGCCTGCTCGTCGAGGGTCGGGAACTTCGCCTTGGCGTAGCCATCGGCCGGCGGCAGCGCAGCGAGCAAGTCGGCGGGCACCTTCTTGCTTTCGATGAGGTTGTTGAAGCGGATCGGGTGGCAATAGCCCTTCAGCCAGCCGAGCTGCCCTTCGTCGGAATAGAGGTGCTCGAGCCACAACTTGGCGGCGTTGGGGTGCGGCGCATAGGCGCTGATCGCCTGCACGTAGACGCCGGCGACGACGCCGGTCTTGGGCACGATCACCTCGACCTTCGGGTTGCCCTTTAGCGAGTCGCGCGCCGCAAGCGCGTTGTAGTCCCAGTAGATGAGGATCGGCGTAGTGCCCTGGGCGATCGAGGCGGCCTTGCCGATGACCGGGACGAAATTCCCCTTCTTGTTGAGATCGGCGAAGAACTCAAGGCCCTTGGCGGCCGCCTTGGCGGCGTCGGTCTCGCCGGCGCCGAGGCCGGCCGCGTAGACGGCCGTCGTCGCCTGATTGGAGACGCGTGGGTCGCCGGCGAGCGCGACGCCGGCCTTGTACTCGGGCTTCAGCAAGTCGGTCCAATCGGTCGGCGCGTTCTTGACGATATCGGCGTTCACCGCGAAGGTCAGCACGCCGTAATAGTCGCCGACCCAGTAGCCGTCCGCATCCTTCGCGCTGTCGGGGATCGAGTCCCAAGTCGAAACCTTATACGGCTGGAGCAGGCCGTCCTTCTTGGCCGACGGGCCGAAGCTTAGGCCGACGTCGATCACGTCGGGGGCTTGCGGGCCCTTGTTGTCCTTGTTGGCCTTGATCGCCTCGACTTCGTCGCCCGAACCGCCGTCGGGGTTGAGCTCGTTGACGGCGAGGCCGTATTTGGCCTTGAAACTGTCGATCAGGTCGCCGTAGCCGCACCAGTCGCGCGGCAGGGCGATGACGGTGAGCTGGCCTTCCTTCTTGGCGGCGGCGACGAGTTCGTCAGGCGGAGCGGCGAGAGCCGGCGCGGCGCCAAAGGCGAGCGCCATGGCTGCCATGGATGCCAACAATTTCATGCGCTGCTGCAGCGTTACATTGCTCATGACACTCCCCCTCGGCGCTTGCGCCTTCGCCCAACTATGGACCAACGGGGCCCTAGCCCCGGCGTATGACAAAGGCATGTCGGGCCCTGTGGCCGGGCGTTAGTTTCCACCGGCGGGCGTTGGAATGCAACGGCGAGCCGCGGCGAAAGCTCGGCTTGTTCCGCCGCCACGCTCAGGCCATGTTGTCGGACTAGGGCGCGGTTACGCCGCGGCTCGGGGCTCATTCGGTCGATTTTGCAGAAGTGCGCCAATTTCTCACGTTCGTCGCCGTTTTGCTGATCGTGGCGCTGACGGCGGCGCTGGTCGCGCCGCTGTTCATTGATTGGTCGCGCCATCGCGGGCAGATCGAGGCGGAGCTGAGCGCGATCGTCGGCGCTCCGGTCGTCGTCGCCGGCCCGATCGACATTCGATTCCTGCCGACGCCTTACCTCCTGCTCAAGGACGTGACGATCGCCGCCGCTCCCGGCGGCCCCGCCGCTTTGGCGTGCAAGTCGCTCCAGCTCGAGGTGGCGCTCGCCAGCCTGCCGAGCGGCGGCGTGCGATTTACCCTTGCCCGGGTCGACCATCCCGCCCTGACGCTCGTCCGCCGCGCCGACGGGGCCGTCGATCTGCCGCGCTGGCGCCTTCAGGTCGCCGGCGGCCGCATCGCGCTTGACCGCCTCGTCGTCGACGGGGGGCGCGTCACGCTGATCGGCGGCGACCAGAAGCCGCTCGACGTCGCTCTCGATCTCGACGCGTCGGCCGCCTCGCTCGTCGGGCCATTCCGCGGCTCGGGGCGGATCGCCGCGCCGGGCCTGGGCGCGGCGGCGATCACTTTCGCCAGCGGCGCGGCGGCCGACGGGGCGCTGCCGCTCAAGCTGGAGGTGACGCGCGACGGCGGCCCGAACCTGATTTTCGACGGCGCCGTAACGAAGAACCCAGGCGCCGACGGCGGCGTCGCCCTCGCCTTTGCGGGCGCCGCGACGGCGAGCGGCGCGATCGAAACCAGCGAATCCGGGCCGCCGACGCCGTGGCGCGCCTCCGCGACGCTGAGCGGCGACCTCGAACTCGCGTCCGCGCAGAACGTGGTCTTACGATTCGGTCCAGACGAGCGGGCGCTCGAAACGCGCGGCTCGGCGCGTCTCTACGGCGGAAAATCGCCGCGGTTGTGGGTCGATTTCGACTCCAAACAGCTCGATTTCGACGCCTTGCTGCGCAACAAGGACGAGGACGCCGCCCCGCCGGCGCGCGCATTCGCAATTCTGGCCCGGCTGGTCGCCCCGCTGCAGCGCGGCGACGGCGCGCCCCTGGCGATCGACGCCGCCTTCACCGCTCAGACGGCGATCGTCGGCGCTCAAACCGTGGCCGATATCGATTTGCGGGCGACGGCTTCGGCCGGCTCGCCGCTGTCCGGCACGCTGGCGCTCAACCTGCCCGGAGACGCTTCGGTGCGGTTTTCGGGCGGGCTCGAAGTCGGCGCGGCGGCGGGCTTCAAGGGCGCGTTGCAGGCCCGGCTCGGCGACATTGCGCAGCTGCGCGACTGGGCGACGCGCGGCGAGCCCGAATGGGCGCGCCGCCTCGCCGCGCTGGGCCAGGCGCTGCCCTATCGCGCCGCTTCGGCGAGCGGAGAGGTCGAGATTTCAGCGGTCGCGATATCGGCCCGCGACCTCGATCTGACGCTGGACCGGTCGACCCTCAGCGGCGCGATCGCCTACACCGCGCCGGTCGCCGACGAGCGCGCGCGCCTGTTCGCAGACTTGCGCAGCGACGCGCTCGACGTCGACGCCTTGCCCGATCTCAACGCCAGCGCCGGGCTGATCGGCGACGCCGATCTGTCGCTGGCGCTGGAGGCGACGAAGCTGCGGGTCGGTCGGCCTGGCGACGCCGGTTTCGAAGGCGGCTCGCTGGCGCTGAAATTGACCAAGACCGGCGACGACTTCTCGCTGGAGAAATTCTCGCTTTCCGGGCTTGGCGGCGCTTCGGTCGAGGCGAGCGC
The DNA here is from genome assembly GCF_049514155.1 of Roseiarcus sp. Lineage (GTDB taxonomy): Bacteria > Pseudomonadota > Alphaproteobacteria > Rhizobiales > Beijerinckiaceae > Roseiarcus. The sequence continues at coordinate 17,430 of NZ_JBEKVH010000041.1, read as the reverse complement.
CGCCCTCGGGCCGAAGGGGCGCTCGGTGCAGGTCGCGCTCGACGCGCAAAAGCTCGACGACGTTGCGACTCTGGTCGGCCGCGTCGCGCCGGGCGGAGCGAGCCGTTGGCTCGCCGCGCGCGCCGGGGCGCTTTCGCCGGCCAAGGCGACGCTGCAGGCGTGGTCGGCCGACCCGAACGCGCCCGGGCTCGATTCGATCAAGGTCGCGGGCGTCGCGGGCGGCGCCCAGTTCGACATTGCGGCCAAGCGGTCGGGCGACGCGGCGGACGTCAATTTCAGCCTCGACGCTGGCGACGGGTCGGCGTTGATGCGCCAGCTCGGCGTCGCCGCGGCCGCGGGCGTCGGCGGCCGCGCCCATCTCGAAGGGTCGGCCAAGGGCCGCTGGGACCTCGGATTCGACGCCCTTGCTTCAGGGACGTTGTCTGGCGCCGACTTCACTTGGCGCGGCCGCCTGCGGCCGACGGCCGACGCTGGCGAAGCGTCGCTGTTCGGGTCGGCGACGCTGAAAGCCGCCGACGTTTCCGGCCTGCTCGCCGCGCTCGGCGTCGCCAAGTCCGGCGGCGTCGCCGCGCCGGTCGATCTTTCGGCCGACCTCACCTTGCGCGGCGACCAGCTGGCGCTGCCGCGCCTGAGCGGGAACGTGGCGGGGTCGAAAGTCGACGGCAAGCTCACTTGGCGGCTCGTCGCAGCCGAGGCGATCGATCCAGACGTCGCGCTGGCGCAGTCGATCGCCGGCGAAACGCCGGACTCGCAGGCGGAAGTCGCAGGCGATCTGTCGCTCGATCGCGCCAGCCTCGCCGGCCTGTTCGGCCCGATGCTCGGCGCGCCGCAATCGCGCGCCGCCGACGGAGGCTTCGCGCCGCCGAGCCTCGACCCACCGCCGCTCGACCTCAATCTGCGCATTGGCGCGCTCGATCTCGGCGGCGGCCAGACCGCGCGCAGGGCGAGCGCGCGACTGCGCATGGACCGTGGGCGGTTCGACCTCGACGACGTGGCGATGGAACTCGGCGGCGCGCACGCAGGCGGTCGCCTGACGCTCAGACGCGACGCGGCGCTGGTCGCCGTCACCGGCGAAGCGTCGCTCGAGCCGGTCGCCGTCGATCAGCCAGCCCTGCGCGGCCGTATCGGCGGCGAGCTGACGTTCGCCGGTTCGGGCGACAGTCTCGGCGCGCTGATCGGCGGGCTGGCGGGAGAGGGAAAGATCGAATTGCGCGCGGCGGCGACGCCGCGTCTCGATCCGGGCGCGCTGACCCGCGTGTTGGCGCGGGCGCAGTCTGGCGACATCGGCATCGACGAGACCAATGTCGGCTACAACCTCGGACTGGAACTCGACCGCGCCGCGCTGCCGCTGCCCGATGGCGCGGCGCCGGCGACGCTGAGCGCGGGCGTCATCCGCGTCGGACCGCTGGCGATCGGCCGCGCTGGCGGCGCGGCGACGGCGAGCGCTACTTTCGATTTGCGCGCGCAGAATCTCGCGCTCGACGTCGATTTCACCGAGGCGCGCGGCGGCAAGTTCTGGAATGGCCCGCCGCCTGCCGTCGACATTTCGCTGATCGGCGGGCTTGCCGCGCCGGCGCGGCGCATCGACGCGTCGGCGCTCGCCGCCGGACTTGCAGCGCAGGCGATCGGGCGCGACACCGACCGCATCTCGGCGCTCGAGGCCGATATCCGCGAGCGGGCCTGGTTCAACCGCCGCCTCAAGGCGGAGAAGTACATGCGTCAGCGCGAGGCGGAACTCGCGGCTTATGAGGCCGATCAGGCGCGGCAGAAGGCCGAGGACGACCGCAGGCGCGCCGCCGACGAGGCGGCGAAAGCGGAGGAGGATCGCAAGCGCGCCGCTGCTGACGCCGCGAAGGCGAGCGTGGCGGCGCCGAACCCGCCGACCGCCGACGATGCGTCCGCCTCGGCGCCGGCGAGCCCACCCCCGGCGAATCCGCCGACGCCGGCGCCACGGCCGAAGGTCGAGGCGGTCGATCCGACCGCGACCGGCTTCTACTGAGGCGAATTTTCGAGCACGTAGACGCGGATCGCAGAGGACAGGTTGGCGCCGTCGCGCGCGGCGTCGATTTCGGCGATCATGGCGCCGACCGAGCGGCGCCGAGCGACAGCAAGGGCCTTGAGGCGGCGCCAGAAAGCGTCCTCGAGCGACACGCTGGTGCGGTGGCCGGCGATCGTCAACGAACGCTTGACGATCGCCGCGTGCGGCGTCGTCGCCTCGGCGCTCATCGCTCTTCGCCGCCTGACTCGCGACGATGGCCCTCGAGCGTGCGCTCGGCGCGTTCGCGTTCGGCGCGCGCTTCGCGCTTGGCCGCCTTGCCGACGCCATGGGCGAGGCGATTGGCCGCCGCAGTCGCGTCGTCTTGGTCGCGGCGGCGCTGCTTGCGGGCGCGGCGGAGGTTGACGATCTCACCCAATCCGAGGCCCTGTTTCACTTCTTGTGGCGGAACGCGTCGATCGAAACGACTTTCGCCGGCTCGGCTTCGCGCGGCCGCTCGGCCTTCTTCGCCGCCGCTTCGGCCGACTTGGCGGAGGCGGATGCGCCCGCCTTCGTCGGCGCGGCCGGCTGCGTCGCGGCGGCGGCGCTCGGATCCGACTTTCGCGCGGCTTCGCGCGGCGGCGCCGACGCCTTGGCCGGCTCGCTCGCAGCGCGCGGCTCGAGCTTGAAGCCGAAGGGAACCGAGGGATCGCTGAAGCCGGTGATGGAATCGAAGGGAATCGTCAGCCGCTCGGGCTTGCGCGAGAAGTTGAGACTGACCGAGAAGGCGTCGTTGGTCACTTCGAGGTCCCAGAACTCGTGCTGCAGGATGATCGCCATCTCGTCGGGATAGCGCTGCAGCACCGCCGGCGGGATGACCACGCCCGGCGCCTGGGTCTTGAACGCGATGTTGAAATGATGCTCGCCCGGCAGTCCGCCGCGCGCCGCGTCGCCAAGCACCTTGCGCACCACCGAGCGCAGCGCCTCCTGAACCAGCAGGTCGTAACGGATGTAGTCGGTTGGCATGGAAATCCGCAGTGGAAAACCTTGCCCGGAAGGCTAGCCGAGACCCCCGTTGATGGCAAATGCGCGTGCGCGGAGAAAGTGGAGGCTTCTGTTGCCGGGCGCCTCCGAACCCCGCCTAAAGGAGCAAACCTTTAGGGCTTGAATCCCAGTACCAGCGCTGCATTACGCAGCGAGGGCCACCGGAGCATAGTTGTCATTCGCAACTATAGGTTTGACCCGATAACGGCGGTATCATGCCGAGCGAAAGCGCGTCCTTTACATCCCCCGTCGAACCTATTTCGCCCCCGCCGAAACCCGCCTGTCCGGTGGGCTTGGGTGGAGGCGCCGGGTACCGCCCCCGGGTCCGAAAGACTTATTCCGACGTCCGTTTATCGCCATAGTCGCCTTGCGGCGGCGCGCCCAATATAGGCGGCCGAACGAGGCAAGGGAAGGGCGGCGGGGCGATTTCACCGCGCCTCGCCGCCGCCGACCGCCGCCGCGGCGCGGAAGGCGGCGGCGAAGGCCGACAATTCGGCGGCGTCGATGTCCGACACGGCGACATAGGCGCGCTCCCGATCGGCCCAGCGAACCAGGCGGAACCCGTCGAGCGTTCCCTCCCGCGGTCCGAGCGCGCGGTCGCCGAGCGACAGCGGCAACTCGGTTAACGCGATCCAGTGCTCGCGCCGCTGGTAGACCAGCGTCGGGACCGGTGTCGCGCCGACGACCGCGATGCGCCCTCCCGCCAGCGGATAACCCTTGTCGGCGAGGTCGGCGACTTCGACGCCGAGCGGCGCATGGGCGACGAGCCACGGCTTGACCGTATGGCGGTCCGAGGAGGCGACGTCGAACGGTCGGTCGGAAAGCCCGGCGCGCGCGAAATCGGCGACCATCGCGGCGGCGACCGGATCGGCGGCGCGCGAAGAGAGGAGCAGGGCCTGGGCCGCCGCGCCGATGACGATTCCCGCTGCGACTGCGGCCGCCAGCGACAGCGGGACACGCCGCCCGTTTGCTTTCGGACGGCCGATCGCAGCGACGGCGTCGCGAAGCGCCGCCGGCGCCGTCTCAGCCGCTCCATGCCGCCGCACCGCTTCGCGCACCGCGGACAGGCGCCGCAATGAAGCGCGCAGTTGCGGATCGCGCTCGAGTTCGCGCTCCAGCTCGACGCGGTGGGCCGCGTCCAGCTCGTCGTCGAGCGCGGCGTTAAGGCGCAAGAGCTGATCTTGGCGCGGGTCGGAGTCGCTCATCGCTTGTCTTCCAGAATCTTGGCGAGCGCCGCGCGCCCTCGCGCCAACCGCGACATCACGGTGCCGATCGGCGTTTCGGTCGCCTCGGCGATCTCGCGATAGGCGAGGCCGTTGATCTCCCTGAGCACCAACGCTTCCCTCAGCGGCTGCGGCAGCGCGGCGATCGCTCGGCGCACGCGCTCGCCGTCCTCGGCGGCGATGAGAATCGCTTCGGGAGACCCGTCGTCGTCGGCGAAGTCGACGGTCTCGATCGCCGCAAGATCGTCGGCGCCGCCGGCGAAGGACAGCGATTTCGAACGGTTTTTCGCCATCCAGGTCAACGCCGCGTTGCGGACGATGCGCAGGAACCACGCGCGCGGTCGCTCGACGTTCGCCGTCTCCAGCGCGTTCAAAGCCCGCAACGCGGCGTCCTGCACGATGTCCTCGGCGTCGGCCGCGTCGCCGGAGAGCCAGCGCGCCAGCGCGTAGGCGTCGTCGACATGCGGCGGCACGATCGCCTGATACCGCCGCCGCGCCGCGTCGCTGATCATGATCCTTCCCGCGTTCCGCCGCTCACCGCGCCCGCTCCTTGAGGAACGCGATCACGTCGGCGCGGTCCTGAGCCTTGTCGAGATGATAGAACATTCTGACGCCCGGCACGAAGGCCTGCGGATTGGCGAGCCAGCGGTCGAGCGTCCGTTCGTCCCAAACGAAACCGGCGTTCTTCAGGGCGTCGGAGTAGGGATAATCGGGCAACGACCCCGCCTTGCGGCCGAACACGCCGCGATGGCGCAGGCCGACGTCGTTCTTGTCGAGCGAATGGCAATCCTGGCAACCTTCGTAGAGCTGTTCGCCGCGCGCCGCGTCGCCGGCGGCGCGGGCAGGGTCGGCGGCGGCGAGGGCGAGCGCGGCGCCGAGCATGTGTCCGAGGTTCATCGCGCCGCTCCTCACCCCAGGGCCGTGTCGGTGATCGCCAGCGGCGACGAAGACCGGGAAAAGGAGACGTCGGTCACGCCGAGCAGTTTGCGCAGCTCGCCCGGCGGAACGCGCATCGGCCCGGGCGCAGGCGCGGTTCCTGGCGCCGGCTGCGGGAAGGCGGTCGAGCGGGCGGTGTGGAAAGTCACTGCGCCCTCAACCTTCTGCATGAGTTGGTGGATGTGACCGTTGAGCACGGTCACCGAACCGAAGCCCGCCAGCAGCTTCAGCGCCTCCGCCGAATCCTCCGTTCCCCATCCCCATTCCGGCGCGATCGTCCATAACGGTATGTGAGCGAAGACGACGATCGGCGTCGAACTGGTCTTGCCGCCGAGATCCTCGGCGAGCCAGGCGAGCTGCTCCGGCCCGAGCGAACCGAGGCCGTTCGCCTTGAGGTCGACGACGTTGACCAGGCTGACGAAGTGGACGCCGCCATAGTCAAAGGCGTACCAGCCGCCGCCGGTCGCGCCCTTGCCGAAGCGGTCGAGATAAGCGGCGCGGGTCGCCGCGTCGACGATGTCGTGCTCGCCGGGGGCGTAACGCACGTCGAGGCGCGCGCGGCCGATCAATTGCCCCGCGTCGTCGAACTGCTGCGGAGTCGCGGCATGAGTGACGTCGCCGGTGTGGATCATGAACGCCGGCCGACGGGGCAGGGCGATGACCTGGTCGAGCGCCGCGTCCAACGTCGCGCGGGTGTCGGGATTGGCCGGCTTGTCGAAGCCGATATGGCTGTCGGAGATCTGGACGAAGGAAAAGCCGCCTTCTTCAGCCGCCGCCTCGCCGATCAGGCGCGAGGCGGGAATGCCGCCGGCGATGGTCCAGACGACGCCGGAACCAGCCCACACCATGCAGCTGAGGGCCTGGCGGCGGTCGAGGTGCAGCGAATCGCGTTCTGTCATGCGGTCCTCCTCATGGCGCGGCGTCGCCGCTCATGAGGAGAGACTCGCGGAAAGCGGCGTTTATTCCCTGCCGCGGAAAGAAAGTTACGGCGCCGCGGCGCCGACCTTGACCAGCTTGTAGTCGATCGCGTCGACCAGCGCCTGGAACGACGCGTCGATGACGTTGGACGAGACGCCGACGGTCGACCAGCGCGCGCCTGAGGAGGCCTCGCCGAACTCGATCAGCACCCGCGTCACCGCGTCGGTGCCGCCCTGGAAGACGCGCACGCGATAATCGAGCAACTCGAGGTCGTCGATATGCTTCTGGTAGGCGCCGAGGTCCTTTCGCAACGCGAGGTCGAGCGCGTTGACCGGGCCGTTGCCTTCGGCGGCGGAGATCGACGTCTGGTCGCCGATGCGGATCTTCACCACCGCCTGCGAGGCGGAATAGAGCGCGCCGTGCGAATTGAACTTGCGCTCGACGCTGACGTGGAAGCTCTCGACGTCGAAGAACCTCGGCACTTCGCCGAGCGTGCGGCGCGCCAGCAGCTCGAACGACGCGTCAGCCGCCTCATAGGCGAAGCCTTGCGCCTCGCGGTCCTTCACCTCGCCGAGCAGTCGCGACAGCTTGGGGTCGTCGGGGTTCGCGACGATCCCCTTGCTGGCGAGCTGGGCGATGAGGTTGGAGCGGCCGGCCTGATCGGAGACGAGGATCGCGCGCGCATTGCCGACGGTCTCCGGCTGTATGTGCTCGTAAGTGCGCGGGTCCTTGGCCAGGGCGGAAGCGTGAATGCCGGCCTTGGTGGCGAAGGCGGATGCGCCGACGTAAGGCGCGTGGCGGTCGGGGGCGCGGTTCAACAGTTCGTCGAAGGCGTGCGAGATCTTGGCGAGCTCGCGCAGAGATGCTTCCGACACGCCGGTCTCGAACCGGTCGGCGAGCCCGACTTTCAGCGCCAGCGACGGAATCAGCGAGACGAGGTTGGCGTTGCCGCAACGCTCGCCGAGTCCGTTCAACGTGCCTTGCACCTGACGGGCGCCCGCGCGCACCGCGGCGAGCGAGTTGGCCACCGCGTTGTCGGTGTCGTTGTGGGCGTGGATGCCGATATGGTCGCCGGGGACGACACGCGCCGCCTCGGCGACGATACGCTCGACTTCGTCGGGCAGCGTGCCGCCGTTGGTGTCGCACAGCACCACCCAGCGCGCGCCGGCGTCATAGGCGGCGCGCGCGCATTCGAGCGCGTAAGCGGGGTTGGCCTTGTAGCCGTCGAAGAAATGTTCGCAATCGACCATCGCCTCGCGGCCGGCTGCGATCGCCGCTTTGACGCTGTCGACGATGCAAGCGAGGTTCTCCTCCAGCGTACAGCCGAGCGCGACGTGGACGTGATAGTCCCAAGTCTTGGCGACGAAGACGATCGCGTCGGCGTCGGCGGCGATGAGGGCGGCGACGCCGGGATCGTTGGCCGCCGAGCGGCCGGGTCGCTTGGTCATGCCGAAGGCGCAGAAGCGCGCGCGCTTGGTCGGTTTGCGCTCGAAGAAGCGCGTGTCGATCGGGTTGGCGCCGGGATAGCCGCCCTCGACGTAATCGACGCCGAGTCCGTCGAGCATCGCTGCGATCTGCCGCTTGTCCTCCAGCGAGAAATCGACGCCGGTGGTCAGCGCGCCGTCGCGCAGCGTCGTATCGAAGAGGTAGAGGCGTTCGCGGGTCATCGTCGTTTCCTCAATGGCGCGCCGGCTCGTCCGCGCCGCCTGGCGGCGCGAGGCGCTTGGTCATGGTGGTGTTCGCCAGCCATTCGTCGTCGAGCTGGACGAGGTTGCGGCGTTGGGCCTGGAATCCTCGGCGGTCGAACAGCGGCCGCGCCGTGTCGCTGACGTCGCTCGTCAGCGTCTTCGCGCCGCGCGCGGCGGCGAGGCGGACGAGCGCGTCAATGAGGGCGGTCGCGACGCCCTGCCGCGCGAAGTCGGGTTCGACATAGAGCATGTCGATCGTCTCTGCGCCCTTGAGCGAGGCGAAACCGGCCGGCTCGCCGTCGACGAGCGCCACCAGCGTCAACGCGCCGACGAGGCGCTTGGGAAAGTCGGGATCGTCGGCCTGCGCCGCCCAGGCGACGCACTGGTCGGCGCTGTAGTCTTCGATCGCCAGGCCTTCGACGCTGGCGCGAAAGATGGCGGCGCAGCGCTCGGCGTCGGCGGGAAGGTAGGGGCGCAGGGAGACGGCGCTCATCGCTTGACCTCCCAGGTCGTGCCGCCTTTGGAATCCTTGACGACGACGCCCATGCCCGAGAGCGCGTCGCGCAGGCGGTCGGACTCCGCCCAGTTCTTGGTCGCGCGGGCGGCGGCGCGCGCTGCGACCAGCCGCTCGACTTCGCTGCGGTCGACGGCGGCCGCCGCCAGGCCGGCGGCCTGACGCTCGCTGCGCTTCTGCGTCAGCAGGCCCAGCAGATTTGCGCTGGCCTTCAACAGCGCTGGGGCCGGTTGTTGGCCCGCGAGGGTGACGCCAGGCAATATGATTCCGGCCACGGACGGGTGCGCGAGGCGGTGAAGTTCGGCGAGCGCGGCCGGCGTATTGAGATCGTCGCAGAGGGCTTCCTCGACGCCGGGCGCAATTTCGCCGCCCGGCTCGACGTCGCCGACGGCGTCGTACCAGCGGTCGAGTGTGCTTTCAGCCTCTTCCAGCGCTTTCGCCGTCCAGTCGATCGGCTGGCGGTAATGGGTGCGCAGCATCGCCAGCCGCAGCGCTTCGCCCGACCACGACCGCCCTCCGAAGGCCTCCGTGCGCAGGAGGTCGTTAATGGTGATGAAGTTGCCGAGGCTCTTCGACATCTTCTCGCCTTCGACCTGCAAAAAGCCGTTGTGCATCCAGACGTTCGCCATGCGCGGCGCGCCGAAGGCGCAGCACGACTGCGCGATCTCGTTCTCGTGGTGGGGGAACACGAGGTCGACGCCGCCGCCGTGGATGTCGAAGACGTTCTTCGTTGGATCGTTGCAAGCGAGCCCGCCGCCGAACGGCGCGAGCAGTTCGGCCATCGACATCGCCGAGCACTCGATGTGCCAGCCGGGTCGGCCAAGCGTCGCGATCCCGCACGGACTCGGCCATCCCGGCTCGTTGGCCTTCGACGGCTTCCACAGCACGAAATCCATCGGGTCGCGCTTGTAGGGGGCGACGTCGATCCGCGCGCCGGCGAGCATCTCGTCGAGCGAGCGCCTCGCCAGCGCGCCGTAGCGCGGCGCGCCCTTGAGCGCGTCCATCGCGCTCGGCGAGAACAGGACGTGCTCCTCAGCGACATAGGCGACGCCGCGCGCCGCCAGCCGCTCGATCAGCGCCTTCATCTCGTCGATATGGGCGGTCGCGCGCGGCTCGTGGGTTGGCGGCAGGCAACCGAGCGCCGCGACGTCGTGGTGGAACTGGCGTTCGGTCGCCTCGGTGACGCAGGCGATCGCCGCATTGAGCGGCAGGTCGGGGAAGTCGCGCGCGGCGCGGGCGTTGATCTTGTCGTCGACGTCGGTGACGTTGCGCGCGTAGACGACGTTCGCCTCGCCGTAGAGCCGCCGCAGCAGCCGGAACAGCACGTCGAAGACGATCACCGGCCGCGCGTTGCCGATATGGGCGAAGTCGTAGACCGTCGGCCCGCAGACATACATGCGCACCGCGCGAGGATCGAGCGGGGCGAACTCGGCCTTGCTGCGCGTCAGCGTATTGTAAAGTCGGAGCGGGGTCGGCATCTCGGTTCCAAGAATTCGGGTCAGGACCAGGTCGCACGCATGCGCCGGACCGGCCGGTCGATCGCTTCTCGAAACTTCAGACAGAGAGACGCGAGCCAGCCAGCTAAGAGCTAGCGGCTAATGATGATGATCCGGCAAATGCGGGTCAGGCGCGTCATGGCGGCATCCATCTCTTAGAGGGGCGGCGATGTCAAGCGCGAGGGCGCGCCCGCCCTAATGTCGCCGTTAACGCAATTTTATGAAGTTCGCACAGATTTTGTTCACCCTTCGACGATTCGCGTTCGCTTGCCAGACCGTAAGGCTCGTTCATGCGTAACCTCGCCCCTCTTTCCGCTCTCCTCGCCTTCGCCGCCGCCTGCGCGCTGGGTTTCGGCCTTTCCCAGGCCGCCTCGGCTGGGCAGGCGCGCGTCTTCCCCATCGCCGCCAACGACGGCTACGGGCTGCAGGAATGCCTCGGCGAGGGCGGCGAATGCGGTCGCGCCGTCGCCGACGCCTGGTGTGCGGCGGAAGGCCGCGGCGCGGCGCTGTCGTTCGGCCGCGCCAACGGCGCCGCGGCGGCCGACGCGGCCTATATCGTCACCTGCGGCGACTGAGACGCGCGGCGCCGCTCAGCGCAGATAGTCAGCGCATTTCGGGATGTCGTTCGAGCCGCCCCATGGCTCGATCGGCACCGTGGAAGTTGAGTTCTTCGGCGACCCGTCGATCAGCTTGTCCGAATAGGTCATATAGACCAGGATGTTGCGCTTGACGTCGCAGCCGCGGACGATCTGCATCTTCTTGAAGATCAGCGATCGGCGCTCGCTGAAGACGACTTCGCCCTGCTCGAACTTCGCCTTGAACTTGATCGGGCCGTACTGACGGCAGGCGAGCGAAATGTCGGACGTCTGCTCGGCGAGGCCGAAGGCGCCGGCGAGGCCGCCCTTTTCCGGCGCGGTGTAGTGGCAGGCGACGCCCTCGACGACGGGATCGTCGATGCCATAAACGGCGAGTTTGTCGTTCGGGGTCAAAAGCTTGAACGTGGTCGACTTGCGGAAGATGAGGTCCGGGTCGGCCGATTGGGCGTGAGCGGTCGCGGCGGCGGCGGCGAAAAGGGCCGCAACGAGGCCCCAGCGCCAGGCGGATGTCATGGCGAAACTCCGAGCGGAGCGCGGCGAAGCGCCGGCGAGCGGAACATAGGGTCCGCACGCGACCGGGCCAAGGCCGCGTTGTTCAAGATATTCGAATTCGTATATCATGGGCAAAAAAAGGGAGCGCGCCGAGCATGACCGAAGCCAAACTCGACGACTTGTTGCGTCGCGCGGCGGCGACCCACCGCTTGGCGGTCGAGCGCGCGCTCGCCGATCTCGGCGTCACGTTGGCCCAATACGCGGTGCTGAAGACCGTCTTCGAGACGCCGGGGATCAGCAACGCCGAGATCGCCCGCGCCGAGCGCCTGACGCCGCAGACGACGAGCCTCGTGCTGGCCAATCTCGAGCGCAAACGCGCAGTTCTGCGTCGCGCCCATGAGCGCCATGGCCGCATCCGCCGCGCCGAGGCGACCGAACTCGGCGCGCGTCTGCTGGCGGCCTGCCGCGATCGGCTCGGCGGCCATCATCGGCGGCTCGCCGCCGCGCTTCCCTCGGAAGGGGGCGCGGGCGTGGAGGCCTGGCTCAGCCGTCTCGCCGAGATGCGGGTTTGACCTCGGGGCGCGGAATTGCTCAAACCGCCGCAAATCGCTGGCGCGCCCAGCAGTCGCGACAGGAGCGGCAAGGACAGGCGATGAACGTTCTCATTCTCGGCGGCGGCGGCCGCGAGCATGCTCTGGCGATGGCGCTGGCGAAATCGCCGTCGCTGTCGAGGCTCTTTGTCGCGCCGGGCAATCCGGGTTGCGCCGCACTGGCCGAAAACGTCGCGCTGCCGATCGACGATCACGCGGCGATCGTCGACTTCTGTCGTGCGCGCGAAATCGGGCTGGTTGTCGTCGGTCCCGAGGCGCCGCTGGTCGCCGGCGTTGTCGACGATCTCGCCGCTGCGGGCATCCTGTGCTTCGGGCCGAGCAAAGCGGCCGCGCGCCTCGAAGGCTCGAAAGGATTCGCCAAGGATTTCTGCCGGGAGTTCGGCATTCCGACGGGCGACTATCGTCGCCTCGCCGACGCGGCGTCGGCGCTCGCCTACGTCCGCGCCAAGGGCGCGCCGATCGTCGTCAAGGCCGATGGCCTCGCCGCCGGCAAAGGCGTCGTCGTTGCGATGACGCTCGACGAAGCTGAGCAGGCGATCCAATCGATGTTCGCCGGCGCCTTCGGCGGGGCCGGCGCGCAACTCGTGGTCGAGGACTATCTCGACGGCGAAGAGCTGTCGTTCTTCGCCCTGTGCGACGGAACGCGCGCTGTTGCCTTCGCCGGCGCGCAGGACCACAAGCGCGTCGGCGACGGCGATTCCGGCCCCAATACCGGCGGCATGGGCGCCTATTCGCCGCCGCCGTTGCTGACGCCGGCCTTGAGCGAGCAGGTGATGCGCGAGATCGTCGCGCCGACCGTCGCCGGGATGGCCAAACGCGGCGCGCCGTTCCGCGGCGTGCTGTTCGTCGGGTTGATGGTCGGCGCAAACGGACCGAAGCTGATCGAGTATAACGTCCGCTTCGGCGACCCGGAGGCCGAGGCGATCCTGGCCCGGTTCGACGACGACCTGCTCGAATTCCTGCTCGGTTGCGCGCGCGGCGCTTTGCCCGACCGCGCGCCACGTTTTTCGGACGAAGCGGCGCTCACGGTGATCATGGCGGCGCGCGGCTATCCCGGAACGCCGGAGAAGGGCACGCCGATCCGCGGGCTCGACGCCGCGGCGCGCGCGCCGGGCGTGACGATCCTGCACGCCGGCACGCGCCGCAACGGCGAAAAGTTGGTCGCCGACGGCGGCCGCGTGCTTGCGGTCACCGCGCTCGGCCGCGATGTCGCTGAGGCGCAGGCGCGCGCCTACGCCGCCGTCGATCGTATCGACTGGCCGGGCGGCTTCTGCCGGCGCGACATCGGTTGGCGCGCGGTCGCAATGAAGAAGGGCGGGTGAATGGACTCTGGCGCAACGCCGATCTTCGCGCGCGGAGGCGCTTCCGAACCGATCGTCGCCATCGCGCTCGGCAGCGGCGGCGCGCGCGGCTTCGCCCATATCGCCGTGCTTGAGGCGCTCGACGAGCTCGGCGTCGCGCCGTCGGCGATCGCTGGAACTTCGATCGGCGCGATGATCGGCGCCGCGTACGCCGCGGGAATGAGCGGGCGCGAAATCCGCGCCTATGCGATCGACGCGGTGCGCAGCCGCAGTGAGATGATGGGCAAGCTGCTGCGGGCGCGGGTCGGACGCTTCTCCGATCTCGTCCTGCGCGGTCGCGGCAACCCGGTGCTGCTTGACGGCGAGGTCTGCCTCGACCTGTTCTGGCCGGAGGCGGTGCCGGACTTTTTCGAGGGGCTCGCCAAACCCTTGCTGGTCGTCGCGACGGATTTCTACGATCGCCGCGAGCTCGTCATGTCGAGCGGCGCGCTCGGGCCGGCGGTCGCCGGATCGATGGCGATCCCCGGTCTGATTCAGCCCGTCGCCTATAGCGGCCGGTACCTGATCGACGGCGGCGCGGTCAATCCGCTGCCCTACGACCTGCTGTTCGACCGCGCCGACGTCGTCGTCGCCGTCGACGTCACCTTCGGCGGTCGCCGCCGCGAGTCGCGCCGTCCTGCCCCGTTCCAGTCGATGTTCGGCGCGGCGCAGATCATGCAGGGCGCGATCACCGCGCAGAAGCTGAAGATGCGGTCGCCCGACATTCTCGTGCGGCCCGGCGTCGAACAATTCGGCGTGCTCGACTTTCTGCGCGCGAGCCAGATCCTGCGCGCCGCCGAGTCGGCGAAGGACGAGCTCAAGCGCCGGCTCAGCGCTCGCTTTGAGGCGGCGCTGGGGGATTGAATTGCGCGCCGACGTCGAGCTTGGCGCCGCGCATCAGCTCCGCTCCGCTCATGAGGGTCTTGCCGGGACGCTGGGCGGCGACGACGCGAATCGCCTTGTCGCCGCAGGCGACGACCATCGAAGCTTCGACCACGGCGCCGGGCGGGCCGGCCCCTTCGACGACTTCGGCGCGAAGAATCTTGACCCGCTCCAAGCGTCCGCCGATCGCAATTTCGCTGTGCGCGCCGGGTGTGGGCGAGAGGCCGTGGATGCGGTTGCGCACCGCGACGGCGTCGGCGCTCCAGTCGATCGCCGCTTCGCTCTTGTCGATCTTATGCGCGTAGGTCGCGCCCTCGGCGCTTTGCGGATGAAAGGCAAGGCGACCGGCGGCGAGCTCGGGCAGGGACTCGGCGATCAATTGCGCGCCGAGCGCCGCGAGCCGGGCGGCAAGTTCGCCGGCGGTTTCATCGGGGCGGATCGGCGCGCGAATCTCGCGCGCGACCGGACCGGTGTCGAGCCCGGCCTCCATGCGCATGAGGTCGACGCCGGTTTCGGCGTCGCCGGCCATGATCGCGCGCTGGATCGGCGCCGCACCGCGCCAGCGGGGCAGCAGCGAGGCGTGAAGGTTGAGGCAGCCGAGCCGCGGCGCCGCCAGCGCCGCCGGCGGCAGAATGAGGCCGTAGGCGACGACGACGGCGACGTCCGCGGCGAAGGCGCGGAACGTCTCTTGCGCCTCGGCGCTGCGCAGGGTCGCGGCGGTCACGACCGGCAGGCTGAAGTCATCGGCGAGGCGGTGGACTGGGGTCTTGGTCAGCTCCAGGCCCCGCCGCCCGGCTGGCTGCGGCGCGCGGGTGTAGACCGCGACGACCTCGTGGCCATGCTCGAGGATGGCGCGCAAGGCCGGCGTGGCGAAATCCGGCGCGCCCATGAAAACCACCCGCATGGTCGGGCGCATAGCATCGCGCCGCCGGGGGGTCAAAGCGCGAGGCGCGCCTTTCCCCGAGCGCCGGCGGGAGGTAGTTTGCCCGCGCGCCGAACCGGAGCGCATTCGAGATGATCACGCCGACGCCCTTTCACGAACTCGCGGTGCGCGTCTATTACGAAGACACCGACTTCTCTGGGCGCGTCTACCACGCCTCTTATCTTCGTTTTATGGAGCGCGGCCGCACTGAATGGCTGCGCGCGCTCGGTTACGAACACGGCGCTCTCGCGGGTGAACAGCACGTGGTCTTCGCCGTTCGCCGACTCGAGATCGACTATCTCGCTCCCGCGGTCATCGACGACCTCCTGCGCGTCGAGACGCGCGTCGCCGCGGTACGCGGCGCGGCGATCGACTTCGCCCAGACCGTGTCGCGTGGCGACAAGACTCTCGCCGTAGCGAAGATCCTTGTGGCGGCGCTACGCGACGGCCGACCGATGCGCGTTCCGCCAGCGCTGCGGGCGGTGATGGAGACAGCAGTTTGACGGTGTTCCAGCCTCAGACGTCGAGCATGCGGTCGAGCCGCGCCGCGAGCGCGCGCAGTCGGTCCGGCTCTTCGGCCGAGAACAGCAGCGAGACGGCGCCGTTGGGCCAGTCGAGCCGGCCCGAAGCGCGCGCGTAGCGCGGCCGCTCGCCGCTCGGGCAGACCGCCATCAGTCCGGATTCGCCCAGCACCATCACGTCGCGCACGTCGTCGTGGGTCGCGCCGATCAGGTTGACGATGGCGAAGCTCTTCGCCCATTCGCGCACCGCTTCGGCGCCGGCGCGGGTCTTGCCGGCGCCGCGGCCGGCGAGGATCAGCCAGTAGATCCAGTCGCCCGGCGGCGGCCGCTGGTCGTCGCGCGCCCACAGCGACCAGTCGTAGAAGAGTTCGTCGCATTGCTTGTCGCTGAGCCCGCCGAGCAGCTTGGCGCGCTCGGCCGGCGACAATTCGAGCAGCGCGCCGATGTTGCGCAGCAGCTTCGGGCCGGCGCGGCCGGCGGCGCGCCAGCCAAGGCCGCGCGGCTTGCGAGCGGGCTTGGCGCGCGCGCTCACGGCTCGGTCTTTCGCGCCGCGATCATCCGCTCGGCCATCGCGTTGAGTTTGGCGAGCAGCCGCTCGCGCCCGCCTGCGTCGGGCGCGTCGTTCGCCGGAACGAGCTTGCCGAGGCCGTGGTAGCGGTCGAGCCGGTCGAGGATCTTCAGCACGCGGTCGATCGCCGGCGGGTCGCCGTTTACGGCCAAAGGCGCGAGCGTCGCCGCCATCGCTTCCAGCCGTATGATCTGCAGGCGCGCGTGGTCGGCCGCCGGCGCGACCCAGCGCCGCCTGAGTTCGTCGCGCAACAGCGTCTCGACCCGCTTGCGCGTCAGCCGCTCGCTTTCGGCGATCGCCTCGACCGATTGGCCGGAGACCAGCGCGGCGACGATTTTTGCCCCTCGCCGCGCGGGCGCGGCTATGCGCGCGCGATCCGGCGCGTCGTCTGGCGACATGAGCGATCCTGCGATGAAGGGGAAGCGGAAGGCGGCTTAGGCGCGCCATCTCCACTGTGCTCGAATATGCCGCAAGCCGCGGAAAACGACAAGGAATTGTTGCGGCGGGGCGGTTGGAGAGCCGGAATTAGGTAAACGTGATCAGCGTGTTAGATCAGACTTATTCTCCTCCGCCGTCATGGCCGTCCCCGGACTTGATCCGGGGACGGCCATGACGACTTCTTTGGTTTGGCCGCAGACTCACGCTTTACCGCGTGCGTCACCGTCTCCGGCTCGCGCCGAAGCCGAGCTCGATCCCGTTCCACGCCACGATCGCGACGGCGAGCGCGGCGAAGACATAGACGAACCCCTCCGGCATCGTCCCTTCCGAGCGCGGCTGATACCAATCGGCGGCGCCGGCGATGAGCAGCGAGAACGGCGCCAGGCCGGCGAGCGCCGGCGGCCTGCCGCGGTCGGCGAAACGCTTGGCGCTGACGAAATATTCCGCCACCGCGCACAGGATCAGCGCGAAGGCGTAGACGATCAGATAGGCGTGCCGCGCGACGGTGAGCGGATCGATGAACGCTTCATGCGCGAGGTCGCGCGGCGCGTCCGGCGCGACGGCCAAGGCGATGACCGTGAGGACCAGCGCGACGCCGACCGGCGCGGCGCTGGCCAGCGCCCATTCGCGCCCGCCGATGAACCCTTCGGTTTCGCGATAGAGGAAGCGGAAACGCGCCGCCCGCGGGCTTTCCGCCATCAGTCTCTCAGCAGTTCGTTGATGCTGGTCTTGGCGCGCGTCTTGGCGTCGGCCGTCTTGACGATCACGGCGCAATAGAGCGACGGGCCCGGCGAACCGTCGGGCAAAGGTTTACCCGGCAGCGAGCCGGAGACGACGACGGAGTAGGGCGGCACGTAGCCGACATGGATCTTGCCGGTGGCGCGATCGACGATCTTGGTCGAGGCGGAGATGAACACGCCCATCGACACCACCGAACCCTCGCCGACGATGACGCCCTCGACCACTTCCGAGCGCGCGCCGATGAAGCAGTCGTCCTCGATGATGGTCGGGTTGGCCTGCAGCGGCTCGAGCACGCCGCCGATGCCGACGCCGCCGGAGAGATGCACGTTCTTGCCGATCTGCGCGCACGAGCCGACGGTGACCCAGGTGTCGACCATGGTCTTCGCGCCGACATAGGCGCCGAGGTTGACGAAGCACGGCATCAGCACCGCGTCGGGCGCGACATAGGCCGAGCGGCGCACGATGCAGCCGGGCACGGCGCGGAAGCCGGCGGCGCGGAAGGCGGCTTCGTCCCAACCGGCGAAT
>NZ_JBEKVH010000040.1:0-26806 GCF_049514155.1 Roseiarcus sp. | reverse complement strand
CGGCGGGAGACCGCCATGAAGCTCGCCGCGAGCCGGGAACTGTTCGCCTATTGGAACGCGCTGCGCGGCGCGCGCAGCGCGCCTGAGCGCGACGACGTCGATCCGGGCGCGATCCGCGGCGTCCTCGCCGACACGTTCATTCTCGAATTCGACCCGGCGGCGGGATTCCCGTTGCGGGTCGTCGGCACCCGCACCAACGCCCTGTTCCTGCGCGAGCTGCGCGGCAAGCCGTTCCTCGACCTGTGGCGCGAGGCCGACCGCGCCGAGGTCGCCGAGATCGTCGTCGCGCTCGCCGACGAGGCGCAGCCGTTCCTGATCGGCGCCGCCGCCGCGCCGCTCGGCTTTCCGCAGGTCGACGTCGAGGTCCTGTTGCTGCCGCTGCGCCGCCGCGGCGACACGCACGCCCGCGCGCTCGGCTGTTGCGCGCCGCGCGGCGTTCCGCGCTGGCTCGGCCTGGTTGGCGTCGGGGCGCTGACGCTGCTGACCTTGCGCGCGCTCGGCTCGTCGGATCGCGACGACGACCCCCCCAGCGGCGAACCGTCGCACGAAGATGAATTCGCCCGTCCGCCGCGGCCGACGCGACGCGGTCATCTTTACCTGCTCGGCTCGGGCCGCTGACGCGCGAACGCCTCAATCGTAATCGTCCGTTAACTGCATTCGCATTACGATTTGTCAGTTGCGCCACGGCGTGATTTGCAACTCGTGCGCGCATGGCCGGTTGGGCGGTTCTAGCGAGATCCTGGAGTCGAGCGAGGTGAGAGCGGCCACAGCATTCGCGATCGACGCCGGACGCCACGAGCGACGGCGTCACCAGCGCGTGAAAGTGCGCCTCACCGGTCAATTCATGCGCCAGGATCGTCAGGAATTTCCTTGCGCGACGATCGACATTTCGCCTGGCGGCATCGCCTTCGAAGCGGAAGCGAGCGGCGAGATCGGCGAGCGCATCATCGCTTATCTCAACCAGGTCGGCCGCGTCGAAGGCACGGTCGCGCGTCATTTCTACGGCGGCTTCGCCATCCAGATGAAGCTGCCGCCGCTCAAGCGCGAGAAACTCGCCGATCAGCTCACCTGGCTCGCCAACCGCCAGGTTCTCGGCATGCCGGAGGATCGCCGCCATGAGCGCATCGAACCGCGCAACCGCTCGACGACGTTGACCCTGCCCGGCGGACGCCAGCATCTGGCGCGGATCGTCGACGTCTCGCGCTCGGGCGCCGCGCTCACCGTCGACGCCTTGCCGCCGATCGGCGCGCCGGTCGTCGTCGGGACGCGGCCGGCGCAGGTGGTGCGCGTGTTCAACGGCGGCCTCGCGGTGGAGTTCAACCGGCTCGTCCCGGAGGAAATGTTCGACGAGAACATCCGCCTTTAGCCGGCCCGCGCCGCCGTAAAGCGCGTTTTAAGTCCAATTGTCGATACTTTCTTACCGGCTCGGCAAAACGAACGCGCTAGCTTTGCTCGCACCTCCATCGAAGCCGAACTCGTCCCCCAGTTCCGCTTCGCGCTCGGGCCGGCCATAAGCGCCGGCCCTTTTTTTATCCGATCGGCTTCAGTCCGGCGGCGAAGCGCCGACCCTTGTCGACATAGGCCGCCGCGGCGCGAGCGAGGCCGGCGACCGCCGCTTCGTCGAGCGTGCGCTTGGCCCGCGCCGGCGCGCCGACGATCAGCGCGCCGTCGGGGAAGACCTTGCCTTCGGTGATCAGCGCGCCGACCCCCACCAGACAGCCGCGGCCGATCTTCGCTCCGTTGAGCACGACCGCGCCCATGCCGATCAGCGAACCGGCGCCGATCGTGCAGCCGTGCAGGATCGCGTTGTGGCCGATGGTGCAGTCCTCGCCGATGTCGAGCGGAAAGCCGAGGTCGGTGTGCAGCGTCGCGCCGTCCTGGACGTTGGTGCGGGCGCCCAAAGCGATGCGCTCGTTGTCGCCGCGCAAGGTCGCGCCGAACCACACGCTGCAATCGTCGCCGAGCGCGACGTCGCCGATCACGCTGGCGTTGGCGGCGATCCAATAGCGCCCGGAGGCCGGCAACAGCGGTCGGCGATCGGCGAGGGCGTAAAGGGTCATGGTCCGGCTCCGAAGCGGAAGCTAGGCTATAGCGCGGCGGCGCGGCGCGGCCTATCCCGGGAGGAGGCCGGCGAATCGCGCTTGATCGGCCGCGCCGACGGAGGCCTTATGCGCTCGAGGATCGTCGCGCTCGTCGCCTTTGTCGTCGCGCTCGCCGTCGTCGGCGCGGGCGCGCTCGTCACCCGTCGGCTCGCCGCGCCGGCCTCGCGTTTTGCAATCGTGACGGTCGGCGCCGAGCGGCTGAGGTTGGCGAGCGCCTACCTGCGCCCGAACGGCGCCGGCGCGGCGGAGCTCGTCGCCTTCTTCCCCGACTTCACGCCGGCCGGCGGCTTCTCCGACGTCGCCGCCGCGACCGATATCGATGACCGCTTCGCGCGCCTCGTCTTCATCGGGCTGAAGCCCGCCGATCCCGCGCTCGACCCCGCCGAGCGCACGGCGCGCCTCTACCAGCGCTTTCTCGACGAGAATTCGTGGAGCCATCCCGGCGGGCTGGTGGCGCGCGCCTTCGTCGACGGCAGCCCGTTCGAAGGCGACGAGTTGTTCTACGTCGCGCCGGAGGGCCGCGACTTCGCCGCGCGTTGCCGCCGTCCCGACCCGGCGCGCAAGACGCCCAACACCTGCGTCGCCGAATTCCGTCTCGGCGATCTCGACGTCGAGCTTCGCTTCGCGGCGTCGCTGCTGTCGCAATGGAGCGCGCTGAAAGAGGGCGCGCGCGGGTTGATCGAGACGGCGAAGCGCTAGCGCGCGCCGAGGGGCGGCGCGCTTCGTGACCTCAGCGGTCGCGCAGCGCCTTGTACTCGCGCTCCGTTTCGCCGGTGTAAAGCTGGCGCGGACGGCCGATTCTCTGTCCCGGATCGTCGATCATCTCTTTCCACTGGGCGATCCAGCCGACGGTGCGCGCGACCGCGAACAGCACCGTGAACATGTCGGTCGGGAAGCCCATCGCCTTGAGGGTGATGCCGGAATAGAAGTCGATGTTCGGGTAGAGCTTCTTCTCGATGAAATACTCGTCGTTGAGGGCGATGCGCTCGAGCTCCATCGCGACGTCGAGCAGGGGGTCGTCGGTGATGCCGAGCTGGTTGAGCACGTCGTGCGCCGTCTTCTGCATGATCTTGGCGCGCGGGTCGTAGTTCTTGTAGACGCGGTGGCCGAAGCCCATCAGCCGGAACGGGTCGTTCTTGTCCTTGGCCCGCGCGATGTACTTGGGAATGTTCTCGACCCTGCCGATCTCGCCGAGCATCTTCAGCGCCGCTTCGTTGGCGCCGCCGTGCGCCGGCCCCCACAGGCAGGCGATGCCGGCGGCGACGCAGGCGAACGGGTTGGCGCCGGACGAGCCAGCGAGGCGCACCGTCGAGGTCGAGGCGTTCTGCTCGTGGTCGGCGTGCAGAACGAAAATCCGGTCGAGCGCGCGCGCCATGACAGGATTGACGCGGTAGTCCTCGCAAGGGACGCCGAAGCACATGCGCAGGAAGTTGGCGCTGTAGCCGAGATCGTTCTTGGGATACATGAACGGCTGGCCGATCGAATACTTGTACGCCATCGCCGCGAGCGTCGGCATCTTGGCGATCATGCGCACCGAAGCAATCTCGCGCTGGCGCGGATCGTTGATGTCGATCGAGTCGTGGTAGAAGGCCGCCAGCGCGCCGACGCAGGCCACCATCACCGCCATCGGATGCGCGTCACGACGGAAGCCGTTGAAGAACCGCGACATCTGCTCGTGGACCATGGTGTGGCGGCTGACGCGGTAATCGAACTCGGCCTTCTGCGCGGCGGTCGGCAGGTGGCCGTTGAGCAGCACGTAGCAGGACTCGAGGAAGTCGCCGTATTCGGCCAGCTGGTCGATCGGGTAACCGCGATAGAGCAGGATGCCGGCGTCGCCGTCGATGTAGGTGATCTTCGACTCGGTGCTCGCCGTCGAAGTGAAACCCGGGTCGAAGGTGAACATCCCGGTCTGGCTGTAGAGCTTGCTGATGTCGATGACCGACGGGCCGACCGTTCCCGGCTTGACCGGCAACTCCACGCTTTTGTCGCCGATCTGAAGGCTTGCGGTGGTGTCGGTCATGCGTACTCTCCCACGGGCGCGAGGCGCCCAAAACGCGATTGTGCAGTGCAATAATTGCTACCGGAACGCGGGCGGCGCGACAAGTCAATAATTTGTCGATATTGCGGCGCCGCCGCCGCTATTGCGGGTTCTCGTAGCTGAAGGCCTGGGCGTTCTCGTCGTAGGCGAACAGTTCGCCGTAGCGGCCGAGATTGATGATCGCCCTGAGCGTGCGTTCGGCGTAGTCCTCGGACATGTAGTCCTCGAGCTCCTCGCGGAAGCGGGTCGCCGGCGCGCGGTGGCTCGGCCGCTCGTCGAGCACCCGCTTGATGTGCGCGGCGATCGGAATGTTGGCGAGCAGTTGCTCGCCGAACATGCGCTTGCGCTGGTCGACGTCCATGTCGACGAAGCGCTTGCCGGCCGGCGTGAGCTTGATGTCGCCTTCGGCGAATTCGGCCAGCTTCAACAGCTGCAGCGTCTCGCCGAGCGGGAAGAG
The DNA here is from genome assembly GCF_049514155.1 of Roseiarcus sp. Lineage (GTDB taxonomy): Bacteria > Pseudomonadota > Alphaproteobacteria > Rhizobiales > Beijerinckiaceae > Roseiarcus. Next base: position 22,209 of record NZ_JBEKVH010000040.1, on the reverse strand, counting down.
ATCGTCGACTTCGAGTTGCAGCGAGTCGGCCAGATGCGGCAGGTCGGCCTGCCCGTCGTAGGGCGGGGCGGCGATCTCTTCGAGCATGCCGGCGAGCGAGTTGGTCGAGACCAGCGGCATCGCCAGGCCCAGGCCGGCGCCCGGCGCGGCGGATTCGCGGCCGGCCGGCTTGGGTTCGGGGCGCTGGGTCATCAGCGCGTAGATTCGGTCGACCAGCTGGCGAAATTCGGGATCGAGGCGGTCGCGCGGTTGGGGAAGGGGAACGGCGATGTCGGCGGCGACCCGACCGGGGTTGGAGGAGAGGACGAGGATGCGGTCGCTCATCAGCACCGCTTCTTCGATGTTGTGGGTGACCATCAGGATCGCCTTGATCGGGATCCGGCCCTCCTGCCACAGGTCGAGCAGGTCGGTGCGCAGCGTCTCGGCGGTCAGCACGTCGAGGGCCGAGAAGGGTTCGTCCATCAGCAGGATTTTCGGCTGCACGACCAGCGCGCGGGCGAAGCCGACGCGTTGCCGCATGCCGCCGGAAAGCTCCTTGGGATAGGCGGATTCGAAGCCGTCGAGGCCGATGACGTCGATCGCCTGCAGCGCGCGCTTGCGCGTCTCCTCGTTCGGCACGCCTTGCGCCCGCGGCCCGATCTCGACGTTGTCGAGCACGCTCAGCCACGGAAAGAGCGCGAAGCTCTGGAACACCATCGCGACGCCTTCGGCCGGGCCATCGACCATCTCGCCGCTGATGCTGACATGGCCTTCGGTCGGCCGCGAAAGTCCGGAGATGATCCTCAGCAGCGTCGACTTGCCGCAGCCCGAGCGGCCGAGCAGCGAGACGATCTCGCCCTGGCGCAAAGTGAGCGAAACGTCCTGCAGCACCGGCGCGCCGGTTTCGCCGGAGCCCTTCGAATAGGTCTGACTGACGTGGCTGACGTCGAGCAGGATGGCGGAGGAGGGGTCGAGCACGAGCGCGTCTCCGGTCAGGATTGAATCACAGGCGCAACCGTCGTTCGGCGTAGCCATAGAGCCGGCGCCAGAACAGACGGTTCACCAAGGTCACGACGATCGACATCATCGCCACGCCGAGCACGATGCGGGGGAAGTCGCCCTTGTCGGTCGCCTCGGCGATATAGGCGCCGACGCCGTGCGCCGCGACCGTCTGGTCCTTCCATTTGACGAATTCGGCGACGATCGAGGCGTTCCACGATCCGCCCGAAGCGGTGATCGCGCCGGTGAGGTAATAGGGCGCGACGCCGGGCAGGATCACCTGCCGCCACCAGTCCCATCCGCGCACGCGGAAGTTGGTCGCCGCCTCGCGCAGGTCGTTGGGAAAGGCCGCCGCGCCGGCGATGGTGTTGAACACGATGTACCATTGCGTGCCGAAGACGATCAGCACGCTGAGCCAGATGTCGGGATTGAGGTTGAAGGCGAGCACCAGGCTGACCGCCGCGCCGAACAGCAGGTTGACCGGGAAGGCGGCGAGAAACTGGGCGATCGGCTGCATCGCCTCGGCCCAGCGCGGCCTGAGACCGATCCAGACGCTGATCGGCACCCAAAAGACCGTCGCGATCGCCATCAACGCGAGGACGCGCAGCAGCGTGTAGAAGGTCAGCAGCGCCACTTCGCCGACGTCGGGCCAGGCAAGCTCGGTCGCTACGTAGGCGACGACCGACCACATCGCCCAGGCGGCGACCGCGGCGATGACGACGATCCAGATTGCGTCGACGGCGCGCGACACCCGCTTGAGGGCGAACACGCCCTTGGGAAGGATGGGCGGCAGGCTCACCCGCCACATCGCCGCCGAGCGCAGCCCATCGAACAGCGGCCGCACGCCGAGACGGATCCAGTTGGTGCGCTGGAGCAGGCTGAGCACCCACGAGCGCTCGACCTGTTCGCCGACCGACAGTTCGACCCGGAACTTGCCCGCCCAGGCGATGATCGGCCGGAACAGCAATTGATCGTAAAGCAGGATGACGACGCCCATCGTCGCCACTGCGGCGAGAATCGCGTCCCAGCGCCCCTCGTTGTTGGCCTCGGCGATGTAGGAGCCGACGCCGGGCAGGGTGATGGTGGTGTCGCCGACGGTGATCGCCTCCGACGCGACGACGAAGAACCAGCCGCCCGACATCGACATCATCGTGTTCCAGATCAGGCCGGGAACGGCGAAGGGCGCTTCGAGCTGCCAGAACTTCTGCCAGCCGGTGAGGCGGAAGCCGCGCGCGACTTCGTCGAGGTCGCGCGGCACCGTGCGCAGCGACTGATAGAACGAGAACGCCATGTTCCAGGCCTGGCTGGTGAAGATGGCGAAGATCGCCGCGCATTCGGCGCCGAGCACATTGCCGGGGAACAGGCCGAGGAAGAACGTCACGGTGAACGACAGGAAGCCGAGAATCGGCACCGATTGCAGGATGTCGAGGATCGGGATCAGCACGATCTCGGCGCGCCGGCTCTTGGCGGCCAGCGTCGCGTAGGTGAACGTGAACAGGAACGAACAACCGAGCGCGGCGAACATCCGCAACGCGGTGCGCAGCGCGTAATAGGGCAGCGCCCAGTAGTCGAGGCTGACCGCCGCGGCGTTGGCGGTGGGCAAGGGCGCCGAGATGCCGTGATAGGCGCGCGCGATCGCCGTCAGCACCGCCATGATCGCCGCCAGCGCGATCAGGTCCCAATGGTTGGGCAGAACGCGACGGCCGGCCGAGGCGGCGGCATTCGTCATCGACATCGGTTGGTTCCGTCGGGGCCGAGGAATTGGGCGGGCGGGCAGGCGTCCGACCGTCGGCATGGAAACCACAGCGGCGGCCGGATTGGCAAACGAAAAACACCCGGCGCGCGCGCTTTTCCGAGGCGAGTGCGCCCCGCCGGCCCCGACGCCATGCCGGGCCTATGTGACAGGACGACGACAGGCGCGCGTCGCCGTCGTTCGAGTCAGTCGATCTTGGCTTGGTCGGCGATGCGGCCGAGGCTCTCGTCGCGGCCGAGCACAGCGAGCACTTCGAAAATGCCGGGCGAGGTCGAACGGCCGGTCGCCGCCGCGCGCAGCGGTTGGGCGATCGTTCCGAGCTTGGCGCCCTGGTCGTCGGCGTAGGCGCGCACCGCAGCTTCGATTTGCCCCGCGCTCCAGTCCTCGACCGCCTTCAGGCGCGGCAGCAGCGCCGCCAGGTGCAGGCGCCCGCCACGGGCGAGGATGTCGGCGGCCTTGTCGTCGATCGGCAACGGCCGCCGCGCGAACAGGAAGGCGGCGCCGTCGACGAGTTCGACCAGCGTCTTGGCCCGCTCCTTGAGGCCGGGCAGGGCGGCGAGGAGCTGGGCGCGCTTGGATTGGTCGAGCGCGGCGGCGATCGCCGGGCCGCCGGGCAGATAGGGCAGCGCGTCGACGAGGATCGCCATCAGCTCGTCGTCGGGCGTCGCGCGCATGTAGTGGCCGTTCATGTTCTCGAGCTTGGCGAAGTCGAAACGCGACGGCGAACGGCCGATCGCCGGCAGGTCGAAGGCGGCGATCAGCTCCTCGGTCGAGAAGAACTCGCGGTCGCCCTGGCTCCACCCCAACCGCGCGAGGTAGTTGCGCAACGCCGCCGGCAGGTAGCCCATGCCGCGATAGGCGTCGACGCCGAGCGCCCCGTGGCGCTTGGAGAGCTTGGCGCCGTCCGGCCCATGGATGAGCGGGATGTGGGCCATGATCGGCACGTCCCAGCCGAGCGCGGCGTAGATCTGCATCTGTCGCGCCGCGTTGGTCAGATGGTCGTCGCCGCGGATGATGTGGGTGACGCCCATGTCGTGGTCGTCGACGACGACCGCGAGCATGTAGGTCGGATTGCCGTCCGAGCGCAGCAGCACCAGGTCGTCGAGCTCCTTGTTGGCGAAGACGACCTTGCCCTGCACCTTGTCGTCGACGATCGTCTCGCCGTCCTGGCGCGCGCGCAGGCGGATCGCCGGCTTGACGCCCACCGGCGCCTCCGAGGGGTCGCGGTCGCGCCAGCGGCCGTCGTAGCGCATCGGCCGCCCCTCCGCGCGCGCTTTGGCGCGCATCTCCTCAAGTTCCTCCTGGCTTGCGTAGCAGCGATAGGCGTCGCCCGAGGCGAGCATCTGCTCGACGACCTCGCGGTGGCGCTCGGCGCGCGCGAACTGGCTGATCGCCTCGCCGTCCCATTCGAGCCCGAGCCAGGCGAGCCCGTCGAGGATCGCCTCGACCGCCGCTTTTGTGGAGCGTTCGCGGTCGGTGTCCTCGATCCGGAGCAGGAATTTGCCGCCCAGGCGCTTGGCGTAGAGCCAGTTGAACAGCGCCGTGCGCGCGCCGCCGATATGGAGGAAGCCGGTCGGGGAGGGGGCGAAGCGCGTTACGATTTGCGACATGGGGCTCGATTTTGACGCTGGAAGCCGGGGGCTGGCGCGCGCCGTATCATAAAGAAGGCGGCGGGACAAAGGGTCCGCATCCGCGTCGCGGCTTGTGACGCTGTCACGCCCGCTGCGATTTCCCGGGCGCGCCCGTCGTGCTTAGCTCGCGCCCATGGCGACTGGGGGGCGCAGCGGCGTGCTTGTCGCCGCCTTGGCGCGGCGCGGTTTTGCGTGGGCGCCCGACTGGCGGGCGTTTCTCGCCGGCGCGTTGGCGCGCGAGGTCGAGGAACGGCGCTTCTTCCTGTGGATTCCGGTCGCGGCGATGGCCGGCGTCGCGCTCAATTTCGCCGCCGACCGCGAGCCGGCGCTGTGGCTGCCGGCGCTGCTGACGGCGCTGTTCGCCGCGCTCGCCTGGGCCTCGCGCGCGCGGCCGCTGGCGCGCGGGCTGCTGATCGGCGCGGCGGCCTTGTGCGCCGGCTTTCTGTCGACCGGCCTGCGCATTGCGCGGGTCGAGACGCCAGTGCTCGACCATATCCGCATCGTCAAGCTGCAGGGCTTCGTCGAGGAGGTCGATTTCCGCACCGTCGGCGCGCGGCTGGTGCTCGCCGTCGTCGATCACGGCGACATGCCGGCCGACCTCGCGCCGCGCCGCGTCCGGGTGACGACCCGCAAGACGCCGGGGGTCGCGGCGGGCGACTACGTCGCGCTGCAGGCGCGGCTGCTGCCGCCCTCGCGCGCCGTCCTGCCGGGCGGCTACGACTTCGCCCGCGACGCCTACTTCGCCGGCGTCGGCGCAGTCGGCTCGACGCTCGGCGCGATCGACGTCCTGCCGCCGCCGATCGACGCGACCTGGCGCCAGCGGCTCGGCGCGGCGATCGACCACGCCCGCAACCGCCTGGCGCTCAGGGTCAACGCGATCATCGGCGGCGACGAAGGCGCGATCGCCGCGGCGATGGTGACGGGCAAGCGCGACTTCCTCTCCAACGACGCCAAGGACCTCATCCGCGAGGCCGGCATCTTCCACATCATCACCATCTCCGGCGTGCAGATGACGCTGGTCGCCGGCATCTTCTTCGTCGTCGCGCGCCGCCTGCTGGCGCTGTCGCCGACCTTGACGCTCCGCTATCCGATCAAGAAATGGGCGGCCGGCGCGGCGATGATCGGCTCCTTCGCCTACGACCTCGCCACCGGCTCGCGCGTCGGCACCGAGCGGGCGCTGATCATGACGCTGATCGTCCTCGGCGCGGTCATGCTCGATCGCCGCGCGCTGACGATGCGCAATCTCGCGCTCAGCGTTCTGGCGATCGTCGCGCTGGAGCCCGAGGCGATCCTCGGCGTCAGCTTCCAGCTCTCGTTCGCCGCGGTCGCCGCGCTGGTGGCGGTGATGGAGGCGCGCCAGGCGCGCGGCGAAGCGGGGCGCGACCCATTCCTGCCGCAGCGCGGGCGCCCGCCGCGACGCGGCGCGTTCATCGTCCAACTGGTCGACAAGCCGCGCGCGCTGCTCCTCGCCACGTTCTGCGCGACCAGCGCCACCGCGTCGTTCATGGCCTATCACTTCCACGACCTCAGCCCCTATGTGCTGATCGGCAATCCGCTGACGCTGACGGTGATCGAGCTGTTCGCCGTGCCGGGCGCGCTCATCGGGACCGCGCTTTATCCGCTCGGGCTCGACGCGCCGGTGTGGCTCTATGTCGGCGCCGGCATCCGCTTCATCCTGTGGGCGGCGCGGATCATCGCCGCGGCGCCCGGTTCGACCCTGCGCCTCAGCGCCTTCGCGCCGTTCGCGCTGCCGTTCCTCAGCCTCGCCGTGCTCAGCGCGACGCTGTGGCGAACCTGGACCTTCCGCGCCATGGCGATCCCCTTCGCCGCGATCGGAATCATCGGCGCGCTGAGCGGCGCCCATTACGACGCGATCGTCGCGCCGTCGGGCGATCTCGCGGCGGTGCGCGACCCCGACGGCGGGTTGCTGGTCGTCGGCAAGCGGCTCAACGCCTTCGACGTCGAGCAATGGCTGGCGGCCGACGGCGACGGCCGCGATCCGGCGACGGCGCGCGACCCCGACGCGGCCTGCGACCGCACCGGCTGCGTCGCCGGCCTGCCTGAAGGCCAGTCGCTCAGCATCGTGCTCGACCGCGCCGCCTTCGAGGAAGATTGCGCCCGCGCCGAGGTGGTGGTCAGCCCGCTGACCGCGCCGGCCGATTGCGCCGCGCTGACCTTCGACGAGCGCAAGCTGGCGACGACCGGCGCCGTGGGGCTCGACTGGGACGGGGCGCGAATCGTCGTCACCGCCGATCGCGCGCCGCTGGAGGACCGCCCATGGTCGCCCGCGCCCAAGCGGCCGCGCGGCGAACGGGTGGTGCGGCCGGGCCAGCCGGCGAGCAAGGGCGCCGACCCGGCCGATCCCGGCGAAGAGCCGCCGGAATAGAGCGGAATTCGGTCTCCCGCGCTGGCGCCGGGGCTCTGCGCTCCCTACATGTGAAAAGAGTTCGGTAAGCGGCGCCAAGCGGGGTCGCATCGACGCCGCGCCGCAAGAAAGGGGCTGCGTCATGCAAGCGCCAATCGAGATCGCCTTTCAGCACTGCGAACCCACTGAGGAAATCCGAGCCGAAGTCGCCAAGCAAGCCAAACGCCTGGAAAAGTTCAGCGATCGGATCACCAGCTGTCACGTGGCGATCGTCGGGCCGCAGACGCGGCACCGCCAAGGCGAGCTGTTCAAAATCGACATCCGAATCGCGATGCCGGAGCATCACGACGTCATGGTCACGAGGGCGCGCGGCGACGCGCCCGAGCGCGAGCACCCTCTGGTGGCGATTCGGGAAGCGTTCGACGCTGCGGTGCGGCAGATCGAGGACGTCACGCGCGACATGCGCGGCCAAGTCAAGGACCACCAAGTCAAGGGCCGCCCGGCGGAGAGCCTCGGCCGGGTGACGAAATTCCTCGCCGGGGAAGACTGCGGGTTCATTGAAACGGCGGAGGGTCGCGAAGTCTATTTTCACCGCAACGCCGTTGTCGGCGGGGCTTTCGACCGCCTGAGCGTCGGCTCTGAGGTCCGCTTCGTCGAGGAACAGGGCGTCAAAGGCGCGCAGTCGAGCGCCGTCCGCTTGGTCGGCAAGCCTCACGCCGTCTAGCGGCGGCGTCGGGCGGCGGTTCGTCTTTCAGGAGTCCGACATGAACAAGCTGGCGCTTCCCCACGACGCTTTCGTCTTCGTCGGCGACGGCCGCAAGGCGCTGTTCCTTCGCAACGCCGGCGACGCGAAGTTCCCCAATCTGGTGACCGAACGCATATTTGCCGAGGCGAATCCCGCGACCCACGAGCAGGGAAGCGACAAGCCGGGTCGCAGCTTCGCCTCCGCCCATTCGACGCAGCGTTCGGCGATGGAGTCGACCGACTGGCACGAGATCGAAGAACATCGCTTCGTCCAACGGGTGTCGGCGGCGCTCGAGGCGCTGGTGCGCCGGCTCGATGCGCCGGCGCTGGTCATCGTCGCGCCGCCGCGCGCGCTCGCCGAGCTGCGCCAGGCGCTGCACGGCGACGTCAAGGCGCGGCTGATCGGCGAGATCGACAAGGACCTGACCAAGCTTCCGGTGTGGGAGATCGAGAAGCACATCGTCGGCTAGAGGCGCTGCGAAACGAAAAAGGCGCCCCGCGGGGCGCCTTGGTCGTCGGAAACCCAAGCGGCGGGGCCGCTTACTTGATCTTGGTTTCCTTGAATTCGACGTGCTTGCGCGCGACGGGATCGTATTTCTTGAACGTCAGCTTCTCGGTCTTGGTGCGGGCGTTCTTCTTGGTGACGTAGAAATAGCCGGTGTCGGCGGTCGACAGCAGCTTGATCTTCAGTGAGGCGGCCTTGGCCATCGCGAAGTGTCCGATCTCAGCGGCGCCAGGCGCCGGAAAAACGAAACAGCGCCCTCGGGAAGCCCCGCCGGCGCCAGTCGCGCGGCAACATAGTCGGGGAGCGCCGGAAGTCAAGCCGAGCCGCGGGACCTAGCCCCACAGCCCCGCCAGGCCGGAATAGACGCCGAAAATCGTCGTCACGGCGATCAGGCCGCCCGAGAACCAGGCGTACCAGCCACTGAGCCGCCACGGCTCGGGCAGGCCGCGCGCCAGCAGGAACAGGAAGCCGAGGACGATCGGCAACAGCATCGCGTTCATCACCTGCACGCCGACGCTGAGCGCGACGAGGTTGACGCCGGAGGCGACCACGAGCGCGCCGGCGATCAGCGCCGCGGCGTAGGCGCCGTAGAACCAGGGCGCCTCGCTGACCTCGTGGTCGAGGCTATGGTTGACGCCCAGCACCTCGCCGAGCGTGCGCGCGGCGGCGAGGGTGACGACGATCGTCGCCACCAAGGCCGCGCCGCAGATGCCGAGCCCGAACAGGAGATTGCCGCCGATCTGGCCGAGGAACGGCGTGATGGCGGCGCTGATTTCCTGGACCGTGTCGAGCGCCTGGCCGCCGCCCGACTTGCCGAGCGTCGCGGCGGTGGCGATCAGCACCGCGGCCATGATGATCTGGGTGATCACTGCGCCGATCGCGGTGTCGATCCGCTCCGCGCCGATGTCGGCCGCTTTCAGCTTCTTCTCGACCACCGAGGACTGTTGGAAGAACACCATCCACGGCATGATGACCGCGCCGATGTTGGCCGAGGCGAGATAGAGGTATTTCGGGTCGTCGAGCGGAATCGAAACGAATCCGGTCGCGATTTCGCCGGGGCTCGGATGGGCGAGCCAAGCGACGAGCAGGAAGACCAGCTCGAAGGCGCCGACGAAAATGGCGATGCGCTCGACGGAGCGGTAGCTGCGGGTGAAGGCGATGGCGAGCAGCGCCGCCACCACCAGCGTCAGGCTCGCCGGGGCAGGGACTCCCATCAGCGCGCCGACGCCGGCGATGCCGGAAAACTCGCTGAGCAGCGCGCCGATGCAGGAGAGGATCAGGGTTCCGGTCGAAAACCAGGCCCAGAAACGCCCGTAGCGCTCGAGGATCAGCCGGGCGTGGCCCTTGCCGGTCGCCGCGCCGAGCCGCACCGTCAACTCCTGGACGATGTAGAGGATCGGGATCAGCAGGAACTGCAGCGCCAGCAGGCGATAGCCCCATTGCGCGCCGCTCTGGGCGGCGGTGATGATGCTGCCGGCGTCGGTGTCGGCCAGCATCACGACCAGTCCCGGCCCGGCCACGACCAGGAAGCGGCGCCAGCCAAATGGTGAAACCGTCGCCGTGCCCGCCGTCATGCAATGCGCTCTCGTTCCGTGAAAATCCGCCGATCCGGCAATAGCTGATATAGCGGTCGATCGAAATGCATTTTTGCGCGAGATCAGGTCGTTCCACTTTGGCGCTTGCGGCGGCGCGGGACCGACCCCTGGCGCCGACGGAGCGCTGGCGCTAATCAGGCGACGGACCGCTCCGACCGCCGGATCAGAGGACCAATGGCCAACCTGCGCGCGCTCTATCCGCCGATCGAGCCCTACGAATCCGGCATCGTCGACGTCGGCGACGGGCACCGGGTCTATTTCGAGCGTTGCGGCCGACGCGGGGCCAAGCCGGCATTGTTTCTCCATGGCGGCCCGGGCGGCGGGATCGCCCCCGACCATCGCCGGCTGTTCGACCCCGAGCTTTACGACGTCACGCTGTTCGACCAGCGCGGCTGCGGCCGCTCGACGCCCAACGCCAGCCTGGAGGCGAATACGACCTGGCGCCTGGTCGCCGACATCGAGCGGCTGCGCGCGGCGGCGAAGGTCGATCGCTGGCTGGTATTCGGCGGCTCCTGGGGTTCGACCCTGGCGCTCGCCTATGCCGAGACCTACCCTGAGCGGGTCAGCGCGCTCGTCTTGCGCGGAATCTACACCGTCACCAAAGCCGAGCTCGCCTGGTATTACCAGTTCGGCGTCTCCGAGATGTTCCCCGACAAATGGGAGCGCTTCCAGGCGCCGATTCCGCCCGAAGAGCGCGGCGACATGATCGCGGCCTATCGCAAGCGCCTCACCGGCGACGATTCCGCCGCTCAGATCGAAGCGGCGAAGGCGTGGAGCCTGTGGGAAGGCGAGACGATCTCCCTGCTGCCCAATCCCAACGTCTCCGCCGTCCACGGCGACGGGCGTTTCGCGCTCGCCTTCGCGCGAATCGAGAACCATTACTTCACCCACAATTGCTGGCTCGAGGAGGGGCAGCTGCTGCGCGACGCCGGGCGCTTAAGCGGGATTCCCGGCGCGATCGTCCACGGCCGCTACGACATGCCGTGTCCGGCGCGCTACGCCTACGCGCTGCACAAGGCGTGGCCGGAGGCCGAGTTCCATCTTGTCGAAGGCGCCGGCCACGCCTGGTCGGAGCCCGGCATCCTCGACCGGCTGATCCGCGCCACAGACCGGTTCGCCGGCAAGGGTTCCAGCGCCGCGCGCAGCCAAGACTGGCTCTATGGCGAGGACGGCCTGCCAAGCTAGCGGGCAAAATCTGACGCTTGGTTCCCGCTGTACGGGTCGGACGCGGGTGGAAGGCGGCTACCGCCTCGCGGGAGCGGGATCGACCGGATTGCGCCCATTATTGCCGGTCCCTGCCAATACGGCGGTGCTCGAAAGCGGACGCCTATCCGGCGAGGCGCCCTCAACGACCACGGGTAGTCTCACCGGATTTGCGCGTCGGTGGGGCCGCTTCACACCTAGCGCGGGTAAAGAGATGAATGCGGCTTTTCCGTTGAAATTAAGATCGATCGGGGGCCTGGCGCCAACAAGTTGCGATTTTTGATAGTATTTATTTTGACTTTTCAAAATTGTTCTCGGCGCGTTTTCAGTGAGTTATCGCTTAAATACATAACTCTACGCCTGTCACACTTGGTTTTGCCACTATTTTATTATGAACTTGAAAAGTGAATTCGTATCTGAATTCGCGGAATAAGATATTGATTTGGAGATTTCTATGACCAATACGAAAATTCAGGCCAACGATATCCACGCCAAATGGTCCAAGCTCAATCAGGCTGACGTGGCGAACGTGAGAAGCCATGAGGCGCTCTCGGCGTTGGTCGCGAAGGCTTACAGCATGGACAAGGCCAGAGCGGACGCCGACGTGACTGTCTGGATGTCTGACCGCAGCTTCTAATCCACTGACGACGTGCCGCCCCCGGCAGCAACCCTGCCGGGGACGAAGTTGCGCCCAAATTAGCCGTTCAGTGGATCGTCGCGGGGACTCCGACGCGAACGTCGTGGTCATTGCAACACTGCAAACGGCACCGAGCGCCGGTCGTTATGTCCCCAGCTCGACCGGCCTTCGCGCTAATGGGCGGTCGCTCGCGTCGACCGCCCATCTTTTTGCGCAGCGACGTGGCGTCAACTCAACCTGCGACCCTAGCCAGGCTAGATGAACGTTGGGATCACGCGCCACGATCGAGCCGCAGCCGAGACCGCGACGGCGCTTCGCTACGCATCAATCGGCCCCGCTAGGACGCCGCTCGCCAGTGGTCTGAGCTATTCCTGTCGTTCGCTTGCCGAACTCGCGCGACCAGCGGCGAATGGCCCTTGCTCTTGGCCCAATCAACGGCCTCGCGTTGCGTCTTGAATGCGCCAAGCGCACTGCCGGCTTGGTCTTCGACAACGAAATTCGTGATTGCGGTCCCTTCACGATACCCCTTCGGGCATGCCTCGACATAAACGTTCGCCATATTCGCTCCACTCAAGCTGCCTTCGACGAGGCCGCATTGCGCATTTGTAAGCGCTCGCCCGTTGCGCGAGCGCCGTCGCTTCGTTACGCCCGACAGCGGGATGGACTTGCGTCACGCGCCGCGTTGTGAACGGGCGCCGTAGATTGACCCTTCGAAGCAAAGCCAATCAGGAGCTTGCGTGACGGATCGACAGCGGCGCCCAGCGTGCGCGTCCGGCTAGCGGCGCGTTGGTGAGGCGATCGCCTTGATCTCATCCGTTTTAGACGCTGATTGATCGCCCGGCTGCGGTGATCCGCACTTGTGCGCATCGATCACCCTCTACGCGCTCCGCCAGGCCCCACGCCAGCAACGATAGGAACGCTTGCTCTCTGACGCTGCCGCGCACACCGCGAAAGCGCCAAGCGCCCCGCACTGAGTAGGCGCATCCTTTCCGAAGGAGGCCGAGAATCTTGTAACTGCCGGGGGACAGGTCCGATCGCCTTGCCCCGTCGATCGGCGACATGGTTGCGGTCATGCTATTCCTCGCCCCCCCGAATGAGCGACTAGCTCTTGATGAACAGGAGGCGCGCGCTCGGGCGCAATCATTTGCTCAAGCGATGCCGGCGAAACGGTCAACTCCCCCCTTAAGATTGCGTCTGACCACTCGCAAAGGACGCCGGCAGCGGACACGCTCTTGACGGTCATGCGCATGCGCGACGGCCCCCTCAACAGAACCTTGTCCCCAGACTTGAAATCCATAATCTCCCCCTCTCAATGTTTCCGCTCCCCAGCGAGCGCTTAAGAGCCCATTGTTTCGGCGGCTAACGCGCCGAACCTTACGGCCGCCTGTGTGCGGTTTGTCGCTCGCAATTTTCTCATGATGCTATGTAGATGCACTTTGACCGTGCCTTCGGAAATTTGGAGATCCAAGGCGATCTTCTTGTTCGTGCGACCGGCGCTCATGGATTTGAAAACGTCGCGTTCCCGCGCCGTGAGATTGCGATAGGGCGAGGGCGATTCTTTCGGGCGTGCGTGCGCCTGCGGTGACAGGTCTTGTGGCGAGAGGTCGTGTGCAGGGACGCAGGCGACGACGATGCTTTCGTCCTGACGCTCCATGAGTCCGGGCATCAGAAAGGCTCCGCCGACCACCATGTATCTGAGATAGGCGACGGCGATCTCCACGCTGGCGTCAGACATCACGATTCCGACGACCCCTAGCGTCGTGAGCGACGCGGCGACGCGCATGTCCCGCGCGTGCAGATAAGCGCCGATCGGCGATCCATCGCTGAGTCGCCGCAGCGTCTCAATTGTCTCGCGTAACTGCCAACGCTCGCATCCCGACAGCAGATCAGGACCGATGAGCACGAGCTTGGCCGGTCCCGGAGCGACTTCGTCAGACGATTTGACGCCCTCGATCGATACGTGTGGCAGGAACGTCATGAGTGCGCGCGCCAGGCACTCGCGAAACGACGCTCGCGGCTCGATCAGCACCACACGCGCGACCCTCGCTCCGACGTTCAGCGCGGCATTCTCGCCAGCCGAATCGAGATCGCGGTCGTTCACGCGCTCAAGTCCTTTGTGGCCTCTCGGCCTCTTCCTTCACGACGCGAAGGCTCAAGACACAGGCTTGCCGCAGACCGCGGGTGCGGTCGGTTGAAGCTGTCTGCAATCGTAAATTCCCCCTCGATGGCGGCCCACCCTCGGAATCTACTCATAGTGTCGTGCGACCCCCTCGGCGTGGCCTCAGAACTTGGCGTCCGTTTGCCACCCCGTCCTTCTTGCTGAGGCACGGAATCGGCGCTCCCGTCAGTTGCTTAGTCTTCGGGCGCTCTCCTGAATCTCGATCCCGTTCGCGGCTTCGAACGAAAGACGCCGTCGTCTCTCAAAGCGTTCGGGAATAGAAAATTGGCGGTCGCGGAGGGGATGTCCTGCGACCGCCTGAGGTCGAGCGGCAATCTGGGAGGGGGAAATTGCTGCCCAACACTGTTCGATGGCCAAGGATTACAGCCAACAGCATTCGCCGCAAGATTCGGAATGTGCCTACGCCGCGCCACGTTCTTACCAAGCGCGATTGCGGCCGCCGACCACGCAGCAGTGAATGACCGCTTCGTCATTTTGAGAGCGGCAAGCTGCCGGTCCGCCCCCTGCCAGCTTCAGTCGATTGGGCGCGGCTGGCGAAAAGGCGGCTCAGGGTCCACTCCGCTCCGCCAGCGCGGGGACCAAGCGCCAGAATCTGATCGCTAGGATTCGCGCCGCCGCTATCGCCGCGCTTCCGTCGCCATCCTGATCGCCAGACCGGCAAGCACGGTCGCCATCAGCCAGCGCTGGACGACGGCCCAGGTCGGGCGGCGGGCGAGGAAGAGGGCGATCGAACCGGCGGCGAGCGCGATCGTCGCGTTGCCGCAGAGGCTGATCGCGATCTGGGTGAAGCCGAGCGCGAGCGATTGGCCGAGCACATGGCCGAGCTTCGGGTCGATGAATTGCGGCAGCAGCGACAGATAGAGCGCCGCCACCTTGGGATTGAGCAGGCTGGTGACCAGGCCCATCGCGAACAGCCGCCGCGGGCCGTCCTTCGGCAGGTCGCGCAGCTGAAACGGCGAGCGCCCGCCCGGCCGGACCGCCTGCCAGGCGAGAGCGAGCAGATAGAGCGCGCCGGCGATGCGCAGCGCGTCATAGGCGTAAGGCACGGCGATCACCAGCGCGGTGACGCCGAAAGCGGCGCTGAGCATGTAGAAGACGAAGCCGAGCGCGACGCCGCCGAGCGACACCAGCCCGGCCGCCGGCCCCTGGCAGATCGAGCGCGAGACGAGATAGATCATGTTGGGGCCCGGCGTCAGCACCATGCCGAGCACGATGAGCGCGAAGGCGATCCAACTGGCGAAGTGCGGCATTTGCGATCTCGCGTTATGGGGCGGCGACCTTTAGCGTGCGACGCTGGGGCGCGAAAGGAGCGAAGTCGTGAACGAAAGAACCGCCACGGGGGTCGGAAGCCTGGTCGTGCGCGACGCCGCCGAGGCGGATATGGAGGCGGTCGCGCGGATCTACGCCCATCACGTCGAGCGGGGGCTCGCGACCTTCGAGGAGGCTGCGCCGACCGACGAGGAGATGCGGGCGCGCCGACTGAAGGTGCTGGCGGTCGGCGCGCCCTATCTCGTCGCCGAGATCGACGGCGAAATCGTCGGCTATTGCTACGCCGCGCCCTACCATGCGCGCCCGGCCTATCGTCATACGCTGGAAGACAGCGTCTATGTCGCGCCGGGCCGCGGCGGGCGAGGAATCGGCGGCGCGCTGCTCGCCGAACTCATCGCCCGCTGCGAAGCCGGCCCGTGGCGGTGGATGGTGGCGATCATCGGCGACAGCGGCAATTCAGCATCGATCGCCCTGCATCGGCGTTACGGTTTCGAGCCGGTCGGGACGCTGCGCTCGGTCGGCTTCAAGCACGGTCGCTGGGTCGATACGCCGATCATGCAGCGCGTGCTTGGGCCAGGCGATTCGCGGCCGCCCGACGATCTTACGGCGACGCCGGCGCGCTGACGCCGATCATCGGTCCGAGCGGCGTCAATTCGTCGTCGCGTCCAAGCTCCGGCGCGTAGAGCGACGACACCGAGCCGTCGAGGAACAAGGCGTTGGCGCAGCCGAGCCCATCGCGGAACAGCAGGGCGAAGTCGTAGAACGTGACCGGCTCCTCGGCGATGGCGAAGATCGCCGTCGTCCCGTCGCGCACGCAGACGCCGTTGCGGATCTTCTCCGAAGTGCCGGTCGGCAGGATCTTGGGATGGATGCGGCCGTCGATCACCAGCATCGGACCGGACTGGGTGGCGAAACGCGTCGGGGGCGGCGCGGCGAGATAGCGCGAGGTCTCCTCGACGCCGGCGACGCCGTCGCCGATCCAGAACACGCCATTGGGCAGGAGATGGAAATTGCTGGGGCCGGCGCGGGTGTCGGCGCGCACGCGCCGCTTGCCGTCCTCGATATAGAGGCCGACCGGCGCGAGATCGTCGCCGAACATGCCGCCGTTCATCGCGAAGCGCAGCGTCCGCCCGTGCGCGGCCAAGTCCTGGGCGAGCGCGGCGAAACTGCCGTAGGGCTTGCGCTGCGCGTCGGCCCAGTAGAGGCGGATGTCGTCGCGGCGCGCGTCGAAGCTGCAAACGGCGTAGCGCGCCGAGGCGAAGTCGCGCGGCGCGCAGGCGGGCGCGGCCTGCGCCGGCGCGGCGGCGAGCGGCGCGAGCAGAACCGTCAGCGCGCCGAAGGCGGCGAGCCATCCCGCGGCCGTCGGCCGGCGCTTGGCGCCGCGGGCGCGCATATCGGCCTCCTGGGGTGCGAATCGCGGCAATTCTAGCGCGGAGCGGCCGATCAAAGAACCTTGCCGGGATTGAGCAGGCCGCGGGGGTCGAGCGCGCCTTTCAGCGCCCGCATCAAGTCGAGGGCGACGGGGTCCTTGACCCGCTTCAACAGGTCGCGCTTCAGCGCGCCGATCCCGTGCTCGGCTGAGATCGAGCCGGCGTATCGCGCGACGACCGCATGGACGACCTCGTTCATCGCCGACCACTGGCCGAGAAACGCCGCCGTATCGGCGCCGATCGGCTGGCTGACGTTGAAATGGGTGTTGCCGTCGCCCAGATGGCCGAACGCGACCACGCGTGCAGTCGGCATGAACGCGGCGACCGCCGCCGTCGCCTCGGCGATGAAGGCGGGAACCGCGCCGACCGGCGTCGACACGTCGTGCTTGATCGAACCGCCTTGCGGCTTCTGGGCGTCCGACATCGATTCGCGTAAGCGCCAGAACGCCTCGCGCTGCTCGAGCGTCGCGGCGAGCGCCGCGTCGGCGATCAGCTCGCGCTCGAGCGCGTCGCCGAGCAGGGCGGTCAACGCGTCGTCGAGGCCGTCTTCTTGCTGCGCGCTGACCTCGATCAGCGCGTACCACGGATGCGCGTCGCCGAGCGGATCGCGCGCGTTCGCGTCGTAGGCGAGCACGAACTCCATGCCGATGCGCGGCATGATTTCAAAGCTGGTGACCTGCTGGCCGAAGCGCGCGCGCGCCATTTTCAGCAGCGCCAGCGCGCGCCCGGGGTCGGCGAGGCCGACGAAGGCGGTCGCGCGCGCGCGCGGCCGCGCGAACAGCTTCAGCGACGCAGCGGTGACGATCCCGAGCGTGCCCTCGGCGCCGACGAACAGGTCCTTGAGGTCGTAGCCGGTGTTGTCCTTGCGCAGCTTGGAGAGGAGATTGGCGACGCGCCCGTCGGCGAGCACGACCTCGACGCCGAGCGTCAGGTCGCGCGCGTTGCCATAGGCGATGACCGCGACGCCGCCGGCGTTGGAGGAGAGATTGCCGCCGATGGTGGCGGTTCCTTCCGAGGCGAGCGCCAGCGGGAATAGCCGGTCGACCGCCTCCGCCGCCGCCTGCGCCTCGGCCAGCGTCACGCCCGCTTCGACGATCATCGCGTCGGCGTCGACGTCGACCTCGCGGATGCGGTTGAGCCGCTTCAGCGACAGCAGCAGTTCGCCGCCGCCGGCGTCGGGAATCTGGCCGCCGACCAGGCCGGTGTTGCCGCCTTGCGGCACGATCGCCACGTCCGCCGCGGCGCAGGCCGAGACCACCGCCGCCACTTCGGCGGTCGAGCCTGGGCGCACGACCGCGATCGCGCGGCCGCGGAACAGCCCGCGCGGCTCTTCGAGATAGGGGGCGACGAGATCGGGATCGACGACGACGTTGGCGGCGCCGACAATTTGCGCCAGCCGATCGAGAAAAGCGGAAGCGTCGTTCACCCCAGCGGTCCTTTGCGGCGCTTGACCGGCCGGCGCCGGAAGGCGGCGAGGAGCTCGACATGGGGCGAAAAACGGAACTGGTCAAGCGCTGCGACCGGCCCGATTTCGTAGCCCCCGCCGATCAGGATGCGCGCGTCGCGGGCGAAGCTGTCGGCGTTGCAGGAGACCGCGACGACCAGCGGCGGGCCGCCCGCGACGAGCGCGCGCGCCTCAGCCTCGGCCCCGGCGCGCGGCGGGTCAAACAGAACCGCGTCGAAGCGCGCCAACTCCGCGCCGGTGAGCGGCCGGCGGAAGAGATCGCGGGTCTCGGCGTGGACAGCGCGCAATCCGGTCGCCGCGCCGGCGGCGCGCGTGAGCGCGGCGAGCGCCGCCGCGTCGGAATCGACGGCGAAGACCTCGTGCGCGCGCGCCAGCCGCAGCGCGAAGGCGCCGGCGCCGCAAAAGAGATCGGCGACCCGCTTCGCGCCGACGAGCGCCGCCGCCGCGCCGTCGGCGAGCGCGCGCTCGCCCGCCTCGGACGCCTGGAGGAAGCCGCCCGGCGGCGGAATCGCCAGCACGTCGCCGAACAGGATCTCAGGCGGCCGGCGTTCGACGATGGTTTCGCCATGGACGGAAAGGCGCGCCAGATCGAGCCGCTCGGCGGCGGCGACGAGCTTGCGCCGCGTCAGGTCGTCGGGCGCGCCCGAGCCGCGCAGGTCGAAATCGAGCCCGCCCAGCGTCGCCGTCGCCTGGATGTCGAGCGGCTTGCTGATTCCGCGCACCGCCGCGGCGAGCGCGTTGGCGGAGCGAATCGCGCCGGCGAGACCGGGCGCGAACAGCGGGCAGGCGTCGACGGCGATGATGTCGTGGGCGCGCGCGCGCATGAAGCCGACCTGCTCATGGCCGTCGACGAAGCGCGCGTGGAAGGTCGCGCGGCGCCGGCCCTCGCCGTGGACGTCGATCAGCGGCCCGACCTCGGCGGCGACGCCGGCGCGGCTCAACGCGCGCACGACGCCGTCGCGCTTCCATGCCGAATAAAGACGCGCGCTCATGTGCTGCGCCGCGCAGCCGCCGCAGCGGCCGAAATAGGCGCAGATCGGCTCGGCGCGGTCGGCGCTCGCGACGGCAATCGCGACGACGCGCGCCCGCTCGCCGTCCGCTTCGGTGAGCGCCGTTTCGCCAGGCAGCGCCAAAGGGGCGACGGTCCCGTCGGTCGCGACGCCTTCGCCGCGCGCGTTGAGCGCGACGATCGTCAGTTCGCGGCGGGCTTCACTCATATCGTGCTGCATAGAGGAATTCGCGCGCCCCGTCGCCGCCGGCGATCGGCGAGGGGACGAGACCGAGGCTCGACCAGCCGAGCCCCTCGACGCAGGCGCGCACCGCGGCGCAGGCGGCCTTGAGGTCGGCGGGGTCTTTCACCGCCCCTTTGGTGAGCTTGTCGCGGCCGACCTCGAACTGCGGCTTGATCAGGCTGACGAGCCAGGCCGGCCGCGCCGCCAGCGGCAGCACCGCAGGCAGCACCAGCGTCTGCGAGATGAAGCTGACGTCGACGACGATCGCCTCCGGCGCGCCGGCGATCTCGGCGGTGAGCCGGCGCGCGTCGAGCCCCTCGTGCGCGCTCACCCGCGGGTCGGCGGCGAGGCGCGGGTCGAGCTGGCCATGGCCGACGTCGACCGCGACGACCGAGGCCGCGCCACGCTTGAGCAGAACTTCGGTGAAGCCGCCGGTCGAAGCGCCGACGTCGAGGCAGGCGAGGCCCTTGGGATCGAGGCCGAAGGCGATGAGCGCCGCGGCGAGCTTGATCCCGCCGCGCGAGACCCAGGGGTGCGGCTCGCTCGCCTCGATCCGCGCATCCTCGGCGAGCGCGTCCGACGGCCTGCGCACGGTCTCGCCGTCGGCGCGGACCAGCCCGGCGGCGATCGCCGCCTGGGCGCGCGCGCGGCTGGCGAAGAATCCGCGTTCGACGAGAAGACGATCGGCGCGCTTGCGCATGTGAAGCTGAAAGCGAAAGGGAGGCGATTCCCTGCGCCGTTCGTCGCCGTTTGGCAAGTTGGGCGGCGGGACTTGCCCTCACCCCAATCCTCTCCCGCAAGCGGGAGAGGGCGCGCGAAGCGCCGGATGAGGGCGCGTCTACGCCTTCGCCTTCCCCTTGCGCGCGTAGATGAACAGGCGCGGATAGAGAAACAGCAGGCTGCCGTCGGGATCGGCGTCGTAGGCGTCGGCGAGGTCGCGCTTGTAGCGATCGAGGAACTCAGCCTGTTCGTGCGGACCGAGCGGATCGAGGAACGGCCTCAGGGCGCCGCTGCGGAACCAGTCGACCACCTCGTCGACGCCGCTCAGCGGATGGACGTAGGTCGTCTCCCAGATGTCGAGCCGGTCGGAAAGCGGCTTCAGCCAGTTGTAATAGTCGATGTGGGTGCCGATGACGGCGCGCGTCTCGGCGATCGGCGCCAGTCGGTTCGACCACGGGCCGTCCGCGGCGATCATGCGCATCAGCGAATGGCTCGGCTCGTGGAGGTTGTCGGCCATCTGCACCGCCAGCGCGCCGCCCTCGGCGAGGCAGCTCATCAGGCGGGGGAACAAAATCTCGTGTTTGCGCAGCCATTGCAGCGACGAGTTGGCGAAGATGAGGTCAGCAGGCTGATGCGGCCGCCATTCGGAAATATCCGTCTGATCGAAAGTCATGCCGGGCAGGCTGCGGCGCGCCTCGGCGAGCATCGGCTCGGAATTGGAGACGGCGACGATCTCCGCCTGCGGGAAGCGGTCCATCAGCATGCGCGTGCTGGCGCCGGGCCCGCAGCCGAGATCGACGATTCGGCGCGGCGTGAAGTCGACCCGGGCGAGCAGGTCGTGCGCCGGCTGGGCGCGCTCGGCCCCGAACTTGAAGTAGAGCGCGGCGTCCCATTCGGTCGTCAGCCTCGCCGCCGTCTGCGCGTCCGCGACGCGCGGGGCATCCGTCATCAGCGTAATTCCCCCTCGTCAAACCGCCTGCGGCGAGACGTCTGCCGGCCAATCTAAGCGCTTTGATGGCGGGTTAAAGCGCTTTGATGGCGCAGGCGAGGCGGCGCGTGACGCTCTCCCCGCGCCTCGAAGCGCGCCGCGGCCGCGGCGCGGCCCGGGATGAAGGGAGCGCGCGCGACTGCCTGCGAAATGCGCCCGCGGTCCGCGCCCTTCGCTGGGCCCGCCGCGGCCAGAGAGCGCCGTCGACCGCTTGGCAGCCTCTTTTTCCGCGCTTGCCGGCCTGTCAAGGACGGCCCTCCGGGCCGCCGCGAAGCGCCCTTCGGTCCTTGACAGGCCGGCAAGCGTGGAAGTTCTGCAACCAAGCGGTCGACGGCGCGGTTTGCCGAACCGCCATTCCTATGCCGCCCTCGCTCTCCCCCTCGCCCTGAGGAGCGCCGCGCGAGCGGCGCGTCTCGAAGGGCGCGGCGCCGCGGCGATTGCGCTTGCCCGCGCGCTCGCCTAAGCGATGGGTTCCCTTGAAACGCGAGTCGCCAGGAACGCCATGGCCGAGAACGCGAAGCCCGTGAACCCGCCCGTATTCGCTCACGACAAGTTGCTGATCGTCGATTTCGGCTCGCAGGTGACCCAGCTCATCGCGCGGCGGGTGCGCGAGGCGGGGGTCTATTGCGAGATCGCGCCGTTCCAGAGCGCCGAGCGCGCCTTCGCGGCGCTGAGGCCCAAAGCGGTGATCCTCTCCGGCGGTCCGGCCTCGGTGCCCGACGAGGGCAGCCCGCGCGCGCCGCAGGCAATCTTCGAGTCCGGCGTGCCGGTGCTCGGCATCTGCTACGGCCAGATGACCATGGCCGCCCAGCTCGGCGGCGAGGTCGAAAGCGGCCACCACCGCGAATTCGGCCGCGCCGAGGTCGCCGTCGGCGCCGAGAGCCCGCTCATCGACGGCGTCTGGAAGCCGGGCGAGCGCCATGTGGTGTGGATGAGCCACGGCGACCGCATCACCCGCCTGCCGCCCGGCTTTTCCCGCGTCGCGACGTCGGAGAACGCGCCCTTCGCGCTGATCGCCGATGAAAAGCGCCGCTATTACGGCCTGATGTTCCACCCCGAGGTCGTCCACACCCCCGACGGCGCGAAGCTGCTGCGCAACTTCGTCCACAAGGTCGCGGGCATGAAGAGCGACTGGACGATGGCCGCCTTCCGCGCCGAGGCGCGCGCGGCGATCAAGCGCCAGGTCGGCAAGGGCCGCGTCATCTGCGGCCTGTCCGGCGGCGTCGATTCGGCGGTCGCGGCGGTGCTGATCCACGAGGCGATCGGCGACCAGCTGACCTGCGTCTTTGTCGACCACGGCCTGATGCGCGCCGGCGAGGGCGAGCAGGTGGTCAAGCTGTTCCGCGGCCATTTCAACATCCCACTCGTCCATGTCGCCGCCGAGCGCGACTTTCTCAACGCGCTCGACGGCGTCGCCGAGCCGGAGCTCAAGCGCAAGACGATCGGCCGCCTGTTCATCGAGACCTTCGAGCGCGAAGCGAAGAAGATCGCCGCCGACGGCCGCGGCCCGGTCGA
>NZ_JBEKVH010000039.1:0-28803 GCF_049514155.1 Roseiarcus sp. | reverse complement strand
GCATCATCTCCGACGACGAGATCAAGAGCCGGCTGTCGCGCGCCAACCCCTACCGGCAATGGCTGGAGACGACGCAGATCGTGCTCGAGGAGCTCAATCCGGTCGAGCCGCGCGCGTCGCGCGCCGACGTCTCGTTGCTCGATCGGCAGCAGGCGTTCGGCTATACGCAGGAGGACCTCGCCTTCCTGATGTCGCCGATGGCGGTGACGGGTCAGGAGGCGGTCGGCTCGATGGGCGCCGACACGCCGATCTCGGCGCTGAGCGACAAGTCGAAGCTGCTCTACACCTATTTCAAGCAGAACTTCGCCCAGGTCACCAACCCGCCGATCGACCCGATCCGCGAAGAGCTGGTGATGAGCCTGGTGTCGTTCATCGGCCCGCGGCCGAATCTGTTCGACCTCGCCGGCCACGCGCGCCGCAAGCGGCTCGAAGTGCGTCAACCGATCCTCACCAACGAGGACCTGGAGAAGATCCGCTGCATCGGCCATTTCGAGGATTCGTTCGACACCAAGACGCTCGACATCACCTATGAGGTCGGCCACGGCGCGCAAGGGATGACGGACGCGCTGAAGCGGCTGCGCGAGCGCGCCGAGGCGGCGGTGCTCGGCCGCTACAACATCATCATCCTCTCCGACCGCATGGTCGGGTCCGACCGGATCCCGATCCCCGCCCTGCTCGCCACCGCGGCCGTGCACCATCACCTGATCCGCAAGGGGCTGCGCACCTCGGTCGGCCTCGTCGTCGAGACCGGCGAAGTGCGCGAGGTCCATCACTTCGCCTGTCTGGCCGGCTACGGCGCGGAGGCGATCAACCCCTATCTCGCCTTCGAGACTCTGGCGGCGATGGCCAAGGACCTGCCCGACGCGGCGAGCGCCGCCGAACTGGTCAAGCGCTACATCAAGGCGGTCGACAAGGGCCTGCTCAAGGTGATGTCGAAGATGGGCATCTCGACCTACCAGTCGTATTGCGGCGCGCAGATCTTCGACGCGATCGGTCTTTCGCGCGCCTTCGTCGACGAGTTCTTCTTCGGCACCGCCACCCGCATCGAAGGCGCGGGCCTGGCCGAGATCGCCGAGGAGACGGCGAGTCGTCACGCCGACGCGTTCGGCGAGTCGCCGGTGCTGCGCAATTCGCTCGAGGTCGGCGGCGAATACGCCTATCGCCTGCGCGGCGAAGCGCATTGCTGGACGCCGCAGACCGTGTCGTTGCTGCAACACGCGGTGCGCGGCAATGCGCGAGACAAATACGATTCCTATGCGGCGCTGCTCAACGCGCAGAACGAACACCTGCTGACGATCCGCGGCCTGTTCTGCCTGCGCTCGGCCGAAGAGGACGGCCGCAAGCCGGTTCCCCTCGACGAGGTCGAATCCGCCGCCGTGATCGTCAGGCGCTTCTCGACCGGCGCGATGTCGTTCGGCTCGATCTCGCGCGAAGCCCACACGACGCTGGCGATCGCGATGAACCGCATCGGCGGCAAGTCGAACACCGGCGAAGGCGGCGAGGAGCCCGACCGCTTCAAGCCGCTGCCCAACGGCGACTCGATGCGCTCGGCGATCAAGCAGGTCGCCTCGGGCCGTTTCGGCGTGACGGCGGAGTATCTCGTCAACTCGGACATGATGCAGATCAAGATGGCGCAGGGCGCAAAGCCCGGCGAAGGCGGACAATTGCCCGGCCACAAGGTCGACGCGGTGATCGCCAAGGTGCGCCACTCGATGCAGGGCGTCGGTCTGATCTCGCCCCCGCCCCACCACGACATCTATTCGATCGAGGACCTCAAGCAGCTCGTCTTCGACCTCAAGAACGTCAATCCGAAGGCGCTGGTCTCGGTCAAGCTCGTCTCCGAGGTCGGCGTCGGCACGGTCGCGGCGGGCGTCGCCAAGTGCAAGGCCGACCACGTGACGATCTCCGGCTTCGAGGGCGGCACCGGCGCTTCGCCGCTGACCTCGATCAAGCACGCCGGCAGCCCGTGGGAGATCGGCCTGGCCGAGACTCACCAGACGCTGGTGCTCAACGGCCTGCGGTCGCGCATCGCCGTGCAAGTCGACGGCGGGGTGCGCACCGGACGCGACGTCGTGGTGGGCGCGCTGCTCGGCGCCGATGAGTTCGGCTTCTCCACCGCGCCGCTGATCGCCGCCGGCTGCATCATGATGCGCAAGTGTCATCTCAACACCTGTCCGGTCGGCGTCGCCACCCAGGACCCGGTGTTGCGCAAGCGCTTCGTCGGCCAGCCCGAGCACGTCATCAACTTCTTCTTCTTTGTCGCCGAAGAAGTGCGCGCGCTGATGGCGTCGATGGGCTACCGCAACTTCGACGAGATGATCGGCCAGAGCCAGATGCTCGGCAAGGCGGCGCTGATCGAGCAGGCCAAGGCGCGCGGGCTCGACTTCTCCAAGCTGTTCTACAAGCCGACGCCCTGGTCGACCGACGCGACCCACCACACCACGGCGCAGGATCACGGCATCGACAAGGTGCTCGATCGTCGTCTGATCGCCGAGAGCGGCGAAGCGATCGACGCCGGCCGCCACGTGCGGCTCGAACTGCCGATCCATAACATCGACCGCTCGACCGGCGCGATGCTGTCGGGCGAGATCGCGCGCCGCTACGGCCACGCCGGCCTGCGCGACGAGGCGATCCACGTCAAGTTCAAGGGCACCGCCGGCCAGAGCTTCGGCGCCTTCCTCGCCAAGGGCGTCACGCTCGAACTCGAGGGCGAAGCGAACGACTACGTCGGCAAGGGCCTGTCGGGCGGCCGCATCGTCATCTATCCGCCGAAGGAGGCGGAGCAGCTGACGCCGGAGAAGTCGATCATCGTCGGCAACACCGTGCTCTACGGCGCGATCGCGGG
Source organism: Roseiarcus sp. (assembly GCF_049514155.1). GTDB lineage: Bacteria > Pseudomonadota > Alphaproteobacteria > Rhizobiales > Beijerinckiaceae > Roseiarcus. The sequence continues at coordinate 25,958 of NZ_JBEKVH010000039.1, read as the reverse complement.
CGAATGCTACTTCCGCGGCGTCGCCGGCGAGCGCTTCGGCGTGCGCAATTCCGGCGCGATCGCCGTCGTCGAGGGCGCAGGCGACCATGGCTGCGAATACATGACTGGCGGCATCGTCGTCGTCATCGGCGAGACCGGGCGCAACTTCGCCGCCGGCATGTCGGGCGGCATCGCCTATGTGCTCGACGAGGCGGGCGACTTCGCCCAGCGCTGCAACCTGGCGATGGTCGAGCTGGAGCCGGTCGCCTCCGAAGAGGACGCGATGCTGCGCCACCACCATTCCGGCGGCGATCTGCAAGGCCACGGACGCGTCGACGTCATGAACGACATGAGCCGCTTCGACGCCGAGCGGCTGCACCAACTGATCGCCAACCACGCGCGCTACACCGGCTCCAACCGGGCGCGCAAGATCCTCGAGAACTGGGAGGCCTACCTGCCGAAGTTCCGCAAGGTGATGCCGGTCGAATACCGCCGCGCGCTCGCCCAGCTGGCGGCGCAGAACAACGTGCGGATGCTGGCGGCGGGGGAATGAGGCGCGAAGACGCGCCGGCCGCGGCTGGCGCGCTGACGAATTGGAATTGACGAGGGGGTTGGCGGAGCGATGGGCAAGGTGACCGGCTTCATGGAAATCGATCGGGTGGATCGGCGCTACGCCCCCGCGTCCGACCGCATCCGCAACTATCGCGAGTTCACCCTGCCGCTCAGCGAAGAGGCGACGCGCAACCAGGCCGCGCGTTGCATGAACTGCGGCATCCCCTATTGTCACAACGGCTGTCCAGTGAACAACCAGATCCCCGACTGGAACGATCTGGTCTTCCGCGACGACTGGCGGGAAGCGTCGCGCAACCTGCACAGCACCAACAATTTCCCCGAATTCACCGGCCGCGTCTGCCCGGCGCCGTGCGAGGCGTCCTGCACGCTCAACCTTCAGGACGCGCCGGTGACGATCAAGACGATCGAATGCGCGATCGTCGACCGCGCCTGGCGCGAAGGCTGGCTGACGCCCGAGCCGCCCGCACACGGCGCCGGCAAGCGCGTCGCGATCGTCGGCTCCGGCCCGGCGGGTCTCGCCTGCGCCCAGCAACTCGCGCGCGTCGGCCATGAGGTCCACGTCTACGAGAAGAACGCCAAGGCGGGCGGCCTGCTGCGCTACGGCATTCCCGACTTCAAGCTCGAGAAGACGCTGATCGATCGCCGCATCGAGCAGATGACCGCCGAGGGCGTCGTCTTCCATTGCGGCGTCGCGGTCGGCCGCGACGTCGCCGCCGCTGCGCTGGTCGACGAGTACGACGCGGTCGCGCTCGCCGGCGGCGCCGAGGCGTCGCGCGACCTGCCGGTTCCCGGCCGCGAACTCGCCGGCGTCCATTTCGCCATGGACTTCCTGCCGCAGCAGAACCGCCGCGTGTCCGGCGAGCCGGTCGGGACCAACGAGCCGATCCATGCCGCCGGCAAGAATGTCGTCGTCATCGGCGGCGGCGACACCGGCTCGGACTGCATCGGCACATCGATCCGCCAGGGCGCGCTCAAGGTGACGCAGCTCGAGATCCTGCCGATCCCGCCCAAGGCCGAAGACAAATTGCTGACTTGGCCCAACTGGCCGCTCAAGCTGCGCACGTCCTCGAGCCACGAAGAAGGCGCGGAGCGCGACTTCGCCGTCATGACGCGCAACTTCCGTGGCGAGAACGGCGTCGTCACCGCGCTCGACTGCATCCGCATCGACGACAAGATGAAGCCGATTCCCGGCAGCGAATTCTCGCTCGAGGCCGATCTCGTGCTGCTGGCGATGGGCTTCGTCTCGCCGACCCGCGAGGGCATGCTGGACGAGCTCAAAGTCGCGCTCGACCCGCGCGGCAACGTCGCCGCCGACACCAAGCGCTACGCCGCCAGCCGGCCGAAGGTCTTCGCCTGCGGCGACATGCGGCGCGGACAATCGCTGGTCGTGTGGGCGATCCGCGAGGGCCGCCAATGCGCGGCGGCGATCGACGAGGCCCTGACCGGCGCGACCGTGCTGCCGCGCTGAGGCGGGGCCCCGCCCGATCGGCGCCTCAGGCGACGCTGACGACCCGGAACGGCCTCAGCTCGCCCTCTTCCCGGACCGACACGTATTCGCCGACCTTGAAGACGTGGTCGCCGAAGCGGTAGCCGTCCTCGTCGTCGGCGAGGTCGACCCCACGGCCGTATTCGAACGCCCAGGTCGAGCCGCCGCGCCCGCCCGGGCGATGAACCAGCAGGCCGCTCAACTGCGGCTCGTCGCCCCAGAAGCGGTGGACGAAACACTCGCCGCGCCGCCCTTTCCAGGCTTCGACGTCGATCCGTCCCTCCGGCGTCAGCGGCGCGAGGAATTCGTAGCCGTGGCGGATCGAGCCGTCAGGGAATTCCTTTGAGCGCGCAGCGTTGAGCGTCACCTTGCTCAAAGGCGTGCGGGCGGAAGCAGTCATGGTCGTCCTCGATTCGCGTTCCCTGGCGTGATCGGCCGGCGAGGCCGTCGCGCGTCTTCTTATAGCAACGTCGCCTTCTTGCCGCTGCGCACCACCATCACCGTGCAGGCGGCGTGGCGGACGATGGCGGCGGCGCTGGAGCCCAGAAGGTAGGTCGCCATCGAACGCTTGTGCGCGCCCACGATGATGAGATCCGCCCCCCACTCCTCCGCTTCCGACAGCAGTTCAGGATAGACCGCGCCGATGCGCACGACGGCGGAGATCGCCGACTTCGGCAGATCGAGCGGCGCGGCGAGACGTTGCAGCTCGGATTTCTCGTAGACCCCGAGCTCGTCGTAGACCGCCTGCGGAATCACCGCCATCGGCGAAGCGACGACGACCGGACTGGTGACGTGGATAAGCCGGAGCTGCGAATCGAACGCCTTGGCCAGCGCCGTCGCCGCCTCGATCGCCTCCTTGGCGATCTCCGGTTCAGCGACGTCGATCGGCAGCAGGATCTTGCGAAACATGGCCGTACTCCCGTGAGCGCCGGTCCAAGATCAGGATGCGGCCGCCGACGCTCACGACTCATTGATTCAACGCAAGCGCCCTACTTTGGAAGGGTTGCCACGGACGGCGCGAACGCGCAACAATGCCGCAATCCGCGCCTCCCCTCGGCCGAAACCGGCGAGCGGGCTGACAAGCGGCGACAGGGAGGAGTCTAAGGATGAAACGGTTACATGTTCTTGCGTTCGTCGGATCGCTGGCGGCTGGCATGTCAGCCATGGCCGCCTTCGCCGCCGATAAGGTCGTCATCGGCGACATCGACGACATGTCGGGCCCCTACGCCGACGTGCTCGGGCCGAGCGGCGTCGAAGCGATCAAGATGGCGATCGCCGACTTCGGCGGCGCCGTCCTCGGCCAGCCGATCGAGCTCTTGACCGTCGACCACCAGAACAAGCCCGATATCGGCGCGCAGAAGGCGCGCGAGTGGGCTGACCAGAGCGGCCTGACCATGATCCTGGGCGGCTCCAACACCGGCGTCAGCCTGGCGATCAACGCCGTGGTCAAGGAGAAGAAGGTTCCGTTCTTCGCCATCGGCGCCGCCGGCGCTTCGCTGACCGGCAAGGACTGCACGCCTTACACGATCCATTACGCCTACGACACCGTCGCGCTCGCCAACGGCACGGCGAAGACGATCCTGAAACAGGGCGGCAAGTCGTGGTTCTTCCTCACCGCCGACTACGCTTTCGGCACGCAGCTGCAAGGCGCCGCGACCAATGTGGTGACCGCGAACGGCGGCTCGGTGGTCGGATCGGTGCGGGTGCCGCTGGGAACCTCCGACTTCGCCTCCTACCTATTGCAGGCGCAGAGCTCCGGCGCGCAAGTGCTCGGCCTCGCCAACGCCGGCACCGACTTCTCCAATTCGCTGAAGGCGGCCAATGAATTCGGCATCGGCAAGACGATGAAGCCGGCGGCGCTGCTCGCCTTCCTCACCGACATCAACGCCATCGGCCTCGACGCGGCCCAAGGCCTCTATCTCACCGCCGCGTGGTACTGGGACCTCAACGACAGGTCGCGGGAATTCGCCAAGAAGTTCTTCGCCAAGACCAACAAGGAGCCGACGTTCCCGGAAGCGGCCGTCTACTCGGCGACGCTGACCTATCTGAACGCGGTCAAGGCGGCCGGCGCGACCGACCCCGACAAGGTGATGGCCGAGCTGCACAAGGCGAAGATCGACGACATCTTCACCGCCAACGGGGTGATCCGCGCCGACGGCCTGATGGAACACGACATGTACGTCATGCAGGTGAAGACGCCGGCGGAGTCGAAAGGCCCGTGGGACTACTACAAGCTCGTCGACACGATGAGCGGCGAAGAGGCGTTCGGCAAGCTCGCCGACTCGACCTGCCCGCTGGTCAAGAAATAGCCGCATCCCGCCGCGCCGGCTCGTCCGGCGCGGCCGACCGGCCTCAGTGCGACATGAACACCGGCACGGTCATGCTGCCAAGCAGCGTGCGCGTCACGCCGCCCATCAGCGCCTCGCGCAACCGCGAATGGCCGTAGCCGCCGGCGACGATCATATCGGCGCTGGAGTCCGCGGCGTGCGACAACAGCAGATTGGCCGGATCGCCGTCGCCCGGCAGGCGATGGAAGCTCGCCTCGACCCCCAACCGCGCGAACCGCCGCGCGATGCGCTCGCCGCCGTTGACGACCGGCTGCGACAGCACCGCCGCATTGGCGGCGACGATCTCGACATATTTGGCGCGCGCGAGCAACGGCGCGGCGTCGCCGATCGCCCGCGCCGCCGCCTGGCTGCCGTCCCACGCAGCGACGATGCGGTCGAAGCGCGCAGAATCGCGCTGGATGCCGGGCACGACGACGACCGGGCGACCGCTCTCGGCGAGGAGAGCGCCAGCGAGGTCGTTGAGGCTCGGCGGCCGGCCGGGCTCGACCTGCTCGACCACGACCAGGTCGAAGCCGCGCGCAAAGGCCGGCGCGTCGATCGGCTGGACGGCGTGAGGATCGTCGTAGTCGAGCGTCTCGGCCTCGACCCCGGCGGCGCGCGCCTGGGCGGCGAAGCTTAACAGCGCGGCGCGCGCCTTCGCGTCGCGCTCTTCGCGGTCGCCGCGCATCGCCGCGTGGCGCGCCTCGAGCGAGCCGTCGGCGAGCAGCGACAGGTCGCGGCGCGGCCACAGCGCCGTCACGCTCGCTTCGACGCGCTTGGCGAAAGAGAGGACGTAGGGAATCGCCGCCCGGTCGGTTTCCTCCAGAACGACGAGAATGTCTTTGAGCATGTTCCCCCCTCGCGAAGCTCAAGGTCCTGAGACCGAACTATTTTCCCATAAGCTTGCCGCCAAACCCCGATTCAACGCAACAGGATTATGCCGCTCGCCGAGCCGCCGTTAAGGCCCGCCCGGGGGCTTAACGCTTTGTTTGGCGTGAATCGAGTTTGGCGAACGAAGGGTGAAAAAGAACGGTAAAATTCTCCGCGTTCGACGAACTCGGACCCGGAGGTCCCTCGTGTCGCGTCGCTTCGCATTGTGGCTGTCGCCACTTCTGGTCGTATTCGGCGCGACGGGCGCCGGGGCGGCCGATCTCTTCCGCACCGACACCGGCCCCGGCGTCGCCGACTTCTCCGGCGTCGAGATCGGTCCCGACATCGGGGTCGCGCTCGGCACGGCGGGCTCAGCCAATATATCCGGTCCGGCCGGCGGCGCGCATGTCGGCTATAATTTCCAGGCGAGCCGCATCGTCGGCGGCGTCGAAGGCGACGTGACCTTCGGCTCGATCCGCAGCGGCTCGTTCGGGTCGGCCTCTTTCTCCCAGGACTTCCTGTCCTCGGCGCGGGTCAAGGGCGGCTATGTGTTCGGCAATCTGCTCGCCTACGGCACCCTCGGCCCGGCGTGGTCGACGACCGACTACAAATACCTCGGCGATTCGAGCGGCCAGACGGTCAAGGGCCTCGCCTTCGGCATCGGCGCCGAATACCCCATCACGCGCAATGTCTCGCTGCGCGCCGAGCTGCTGCGTTACAATTTCGAAGGGGCGACCTATGTCGTGCCGCCGTCGCCGCAGTCGCTGACGACGTCGACCAACGTCGCGCGCATCGGCGCGAGCGTTCACTTCTGACCTGCGCCGGACCTAGCGCCCCGTCTGGCCGCGGTGGCGCAGGAAGGCGTCGGCGAGCACGCAGGCGACCATCGCCTCGCCGACCGGCGCGGCGCGGATGCCGACGCAAGGGTCGTGGCGCCCGGTGGTGACGATGTCGGTCTCCTCGCCGTCGCGCGTCACGGTTCGGCGCGGCGTCAGGATCGACGAAGTCGGTTTGACCGCGAAGCGCGCGACGATCGACTGACCGGTCGAAATGCCGCCGAGAATTCCGCCGGCGTGGTTGGAGAGAAACCGCGGCCGTCCGCCATTGCCGGCGCGCATTTCGTCGGCGTTCTCTTCGCCGCTCAGCGCCGCCGCGGCGAAGCCGTCGCCGATCTCGACCCCCTTGACCGCATTGACGCTCATCAGCGCGGCGGCGAGCTCGCCGTCGAGCTTGCCGTAGATCGGCGCCCCCCACCCCGCCGGAACGCCCTCGGCGACGACCTCGACCACCGCGCCGACCGACGAACCCGCCTTGCGCACCCCGTCGAGATAGTCGGCGAAACGCGCCGCCGCCTCCGCGTCGGGGCAGAAGAACGGATTGCGCGCGGTTTCGTCCCAGTCCCAGCGCGCGCGGTCGATCGTCAGCTTGCCGATCTGCACCAGCGCGGCGCGGACCCTCACGCCGGGCGTGACCTTGCGCGCGATGGCGCCGGCGGCGACGCGCGCCGCGGTCTCGCGCGCCGAGGACCGCCCGCCGCCGCGATAGTCGCGCACGCCGTATTTGGCCTCGTAAGTGTAATCGGCGTGGCCGGGGCGGAACTTGTCCTTGATCTCAGAATAGTCCTTCGAGCGCTGGTCGACGTTTTCGATCATCACCGCGATCGGCGCGCCGGTGGTGACCTGGCGGCCGGAAAGTTCGTCGATCGTCACGCCGGAGAGTATGCGCGCCGCGTCCGGCTCGCGCCGCTGGGTGGTGAAGCGCGACGTCCCCGGCCGGCGGCGATCGAGATCGGCCTGGATGTCCGCCTCTTCGAGCCCGAGCAGCGGCGGACAGCCGTCAACGACACAGCCGATCGCCGGACCGTGACTCTCGCCGAAGGTGGTGACGCGAAACAGATGGCCGAAGGTGTTGTGGGACATGACGCCAGGCTCCGGCGCTTCATACGGAGACGCCGCACGGCCGTCAAACCCGCGTCGATCCGCCGCAGCGCGCAATGCGCGCCTCACGGCGGCCGAGCGCGCCTCCAGCGGGGCCGTTCATCGTCAATTCAGGTTGAATTCGCCATTGAGATATCGAGTCCGTCGTATGGAACACCGACTCGCTACGGAGAAACGAAATGTTGAAGCAACTCGCCGCCATCGGCATCGGGGCCGCCCTCATTCTTGCGCCGGTCGCCTCGTTCGCGCAGACCGCCGCGCCGACCCCGGCCGCGACCGCCACCCCGATGATGAAGAAGGTCGTCCACCACAAGGTCGTTCACCACGTCGTCAAGAAGCCGATGATGGTCAAGAAGCCGATGGTCAAGCATCACGTCGTGCACCACCACATGGTCAAGAAGCCGATGGCCAAGAAGCCGATGCCGATGCCGACCCCGACCCCGACCAAGTCGTAAGTCGCGCTTCGGATCGAGCCCCTGCGCGCCAGCGACGGTCCGGCGCGCTCAGCTCCAAGGTTCAACGGCCGCTTCCGCCTGATCGGCGAAGCGGCCGTTTTCTTTGAAATTTCTCTATACGCCGGTCCGGGAGACCGCCATGGCGCGCGCGGAGTTCTGGTACGAATTCGCCAGCAGCTATTCGTACCCCGCCGCGATGCGGGTCGGGGCGCTGGCCGCCGAACGCGACGTCGCGCTGGTCTGGCGGCCATTCCTGCTCGGACCTTTGTTCGCTGGTCAGGGCTGGCGCGACTCGCCGTTCAACCTCTATCCCGTCAAGGGCCGCTACATGTGGCGCGACCTCGAGCGCATCTGCGCCGCGCTCGGCCTGCCGCTCACGCGCCCCGACCCTTTCCCGCAGAACAGCCTGCATGCGGCGCGACTCGCGCTGGCGCTCGACGATTCGCTTCGCCCGGCGTTCAGCCGCGCCGTTTATCGCGCCGAATTCGCCGAGGGTCGGCCGATCGACGCGCCGGCGACGCTTGCCCCCCTGCTCGCCGAGATCGGCGTCGACCCCGAGCCGCTGCTTGCGCGCGCGGTCGAGGACGCCAACAAGACCGAGCTGAAGGCGCAAACGGCGCGTGCGGCGGCGCTCGGCCTGCCGGGCGCGCCATGCTTGACGACGCCGGACGGCGAGGTCTTCTGGGGCAACGACCGGCTCGAACAGGGACTCGAATGGGCGCTGGCGCACGCCGCGCGATGAGGGGGCGAAGATGAGAGCGACGCTGACGATAGCGGCCGCGATCGCCTTTCTGGCGGCGGGCCTCTGCGGCGCGAGCGCCGACGAGCGCTGGGCGACCTATGTCAACGACCGGTTCGGCTTCAGCCTCGCCTACCCCGCCGACGTCTTCGTGATGCAGCCGCCGCCGGAAAACGACGACGGCCGCACGCTCGTCGCCTTCGACGGGGCGAAAATCCTCGTCTTCGCCGGCTACAATATCGCCGACGACACGCCGGCTTCGAAGCGCGCTTCGCTCCAGGGCGTCGATTACGCCCTCACCACCTACAACGCGACCGGCAAGAACTGGTTCGTCGTCTCCGGCCATCGCACGATCAGCGGCGTCGATTCGATTTTCTACGAGAAATACATCGTGTCGGCGGCGTCGGACACGATCCACAGCCTGATCGTCACCTACCCCGCCAAGTTCAAGGCGCGCTACGATCCGATCGTCGATCGCGTCGCTGCGTCTTTCGCGGGACCCTGACCGGCAAGAAAGGCGTTTCGCCGGCTCGCGCGCGCCGGACGAAATGAGGACATGACCGCGCGGGGATGGAGACCTCGATCGTGCCTTCCGAACCCCTTACGCGAGCCAATGCGACGCGCCGCCTGCGCCGCGCCGTCGATCCGATCGGCAATCTTCTTTCGGAGGCGTTCCATCTTCTCGGCCTGTTCGCGATCGGCGCGGCGACGGTCTGGGCCGCAGCGGCCGCCTTCGTGGCGATGATCGCCAAGGGCCACGCCTCGCTCGAGGATCTGCTGCTGCTGTTCATCTACCTCGAAATCGGCTCGATGGTCGGCATCTACTTCAAGACCAACCACATGCCGGTGCGCTTTCTGATCTACGTCGGGATCACCGCGCTGACGCGCCACTTGATCGTCGTGGTGCAGAGCGAGGCGGCGCCTGACGTCGGCGTTCTGATCCTCGCCGGCGGCACGCTGGTCATGGCGCTCGCGGTGCTGGTCGTCCGCTACGCTTCCTTTCATTATCCCAGCGAGAGCGACAAGGGCGACGACGCGGGCCACGACGCGTAGCGCCGCGTTCACAGCGCTCCGACCCTTTTCAACGCCTCGATCCGCTCGTCCGAGAAGCCGATTTCATGCAGGATCGCCTCACCCTCCGCGCCTGGCGCGGCGGACGGCCGGCTGATTTCGGCCGGCGTGCGCGAAAAGCGCGGCGCGGGCGCGGGCTGCGGCGCGCCGCCGACGTCGACGAAGGTCCGGCGGGCGAGATTATGCGGATGGCGCGGCGCCTCGGCGACATCGAGGACCGGCGCGACGCAGGCGTCCGAACCGGCGAACAGCGCCGACCATTCGTCGCGCGATCGTTCGGCGAAGGCGGCTTCGAGCCTCGCCCGGATCGCCGGCCAGGCGCGGGGATTCCAGCGGTCGGCGAACGCGCCGGACTCGAGCCCGAGCTTGTCGACCAGCGCGGCGAAGAACTGCGGCTCCAGCGCGCCGACGGCGACCCACTTGCCGTCGGCGCAGCGATAGACGCCGTAGAATGGCGCGCCGCCGTCGAGGAGGTTCGCCTGCCGCTCGGCGCGCCAGCGCCCCCTCGCTTTCAGACTGTAGGTCATCGCCATGAGCAGGCTGGCGCCGTCGGTCATCGCCGCGTCGACGACCTGTCCGCGCCCCGAACCGCGCGCTTCGATCAGCGCGCAGGCGACGCCGAAGGCGAGAAACATCGCGCCGCCGCCGAAATCGCCGATGAGGTTGAGCGGCGGGGCCGGCGCGTCCTTGGCGCCGATGGCGTGCAGCGCGCCGGTCAGAGCGATGTAGTCGATGTCGTGGCCGGCGGTCGCCGCCAGCGGCCCTTCCTGACCCCAGCCGGTGATCCGGCCGAAGACGAGGCGGGGATTGCGGGCAAGGCAAGCTTGCGGGCCGAGGCCGAGTCGCTCCATCACGCCGGGGCGGAAGCCCTCGATCAGCGCGTCGGCGCCGGCGACGAGGTCGAGCGCGGCGGCGACCGCCTCAGCCTTCTTCAGGTCGAGGGCGATCGAGCGGCGGCCGCGATCGAGAAGGCCGCCGGCGATCGCGTCGAAGGCGTCGACCTCGGCGGTCGGCTTGCGGTCGATGCGCACGACCTCCGCCCCCATGTCCGCGAGCAGCATGCCGGCGAAGGGCGCCGGGCCGACGCCGGCCATTTCGATGATCTTGACGCCCGCCAACGGACCCATCAGCGTCCCTTCCGCTGGTCGCAGTTATGAACGCCGATATTGACGGAGAGAAGAGCGGGGATTGCGAGCCGATGTGGCAGCGATTAAGCTAGCTTAATCTAGATTGCGAGCTCCCCATGAACGAGATTGGCGCTTTCGAAGCGAAAAACAAGCTTGGACAACTGCTTGACCGAGTCGAGCGCGGCGAAGAGATCGTGATCACGCGGCACGGCAAACCCGTCGCGCGCCTTGCCCCGGCAGGCGCCGGTCACAATGTCGACCGTGCTCGGGAGGCGGCGCGGCGCATTCGCGAACGCGCCGATAACCTCGGCCTCGGGCGGTTCGAATGGGGCGAGTGGAAGGGCTACCGCGACGAAGGTCGCCAATGAGCCTCGTTCTCGACAGTTCCGCGACGCTCGCTTGGATTTTCGGCGACGAAACGACCGAGTCGATTCGGACCGTGTTCGAGCAAGTCATCGAGCGCGGCGCCTTCGTTCCGACGCTGTGGCGGCTTGAAGTGGCGAACAGCCTGACGACAGCGGCGAGGCGAGGCCGGATTGACCCAGCGTTCCGCGACTCGGCGCTCGCCGATCTCGGCGCGATGGGCGTCATCGTCGATTCCGCCACCGAGATGAACGCGTGGGGCGCCACGCTATCGATCGCCGACCGCTGCAAGCTGACCGTCTACGACGCGGCTTATGTCGAACTCGCCCAGCGTCGCGGATTGCCGTTGGCGACGCTGGATGGCGAAATGGCGGCGGCTTGCGACGCGCTCGGGCTTCGCCGCCTCGGCGCGTAGCCGCCGCGCCGCGGTTTCTATCCCGCTAGGCAGCAGCGTTTGTATTTCTTGCCGCTGCCGCAGGGGCACGGATCGTTGCGGCCAATTCCGCGCAGCGGATTGATATAGGGAGCTTCGCCACCATACCCGCCCCTGCCGCCGCTCAAATCCTCCTGCGCGAACGCATGGTCCCCGCCGTAGGACCATGACGCGAGCGTATCGATGACGTTCTCAAACGGCTTCACGCCGTCCGCTTCGAAGCCAGCGAGACCGGAGGAGTGTTTGCGCGCTAGTTTCACCTGCTCGTCGAAGTGTTTGAGGCCGAACTCGCGCGGATCGACCCAACCGTCTGCGTGCAGGTTCGCGACTTCGGACCGCATGTCGTCGTAGCCGAGATTGGCGACGGTCTCCGCCCAGGATTGCCACAGGTACGATTCGTCGCGCGGTTTCATTTCGAGCCGCAGCCGCGCGAGATAGGCGCGCATCTCTTCGTCGCTGAGAATCGCCCGCTCGCGCGTGAGCCAGCCGAGCGCCTTGAGCGCCGCAACACGCGCAAATTCGTCGCCGCCCTCCGACTCGATTGCGCCCATCAGCGGGTGGGGATCGCCATCGCAGACGTTGATGAGGATTCCGCCCAGAGTCTCCGTCACCGCGTCGCCGAGGAAGGCGATCGCCTCCTCGCTTTCGCCGATCAGCCGGCAGAGCGGCGCATAGGCGCGCGCGTCGCGCATTTCGCCGCAGAGGTGGACGATGAAGAGGACTTCGTCTTCGGCGATCTCGTCGCGCGCCGCCGGACTGGCGGCGAAGGCGCGAAGCCGGGCGATGAAGCGCGGCCCGGCGGCCTCCCAATGATCCAGCGCCCATTGCAACGCCACGCGCGGCATCTCTTGGGCGTTGGCGAACTGACGCAGAGCTTCGTCGACGTTCATGGGTGGAGATCTCGTGTCGAGCGCCCACTTAGCCGCGGCGGCGGCGGCGAGGCAATGGCCTGGTCAGCGACCCCACAAGCCTCGGCCTGCCGCCACGAGCAGCGCCGCGCCGGAGACAAGCGTCAGCAAGAGCGCGACTCTCCCCACCGCCTGCGCACCGCCTTTGCCGACGAGCCTCGCGCCGAGGAACGAGGCGACGAGCGCGACCGGCGCGACCAGCGCGAACAGGCGCAGGTCCGCTGGGTCGACGACGCCGGTGCGCGCATAGGCGGCGAGGGTCAAGACGGCGACGACGATCGCAAAGGCTTTGACCGTCGCGCGCCGCGGCTCGCGTTTCCAGCCGCGCAAGCGCGTCCACATCGCCGCCGGCGCGGCGGCGAGGCCGCTGAGCCCGCCGAGGACGCCGCCGACGACGCCGACAAAGGCGTCGGCGCCGATTCCGCCGGCCTTGACCCGCGCCGAGTCGCGGCCCGCCAGCGCGTATAGTCCGAACAGCGTCAGCAGCGCCCCGACCGCCAGGCGGAAACGCGCCGGATCGGAATTGTGCAGCAGGAAGACGCCGAGCGGCACGCCGAGCGCGCCGCCGACGACGAACGGCGCGACGCGCTTGAGATCGAAGCCGCCGCGCAGCGGGAACAGGCTCGCGACCTGGCCGAGCAGCGCGCCGAACACGGCGAGCGGCGCGGCGAGTTGCGGCGGGAGAATCCACGCCCACAGGCTCATCGCGACCAGCGGAAATTCGAGTTCGGCGGCGCCCTCGACGAAGCCGGCGAGCGCCGCCCCGAGCGCAACGGCGCCGATCGTCAGCCAGGCGGCGGGCGGCACGCCGGCTCAGCCGCCGCCGCGGCGGCGCAGGGCGGCCTCGCGGATGCCGGTCAAAGTCGTCGCCGGCGCAATCGCTTCGGGATCGATCTTCACATGCAGGATCGACGGCTTGCCCGACGCCAGCGCGCGCGCGAAGGCGGGCGCGAACGCTTCCGTCGTCTCCACCGTCTCGCCGTGGCCGCCGTAAGCGCGCGCCAGGGCGGCGAAGTCGGGATTGCGCAATTGCGTCGCGCTGACCCGGCCGGGATATTCGCGCTCCTGGTGCATGCGGATGGTGCCGTACATGCCGTTGTCGATCACGACGACGACGACCGGCAGATCGTATTGGACGGCGGTGGCGAATTCCTGGCCGTTCATCAGGAAGTCGCCGTCGCCGGAAAAAGCGATCGCGACGCGCTCGGGATCGGCGCGCTTGGCGGCGATCGCCGCCGGCACGCCGAAGCCCATCGAGCCCGAAGCGGGGCCGAGCTGCTGGTTGAAGCGGCGGAAGCGCAGGAAGCGGCCTGGCCAGATGGCGAAATTGCCGGCGCCGTTGGCGTAAGTCGCGTCGGGCGCGAGCTGGCGCAAAGCCAGCATGATCTCGCCGAGCTGCACCGGGCCGGGATTGGCCGGCGGCTGGCCGGTCCAGGCGAGGAAGGCTTCGCGCGCGGCGCGCGTCTCGCCGCCCCAGCAAAGCGCGTTGGGCGGCTGCAGGCCCTCCAGCGCGGCGCAGAAGGCCGGCGGCGTGGCGACGATCCCAAGCCGGGGGTGATAGACGCGGCCGATCTCGGCGGAATCGGCGTGGACATGAACCAACGCCTGGCGCGGGGCGGGAATGCCGAACAGCGCGTAGCTCTGCGACGGCGTCTCGGCCATGCGGCCGCCAATCAGCAGCACGAGATCGGCCGCCTCGACCCGCGCCTTGAGCTTGGGATTGACGCCGAGCCCGAGCTCGCCGGCGAAATTGGGATGGTCGTTGTCGACCACGCTGGAGCGGCGGAACGAGGCGATCAGCGGCAGCTCGAAGCGCTCGGCGAAGCGTGTCAGCGCCGCGCCGGCGCGCGCGTTCCAGCCGCCGCCGCCGAAGATCACGACCGGCCGCTCCGCCGCCCACAGGAGCTTCTGCAGCTCGGCCATCTGCGTCGGACCGGGCCAGATCGCCGCCGGCTCGACCCGCGGCGCGTCGACGACCTGCGCGACCTCGGTGAGGACGTCCTCCGGCAGCGCGACGACGACCGGACCGGGGCGGCCCTGCATCGCGGTGTGGAAGGCGCGCTGGACGATCTCCGGCAGACGGGCGGGATCCTCGACTTCGGTCGCCCATTTGGCGGTCGAGCCGAAGAAGGCGCGATAGTCCATCTCCTGGAAGGCGCCGCGGCCGCGCATGGAGCGTTCGACCTGACCGACGAACAGCACCAGCGGCGCCGAATCGTGCTCGGCGATATGGACGCCATGAGCGGCGTTGGTCGCGCCCGGCCCGCGAGTGACGAAGCAGACCCCCGGGCGGCCGGTGAGCCGGCCGTCGGTCAGCGCCATGATCGCCGCCCCGGTCTCCTGGCGGCAGACCGTCACCGCGATCTTGGCGTCGTAGAGCGCGTCGAGCGCGGCGAGATAGGACTCGCCCGGCACGCAATAGACCCGCTCGACCCCCTGGGCGACCAGCTGGTCGACGAGGATCTGGCCGCCGGTGCGGGAAACGTCAGCCTGCATCTGGAATCGCGCTCCACGCTGTCGAGGAAATCTGAAGCGCTTGTGGCGCCTCGACGCGCCGGCGGCAAGGCGGACCGCGCGCGCCTGCTCCCACCCACCTGCGTCAAGATATCACTTGATATCTAAATCTCATGTGATATTCAAACCGCATGAGCCCCTTAACCCGCAAGCGCGTCAGCCGCGAACAAAGTCAGGCCCAGACCCGCGAGCGGCTGCTGGAGGCGGCCGGGCGCGAAGTCGTGCGCGGCGGCGTCATGGCCGCTTCCCTGCGCGGCATCTGCGAAGCGGCCGGCTATTCGCAGGGCGCGTTCTATTCGAACTTCGACAGCAAGGACGACCTGCTGCTCGAACTGATGGCGCGGCACATGCGCGAGGAGACCCAGGCGCTGCGCGCGCTGATCGCGGCAAGCGCCGATTCCGACCTCGACGCCACCTTGCGCCGCATATCCGAGCGCCTCGCCGAGCTGTCGCAGACGGCCGAATGGTCGCTGCTCGCCGTCGAGCTCCAGCTCTACGCCCGGCGCGACGCGGCCTTCGCCGCGCGCTACGACGCCGCCAAGGCCGCCTACCACGCCGAATTCGCCGCCGCGCTCGACGAACTGGTGCAGCGCTATCGCCTGCGGCCGGCGCTCGCCAGCCTGCAGATGGCGATCGGCCTCTACGCTCTGTGGTGCGGCTTCGCCGTACAGGGGACGGTCAGCGCCGCCATCCCGCGCGGCGAGATGCTGCTCGCCTTTTTCCGCGCCGTCACCGGCGCCCCGACCCGATCGTCCAACTCAGGAGACATCGCATGACCGTCCGTTCCCACCTCGATCCCGCGACCAGCCAGGTGTGGCTGGTCGGCGGCGGAATCGCCTCGATGGCGGCGGCGGTCTTCCTTATCCGCGACGCCGGCATGCCCGCTCCGCACATCCATATTCTCGAAGAGCTCGAGATCGAAGGCGGCTCGCTCGACGGCGCCAAGTCGCCGGTGCAGACCGGCTACGTCACCCGCGGCGGCCGCATGCTCGAGGAGGAAGCGTACCAGACGCTGTGGAACCTGCTCGATTCGATCCCGTCGCTGGAAAATCCCGACGTGACGATCCGCCGCGAGACGCTCGATTTCAGCGCGCGGGTGAAGACCGAGGCGCACGCCCGCCTGGTCGACCGCAACCATAGGATCGTCGACGCCGGCGTCTACGGCTTCAGCCACCGCGATCGGCTGGAGATGACCCGCCTGCTCGCGACGTCCGAACGCCGGCTCGGCGCGCGCCGCATCGACGAACTGTTCTCCGAGCATTTCTTCTCGACCAACTTCTGGCAGATGTGGCGCACGACGTTCGCGTTTCAGAACTGGCATTCCGCGACCGAGCTGAAGCGCTACATGCTGCGGTTCATCCAGGAATTCCCGCGCCTGCACACGCTTTCGGGCGTCCGCCGCACCAAGTACAACCAGTACGATTCGATCGCCCGGCCGATCCAGCGCTGGCTTGTCGAGCAAGGCGTCGACGTGCGCTTCGGCGCCCGCGTCGTCGACGTCGATTTCGACCAGTCCGATCCCGCCGACCGCCGCGTCACGCGCCTGCATCTGCGAAGCCGGGACGGCGAGTCGACCATCGCGCTCGCGCCCGACGACGTCGCGATGCTGACGCTCGGCTCGATCACCGCCGACGCGACCTACGGCGGCAACGACGCCGCGCCCGAGCTGATCCGCGACCGGCGCGACGGCGGCTGGGCGCTGTGGGACGAGATCGCGCGCAAGGCCAAGGATTTCGGCCGTCCCAACACGTTCTACGGCAACATCGATGAGAACAAGTGGGAGTCGTTCACCCTGACGATGCACGGCGACGCGCTGCTGAAGCGCATTGTCGAATTCTCGGGCAACCCGCCCGGCACGGGAGCGCTGATGACGTTCTTCGAGTCGAAGCAGCTGATGTCGATCGTCGTGCCCTATCAGCCGCACTTCCCCGACATGCCGCCGGACACTTACACGCTGTGGGGCTACGCGCTGTTCATCGACGAGAAGGGCGACTATGTGAACAAGCCGATGGCCCAATGCACCGGCCGCGAGATCCTGACCGAGCTGATCGGCCAGTTGGGATTCGACGACATGCTCGACCAGGCGCTGGCGACGACCGACGTGACCACCGCGATGATGCCCTACGCCTCGGCGGAGTTCAGCCGGCGAATCCCGGAAGACCGGCCGCTGGTCATTCCCCAAGGCGCGCGCAACTTCGCCTTCCTCGGCCAGTTCGTCGAGCTGCCCGAGGACGTCGTCTTCACCGTCGAATATTCCGTCCACTGCGCCATGCACGCCGTCTACGCGCTCTACGGCGTCGATAAGGCCATCCCGCCGATCTATCACGGCCTCGCCGACCCGAAAGTCGGCCTGCAGGCGGTGGCGTCGGCCTACCGGTGACCACGCTCGCGATGCGTCATGGCTGGGTCTGTCCCCGCCGTGACGCAGCGCTCGTTTTGAAGGCGACCTCTAACGCCGCGACGGCGGCCGGGATCAGCCGAAAGCCGGCTTGGCGCGGCCAGCGCCCGCAATCCGCGGTTTGACCTTCGGCGCCGCGATCAGCCCTTCGCGAATCGCAACCTTGCGTGCGAGCTTGCGGGCGCGGCGAATGGCTTCCGCCTTCTCGCGCACCCGCTTTTCCGACGGCTTTTCGTAGGCCTTGCGACGCTTCATTTCCCGGAAGATTCCCTCGCGCTGCATCTTTTTCTTGAGGTACTTCAGGGCCTGTTCGACGTTGTTGTCCCGTACGAGAACTAGCAAAAGATCTCCAATCCGACGCTGGCCGACCGCGGGCGCGGGGCGCGCCCAATCGATCGATCGCAGATCAGGAGTCGCCGCACCCGGCGTTCTCCAGTCGAGGCCATCATAGACCTCGCCGCGCCGAATGTCGGAATAATCGCACGCGGTCCGGATTCGCCTGACCGCGAACGCGCTCCTTCGCCCCCGCCCCTTGCGCGCGAGGCGGCGCGTCGCCATTCTCTGCCGCCATGCCCGCTCCCGGCGAAACCCCTGCTGCCGAAGCCAGCGTCCTGGCCAACCTCGACGCGCGGTCACGCGAGATCTTCCGCCGCATCGTCGACTCCTATCTGGCCAGCGGAGAGCCGGTCGGCTCGCGTCACCTCTCGCGCATTCTGCCGATCTCGCTGTCGCCCGCCTCGGTGCGCAACGTCATGCAGGACCTCGAGGAGCTCGGCCTGGTTTACGCGCCCCACACCAGCGCCGGCCGCCTGCCGACCCAGCAGGGCTTGCGCTTCTACGTCGACGCACTGCTCGAGTTCGGCGGCCTGGCGCGCGAGGAACGCGCGCGGATCGACAACCAGGTGCGCGCCGCCGCCGAGGAAGCCGGCTTCGAAGGCGCGCTGACCGAGGCGACCGCCCTGCTCTCCGACCTGACGCACGGCGCCGGCGTCGTCGTCACCTCGAAGGACAATGTCCGGCTCAAGCATGTCGAGTTCGTCCGTCTCGACCCCGAGCGGGCGCTGGCGGTGCTGGTCGGCGAGGACGGCTCGGTCGAGAACCGCGTCGTCGCGACGCCGGCCGGCATGCCGGCCTCGACCCTGGCCGAGGCGGCCAACTATCTCAACGCCCAAGTCCGCGGCCGCACGCTGGCGGAAGCGCGCGAGGATGTAGCGCGGTCGCGCGAGGCGGCGCGCGGCGAACTCGACGCGCTGGCGGCGCGGCTGGTCGACGCCGGCCTCGCCTCGTGGACGGGGGCGGAGGAGGCGAGCCGTCAATTGATCGTTCGCGGCCAGGCCAACCTGATCGCCGACCTGCACGCCGACGCCGATCTCGAACGCATCCGCCGCCTGTTCGCCGACCTCGAGACGCAGACCGACGTCATCGACCTGCTGCACCGGGCGGAGGCCGGCGAAGGGGTGAAGATCTTCATCGGCGCGGAGAACAAGCTGTTCTCGCTGTCAGGCTCGTCGATGATCGCCGCGCCGCTGCGCGGCGGCGACCGGCGGGTGGCGGGGGTGCTCGGCGTGATCGGCCCGACCCGCCTCAATTACGGCCGCATCGTGCCGATGGTCGAATACGCCGCGCAGGTGCTCGGCGACCTCAAACGGTCGCGTTGAGCCGATATGGAGCGAGGCGGCGTTTTGGTTTAGAAGCGGGCCGGCCGCAGCGGGGAGGCGCCATGACCAACGCAACCAACGGAACTCAGCCCCACAGCCTCGGCTTGGCCATCGAGCATCTGCGCGCGCGCTGGGGCGAGATCGTCGCCTTCGGCGCGCTGCTGGTCGTGCTCGGCGTCGCCGCATTGTGCTTCACCCTGCCCTCGACCGTGGCGACCGTCACCCTCAACGGCGTTTTCTTTCTCGTCGCCGGCGTGGCCGAGATCGGCGTCGGCGCACACGCCAAGAGCTGGGCGCGGTTCTTCCTGTGGATCATCGGCGGCGCGATTTATCTGGCCGCGGGCGTCGTCTGCATCATCAATCCGACCTTCGCCAAGTTCGCCCTGACGCTGGCGCTCGGGGCGGGCCTGATCGCGGCGGCCGCGGTGCGCGCCTATCTCGCCTTTCATCTGCCGTCGGGCAATGCGCGCGCCATGGTCCTGCTCGCCGCGGCGGTCACCTTCCTGCTCGGCCTCGTCATCGTCGTCCACTGGCCAACCGACTCCCACTATGTCTTGGGAATCCTGCTCGGAGTCGATTTGCTGTTTCATGGAATCGGCTGGGCGACCTTCGGGATCGGCCTCAGGCCGCGCCGCTGATCGGCCGAGCGGTCGCCGACGGCCGTTCCGAATGCTGAAAATCGCGCCATTTGAGCGCTTTGCGGGCGAGTGGGCGGCGGTGCGAATTTTTTCGCCGGTTTGATCGTCGTCATGAACGGGCTCGCGGACAGCGGATAGGTCGAAGGCGGTTCCGCCGCCGTCAGGCTCTGTCTCTGCCGCCGCGCGGGAAATACCTTCGCATGGGCCGCTCGACGCCTGAGCCTCGATCGTGGTCCGATTTCTGGGAGGCGGTTGATGACGAAATGGGTTTATTCATTCGGTCCCGAGAAGACCGAAGGCCGTGGAGCGATGAAGAATCTGCTCGGCGGCAAGGGCGCGAATCTGGCTGAAATGGCCTTCCTCGGCCTGCCGGTGCCGCCCGGCTTCACCATCTCTACCGAACTCTGCACCTATTTCTACGGCAATGGCCGCACCTACCCGGCCGACCTCGCCGCGCAGGTCGACGAGGCGATCGCCGCCGTCAACCGGCAGACGGGGCGCGTGTTCGGCGACCCCGCCAACCCGCTGCTCGTCTCGGTCCGCTCCGGCGCCCGCGCCTCGATGCCGGGCATGATGGACACCGTCCTCAACCTCGGCCTCAACGACGAATCGGTGAAGACCCTCGCCAAGACCTCCGGCGACGAGCGTTTCGCCTACGACAGCTACCGCCGGTTCATCCAGATGTATTCGAGCGTCGTGCTCGAGTTCGATCACAACGCGTTCGAGGAAATCCTTGAAGCCCTGAAGGACAAGAAGGGCCTGCACCTCGACACCGACCTCTCCGCCGCCGATTGGCGCGAGATCATCGTCTCCTACAAGGCCGCCGTGCAGAAGGGTATCGGCAAGCCGTTCCCGCAGGACCCGCGCGACCAGTTGTGGGGCGCGATCGGCGCGGTGTTCGGCTCGTGGATGAACGCGCGCGCGATCACCTACCGCCGGCTCAACGAAATTCCCGCCGACTGGGGCACCGCGGTCAACGTTCAGGCGATGGTGTTCGGCAACATGGGCGAGACGAGCGCCACCGGCGTCGCCTTCACCCGCAACCCGTCGACCGGCGAGAACAAGCTTTACGGCGAGTTCCTGGTCAACGCGCAGGGCGAGGACGTCGTCGCCGGCATTCGCACCCCGCAGAACATCACCGAGGAGGCGCGCAAGGCGGCCGGCTCCGACAAGCCTTCGCTCGAGACGGTGATGCCGGCGGTGTTCAAGGAGTTCGTCGCGACGACGAAGTTGCTTGAGAAGCACTACCGCGACCTTCAGGACATGGAGTTCACCGTCGAACGCGGCAAGCTGTGGATGCTGCAGACCCGCAACGGCAAGCGCACGGCGCGCGCCGCGCTGCGCGTCGCGGTCGAGATGGCGACTGAGGGCCTGCTGACCAAGGAAGAGGCGATCACCCGCATCGAGCCGGCGACCCTCGACCAGTTGCTGCACCCGACGATCGATCCGAGCGTCAAGCGCAAGCCTTTTGCTTCGGGCCTGCCCGCCTCGCCCGGCGCCGCGTGCGGCGAGATCGTGTTCACCGCCGACGAGGCTGAGGCGCTTCAGGCGGCCGGCCACAAGGTGTTGCTGGTGCGTGTCGAGACCTCGCCCGAGGACATTCACGGCATGCACGCCGCCGAGGGCATCCTGACGACCCGCGGCGGCATGACTTCGCACGCGGCGGTCGTCGCGCGCGGCATGGGCAAGCCCTGCGTCGCCGGCGCCGGCTCAATCCGCATCGACTACGCGACGCAGACGATGCAGGCGGGCGGCGTCACCCTGAAGAAGGGCGACGTCATCACCATCGACGGCGCCGCCGGCCAGGTGCTGGTCGGCGCGGTGCCGATGGTCAAGCCGGAGATGACCGACGAGTTCTCGACGCTGATGACATGGGCCGACGGGGTGCGCCGGATGAAGGTGCGCGCCAACGCCGAGACGCCGCTCGACGCGCGCACCGCGCGCGGCTTCGGCGCCGAAGGCATCGGCCTGTGCCGCACCGAGCACATGTTCTTCGAGGGCGAGCGCATCGTCGCGATGCGCGAGATGATCCTCTCGGAGACCGAAGAAGGCCGGCGCGCCGCGCTCGCCAAACTGCTGCCGATGCAGCGGCAGGACTTCACCGATCTGTTCGAGATCATGACCGGCCTGCCGGTCACGATCCGACTGCTCGACCCGCCGCTGCACGAGTTCCTGCCGCACACCGACGGCGAGATCGCCGAAGTTTCCAAGGCGATGGGCGTTCCGGCCGACAAGCTGCGCGCCCGCTCCAACGAACTGCACGAGTTCAACCCGATGCTCGGGTTCCGTGGCGTGCGGCTCGCGGTCCGCTATCCCGAGATCGCGGAAATGCAGGCGCGGGCGATCTTCGAAGGCGCGGTCGAGGCCAGCCGCAAGACGGGCGCGCCGGTCATCGCCGAGGTCATGATCCCGGTGACGTTCGGCAGGCCCGAAGTCGACATGGTCAAGGCGATCATCGTCGCCACGGCGGAGGCGGTGGCCAAGGAGACCGGAGTCAAGGTGCCCTACACGGTCGGCACGATGATCGAGCTGCCGCGCGCTGCGTTGCAGGCGGGCGAGATCGCCAAGACGGCCGAGTTCTTCTCGTTCGGCACCAACGACCTCACCCAGACCACGCTCGGCGTTTCGCGCGACGACGCGGCCTCGTTCCTCGGCATCTACGTGCAGAAGGGGCTGCTGCCGGCCGATCCGTTCGTCAGCATCGACACCGTCGGCGTCGGCGAAATGATCAAGATCGCCGTCGAACGCGGCCGCGCCACCCGTCCGAACATGAAGATGGGCATCTGCGGCGAGCACGGCGGCGATCCGTCCTCGATCACCTTCTGCGAGTCGGTGAAACTCGACTATGTTTCGTGCTCGCCTTTCCGCGTGCCGATCGCTCGCCTCGCGGCGGCGCAGGCGGCGCTCGGCCAGTCAGGCGCGAACCGGACGGCGTAAGCGTAGTGCATCGGCGCCTTGCCCGCAGGGCGAGGCGCCGTCGCGTACCGCGTGACATCACGAGTTGCGTTGCGCCGGCGACATCGTTCGCCGGCGCATTTTCTTTGCCCGCAGCCGGCGAGCCTTTCCTCCGCCCTCGCCGCAAACGGGAAGAGGGCTTTGCGTTGCTGCGGCGCCTTCTCGTTCACGGTGACTTGGTTGTAGAATTCGCCCGTCTCCTGCTCGACGCCGATGCGGCGGAGGGCTTGATTTGGCTGCAAAAGAGATTGTCACTGAGAAAGATCGAGAGGGCGGAATGACTGACCGAGAGATTGGCGTCGGAATCGTCGGATTTGGACTGGGCGGGCGGGTCTTTCATGCGCCGTTTGTGAACGCCGTGACCGGGCTGCGTTTGGCCGCGATTCTGCAACGCAAGGGCGATGAAGCCGCCAAGGCCTTTCCCGCCGCGCGGATCGTGCGTTCGCTCGACGAGATGCTGGCGGACAAGACGATCGAGCTGGTCGTCGTCACGACGCCGAATGCGACGCATTTCGAGCTGGCCAAGCAGGCGCTCGCGGCGGGCAAGCACGTCGTCGTCGACAAGCCCTTCGCGGCGACCAGCGAGCAGGCGTTGAAGCTCAGCCGGCTCGCCAAGGACAAGGGGCTGTTGGCGGCTCCGTTTCACAATCGCCGCTGGGACGGGGATTTCCTGACCGTCAAGAAGCTGATCGCCGAGCAGGCGGTCGGGCGGCTCGTCACCTTCGAGTCGCACTTCGATCGCTTCCGCCCTCTGCCGCGCGCCGGGCTGTGGCAGGAGGCGGAGAATCCGGCGAACGGGATGCTGTTCGACCTGGGACCGCATCTGGTCGATCAGGCGCTAGCGCTCTTCGGCCTGCCGGACTCGATCACCGCGAGCGTCCGCTCGGATCGCGACGGAACGGCGATCGAGGACGCCTTCGACATTACGCTGAGCTATCCGGGGGCGAACGGCAAAGGGCTGCTGGCGCATTGCCGAACGAGCTATCTCGCCTGCCACAACGCGCCGCGATTCCTGCTGCACGGGACGAAAGGCAGCTTCATCAAGCACGGGCTCGATCCGCAAGAGCCTGCGCTGGTCGGCGGCGCGCAAGTTCCCAAGCTGGGATCGCCGGGCGTGTGGCTGCAGGAGGACGAGTCGGCATGGGGCGCGCTGACGGTCGCGCCGAATCCGGCCGCTCCGGAGAAGCTGATCAAGAGCCAGGTGAAGACCGAGCTCGGCGACTATCGCGGCTTCTACGCCAACGTACGCGACGCGATCCTTGGCGCGGCGCCGCCCGCTTTGACGGCGCAGGACGGATTGCGCGTCGTCCGGATGCTGGAGCTGGCGCGCCAGAGCTCCGCCGAGGGCCGCACGCTGAAGGTGAGGCTGTAACGCCGATTGCAGTGGCGCGGGCCTCCGCGCCCGCGGCGCGCGGCCGGGGACGGCCGCGCTACTGAGGGACGGCGGCCCCTCACGAGTTGCAGTCCGCTCCGCCCTTGCCGATCTCGAGGCCGTTGACTCGGTTTCGTCGATCTTGGTGCCGCCATTGAGGCCGGTGACGAGGAAATTGATCGGCTGCGCCGTTTTCTCGGTCACGGTGATCTGATTGTAGAATTCGCCCTTGATCCGATCGAGGCCGATGGTGATCTCGCCGTCCTTCGGCGGGCTGGCGCCGAGCGGCGCCAAGCGCGGAACGCCCGCGACCGGCTTGCCGTCGACGATCGCAATCGGGATCGTCAGCTCGGTCCCCGGCTTGACGTCGAACGGATGCAGGGTCTGTGGCGGCGCGACATGGCGCAAAGCGGCGTGACGGGGCAGTTGGCGCCGCGGCGCGGCGACGGCGAGCGTGACCCCGAGCGCCAGGGCGAGCGCGGAAATGACGACGATCCTCATGGCGACTCGCAACGTTGGGTTGGCGGGGGCCAGTCTACTCCGACCGCCGGCCGCGCCAAGCCGGGACGCTGGCGGCGGGCGGGCGCTTCCAGTCCTCCGGGAACCCCTCCCGCGAATCTCCCCCTACCGCTTCTTCACTGCGATCCTGGCGATCTCGCGCATGATCTTCAGCACGCCCTCGAGGCGGTCGGGCAGTTCGTCGAATTCGCCGGAGACGACGATGCGCATGTCGGGGCGGACGCGCGCGTTCGGCCCCTGCGCCGAGACCCACTTCACCAACCCGGCCGGATCGGCGAAGGCATTGTCGCGGAAGGCGAGCGTCAGGCCCTTGGCCCCGGCTTCGAGCTTCTCGACATGGGCGCGCCGGCACAGAACTTTGATCGACACCAGCTTGATCAGCAGCGCAACTTCGGGCGGCGGCGGGCCGAAGCGGTCGACGATCTCGGCCCCCATCGCCTCGATTTCCGCGTCCTCCTCCAGCGCCGACAGGCGGCGATAGAGACCGAGCCGGGTCGTCAGATCGGGGATGTAGCGTTCGGGGATCGTCACCGGACTGCCGAGCGAGATCGTCGGCGACCACAGCTCCTGCGCCGGCTCCTCGTCGCCGCTCTTCAGCCGTTCGATCGCCTCCTGCACCATCTGCTGATAAAGCTCGTAGCCGACTTCCTTGATGTGGCCCGACTGCTCTTCGCCGAGCAGATTGCCGGCGCCGCGCAGATCGAGATCGTGGCTGGCGAGCTGGAAGCCCGCGCCTAAGGTGTCGAGCGATTGCAGCACCGCGAGCCGCTTTTCCGCCTGCGGCGTGATCGGCTTCTTGGTCGGCGTGGTGAAGATCGCGTAGGCGCGCGCCTTCGCCCGGCCGACCCGGCCGCGCAATTGATAGAGCTGCGCCAAGCCGAACATGTCGGCGCGATGGACGATCAGGGTGTTGGCGCGCGGGATGTCGAGGCCGGATTCGACGATCGAGGTCGACAGCAGGATGTCGTACTTGCCGTCGTAGAAGGCGCCGATCTTGTCCTCGAGCTCGCTCGCCGCCATCTGGCCGTGGGCGACGACGAATTTCGCCTCCGGCACGTTCTGGCGCAGGAACGCCGCCGCCTCGTCGAGATCGTCGATGCGCGGGCAGACGTAGAACGACTGGCCGCCGCGATAGCGCTCGCGCAGCAGCGCCTCGCGCACGATCAGCGCGTCGAACGGCGAGACGAACGAGCGCACCGCCAGCCGGTCGATCGGCGGCGTGGCGATGATCGACAGCTCGCGCACGCCGCTCATCGCCAGTTGCAGCGTGCGCGGAATCGGCGTCGCCGACAGGGTCAGCACGTGAACCTCGGCGCGCAGCTCTTTGAGCCGCTCCTTATGGCCGACGCCGAAGTGCTGCTCCTCGTCGATGACGACGAGGCCGAGTTCCTTGAACGAAACCGTCTTGCCGAGCAGCGCGTGCGTGCCGATGGCGATGTCGACCGTGCCTTCGGCGAGTCCCTTCTTCGTTTCGCGCTGTTCGGCGGCGCCGACCATGCGCGACAGCAGGCCGATGGTGACCGGCAGGCCGACGAAGCGCGCGGCGAAAGTCTTGGCGTGCTGGCGGGCGAGCAGCGTCGTCGGCGCGACGATCGCCGTCTGCTTGCCGTTGATGGCGGCGCTGAAGGCGGCGCGC
>NZ_JBEKVH010000038.1:0-27014 GCF_049514155.1 Roseiarcus sp. | reverse complement strand
CAGCAGCAGCGCCGCGGCGATCAGGCTGCCGGTCGAGCGGATCTCGACGCCGGGAACGATCTGCGAAGCAAGCCACAGGCCGAGCGCGACCACCGCCGCGCGAATCAGAAACCCTCTCATGAACGTCGCGCTCCTGTTGTTCGCCCCTATTTAGGCGCGGCGGCCGCAAATCGCCAGGGCGGCGGAGATTGGCCTTGGCGGATCGCAGCGCCCCGCTGCCGCCGCCGAACCGCGCCGCCGCGCCAAAGCCTCGAGCGATCTCGCGCTCATCGCGACGCGCGGGAACGGCAGCGAGGACGGGAAGCCTCGACCGCCCGGCGCGCTCGTCGCCTCAGGTGAAGGTTCGTGTGGTCGACGAGGCCGACGACATTTTCGTCAAGTTGATGGTCGGCGTCGTCGAGCCGCGGCGCGCGTTCATCCGAGACGAGGCGCCGAGCCTGGCGAATTTCGACGGGTGAATCGGCTTGCGTGCGCGGCGCGCGGCGGCGCGAGTTGGTCGGCTCGCGTTCCGCTGCGAGCCGACCGAGACGAGCTCGACGAGAAGACGGTCAGAGACACAAGTTGGAGCGGCCGTAGCGGCAGCCGCGGTCTTCCGTCGGGCTGGCGGCGGCTGGATCCGCGGCCGCCGGCGGATCAGACCTCTCCCCCTGGACGATCGACGAGAAATTATGCGGGCCGGACTGCACGACGAAGGCCGTTTCGTAATCGCCCCACTGGGTGATGTGCGAGACGTTGCTCTCTTTGCCGAACTGAATGGCGACCGAGGTATTGGAGTTTCCGTATGCGACGGAGCTGAAGCTGTTTCGCACGCCGACCTGAATGCCGACGACGGTGACCTGGGCGCCGACGATCGAAGAGACGATGCTGTTGATCTTGCCGATTTGCTCGACGGTCACGGTGTCCCCGGTGCCGACGATCGAGGAGACGACGCTGTTGATCTTGCCGATCTCCTCGACGGTCACCGTGTCGTTGTCACCGGTGATCGTGAGGTCGACGATGTTGATTTTGTTGGTCTCGATAATGGTCTTGGTGATGTTGTCGCCCGTCACCGTGACGCTTTTGACGGCGCCATGGACGTGCCCGGCGACATGCCCGGCGGCGGCGTGCCCGGCGGGGTTCCCGCTCGGCTTCGCATAGACGGATGTCGCCGCGCACGCCGCCGCGATCGCGAGAGCCGACCCGAATGTGAACATCTTCATCGTATTTCCCCGCAATGGCCGGCGGCGCGCCGGCGTGAAGTCGTGCTTGCCCCTGGCGCCGGTTGGCGAGGCAGGCGGAGCGTCCGCCGCGGTTTGCGCAAAGAAGGTCTTCATCGCCGGCTCCATCTGGCGGCTGGTCGCGCCGTCTGCGTTCCCAGCTAGTCGCCGCTCTGTTGTTGAATGACGATCGCGGAATTGCCGCCGCTCTGCTGCTGCAGGATCGAATAGCCGGGGCGGATCGTCTTACGGACGATCGGTTTGGTTCCGCTCGGCCCGCTCTGCATGATGATCGCCGTTCCCGACGGGCTCGACAGCTGCGAGCTGTAGAGCGTGGTTCCGCTGGCGGAATCCGCCGCTGCGGCGGTCAGCAATGCGGCAAGCACGAGCGTGGTCATGGGGCGCCTCTGCAATTCAAACTTTGCGCTTGCTTCGCTGAGCGCGGCGGCGACGGGAACGGTCCGCTCCTGATCGCCTTTGGGAGAGTGAGCCGCGCGCCGTCCTTCGAGGGCGCCGGCAGCTCGCGCCGGAAATGCGCCGGCGCGAGCTCGCCGCCCTAACGAGCGGACTGGCGTTCGCCTCGATTAGTAGCCGAAGCCGCCGATGACCACGGTGATGGACTGGGCCTGGACCACGGTCGCGGTGTTGTGGCTGCCGCCCCACTGCGAGACGATCGAGACGTTGGAGCTGCTCGGGCCGGACGAGCCGTGGCTGTGGCCATGGGCGAAGGCGCTGGCCGAGGTCAGCGAGGCGGCGAGCATAGCAACGACGAAAATGCTACCCTTCATGACAATTCTCCCAGTACTGGCGCAATAACGAAGGCCTGCAGTCTGCTACCCCATGACTATTCGTCATGGCGCGCCTTCGTTCTGCTTTGACCGAGCGATTGTCCTTCAATGGGTAGGATTTGATAGTTGTCTGTTCGGACAGAGAAACGGGGAAGCCCGAGGAAATCGTGGTTAATATTGTGCTCGTCTCCCTCTTATTGCTTACTCCGAATGAGGTAGAGGCCGCCTCTGGCCACGCATGGCGATTCCCGCCGGTCGGGGGCGACCCATTCGGCGGCGTCACGAAACGAGGCGAAGGGTGAGACGACCGCTAAACGAGCGGGAGAATATCCGCTTCGACCCTGGCGCGCCGCGCGCTGCGCGCGCGCTCGGAGACGCCGGGGTCGAATTCGTCGCGCGGCCCAACTGCGGCGTAGGCGCGGGCGCCGGAACGATCGAATAACGCCGGTCCGCCAAGCGCCACCTGGGTGCGGTTCGACGCGTTCAGCTTCTTCATGATGTTGCGCAGGTGGACCTTCACCGTGCTCTCGGAGATGCCGAGCTCGAAGGCGATCATCTTGTTCTGATAGCCGGAGCGCAGGCTGCGCATCACGTCGCGCTCGCGAGCGGTGAGACTATGGCGGAGACTCGCGCGCTCGTCGGTCGCGCTTGCCTCTTCGACCAGTTGCGCCGTCGCGGTTTCTTCGTCCGCGTCCCACTCGATCTGGCGGGTCGCCGCCGTCGGCCAGGCTTCTGGAGGCAGGCAATAGCCGCCGACCGACATCAGACGCACCGCCGCAACGGCGATCTCCACGCTCGCGGAAAGCGACACAACGCCGGCGACTCCCAGCGCGCCGAGAGCGGCGGCGCCGGGAGCGCGTTCGTCCAGGGTCACCACGCCGATCGGCGCGCCGTCGCAGCGCGCGCGCAGCGCTTCGATCCTGGCGCTCAGCGTCTCTCGACTGCATGCGATGGGGTCGAACGCGAGCAAGCCGAGCCGGGCCGAGCCCGGAACGACGTCCTCGACGTCGTCGTGACACTCGAGGTGAATTTCGGCGACGCAGGTGGCGATAAGGTGGGCGAAGCCGTCGCGGAACAGGCCCCGCGGCGCGACCAGCGCCGCGCGCCAGGGCGATGCCTCGCGCCCAAAGGCTTCCGCGCCCTGAATGGGATGCGAGGGGGTGACGGCGGGTCTCGAAGGCTGCGCCAACATGGACGTCCTCGAAGATTTGAGCTCGCTGAGACTGACTGCTTCCCTCCCGTCGCCGAACCCGCCGCCGCGCGGTTTCAGCGCCGTATTTCTATTTCTTCCTTATCCCGGGGCGCCCGAGTGTGGGCGACACGCCGCCTTGCCAGTGGAGCGGACCGGGATCTGAAACCGTCCGCCCGCCAGAACGAGTTGAATCGCTGCAATCAGCAGGTCTGAGCCGCAGGCTGTCGGAAATCGTCCCGCCACGCCGGGTTCGTCGACCGCTCGCGCGTCGTCGTCGCCTTCCGATTCCGTCAACAGCAATACGGGGGCGCCGTTCGCGGCGACGACGATCTCACGGATCGGCAGCCCGTCAGCGGTGATGTTCGAAGGCGCGCTGGCGAGAACCACGTCCGGAGATGCGGCCGCCCAGGTTTCGGGCGGCTGCGTCGTTGCGAACGCCAGCACCTCGAACTCGGGCAGTTCGGCGCTCAAAAGATGGAACAGACACTCGCGCCGCAGACGCACGTCGTCGATCAGCAGCAGCGTCCGGGTCGGCGAAGGCGCAGCTTCGTCATCGCGCGTGGCCGCGCCTTCGTCGCCGATTCTGCGTCGCGGCGTCGCCAGAGGAGCCAGCCGGTGACGACCAAACCCAATCGCCGATTCAACCGTCGATAGCCCGCGCGCAGGCGCCGAATGGTCGTTCAGACTCGTGATGTTCATGCCGGACACAACGCACTCCACAGACTCTGCGCTGCGACGCGCCGCCGGCCCCTCCGACGCGTCGATTCGTCACATGGTCCCGAGCCGCCCGCCCGCCGCTCGGCCGATACAAAATTAACCGCACCCCAAGTACTGCATCCACCGCAACCGCTGCATCAAGACGGTCGCCCGCCTGCGACCCTAGTTAAAATGTAACGAAAAATT
Source organism: Roseiarcus sp. (assembly GCF_049514155.1). GTDB lineage: Bacteria > Pseudomonadota > Alphaproteobacteria > Rhizobiales > Beijerinckiaceae > Roseiarcus. The sequence continues at coordinate 22,935 of NZ_JBEKVH010000038.1, read as the reverse complement.
AACCGATCTATTTTGTCTTGTCAAGTTCCCGCATAGACTGGATTCTAAACGCGAATGTCGCGACGATATAAATGACTAGAGTTCAATAAATAACAGATTTGTCAGGCATGCGCCTTGCGAGACGCGAAGTAATCGTCGCTGACAACGAAAAGTCAGGCCGACTTTCGTAGGTTTTCCCCCAATTTCCACAAGAGCCTGTCTCATTGTCATACATGCGAACCGCCCATTCGCGCCCCCCTTTTGCAACGTTATGGCAGCGCTGCCGGGATAATTCGGACGGCCGTTCTTTCTGCAGGGCAGGTTCGCCCTGCGTCAGCGACGCGTCCGGCGCGCGCGGACTCAGCGCAGCTCGAAGCGGATCGGCGCCGAATAGGCGCGCGGCGCGCCGGTTGGCGGGGGCGGCAGCGGGCTCGCGCGCCTGACCGCCGCCAAAGCTTCGTCGTCGAGCGCGCGATCGCCGCTCGACTGCGCGAGGGCGGCAAGCGTCACCGCGCCGACGCCGTCGAGCGCGAAGCGCACCGTCGCGACGCCGGTCGCGCCGCGTTCGCGCGCCGCCTCCGGGTAGCGAGCCGCAGCCCAGATCTTCGCCATCAGCGCGTTGCGATAGGCGGCGGGTTCGGCCGCGCCGCGCGCCGGGGCCGGGGCGCTTGCGGCGCTCGCTGCGGCGCGTGCGCCTGGCGGCCGCGCCGTCGGCTCGAGCCGGGCGGCGGGTCGCGCCGCCGTCGGCGGCTTGGCCGACGGTTTCGGCTCGGCGCGAGGCGCGACGGGAGCGTCGGTGAGATCGGCCTCGGGCGGCGCGGACGCCGATTGCGGCGGCGGCCAAGCCGGGGCGGGCGCGACGACGGCTTGCGCCGCCCCGGGGGTCGGGTCCTGCGCCGGCGGCGCAGGCGGCGTTTCATCCGGCGCGTCGGCGGCGTCGGCGGAATGCGCGGGCGTCGGCGTTGCGGCGGCGTCGGATTTCGGCGGCGCCGAAGCCGCCGCGTCCGACGCCTTCGCCGGCGTCGACATCTTGGCGTCCGAAGTTTCCGTCGGCTGAGGCGCCGTCGCCTGGGCGGCGCCTGCCGGAACGGGCGTCGCGGCCTCGGGCGGCGGCGCAGACGGCGGCGCGCCGGCCGGGTCGGCGTCGTCGCGCGCCGCACGCGTCGCTCGCATGAGATCGGCGTCGCTCGCGGCCACCGGCGCCTCGCCGGTCGACGCCGCCAATTCGACCGCGATCGCGTCCGGTTCGCCGGTCGGCTGCGGCGCGCCGAGGCTCAAGGCCGCCGCGGCGACGATCGCGGCGTGGACGGCAAGGGAAACAAGCGCGGCCAAGGCCGAACCGCCGCGCGGCGGCGCTGACGACGGGTCGCGATCGCGGCGGGGCGCCGCCTGCAGGCGCGCGCCGCCGGCGACCGGCGCCGACCCCGCGCCCGTCCACTCGCCGCCGTCGATCGCCGCCGCTCGCGCCACGCCGCCGCTCCGCTCCTTCGCTCGACGCACTCTAACGGCAGTCGTCGCGATTTTCGACAGGGTGCGAGCGTTGCGGTAAGGTTGAATTCTCGACGTCACCCGGGCCGACCCCGTCAGGCGGAGTTTTCTTTGGCCGTCAGAGGCGCGCTGGAAGGGACAAACATGAAGCTGGCGAGGAGCCTTTTGATCGGCTCGGCGGCTGCGCTGGCGGTTGTCGCCGGCGCCCAGGCCGCCGACCTTCCGAGCGGGAAGGGCGCGCCCGCGGCTGAATACGTAAAGGTCTGCAAGGACGGCGACAGCGCCGGCTTCGCCATCCCCGGCTCCGACGCCTGCCTGAAGGTCAGCGGCTACGTCGGCGCCGAGATCGCGATGGGCAGCCTCGCCAACGCGCACTGGGCGTCCGCCGGCGACTTGCCGACGGCGTCGAAATACGTCGGCGACGTCGGCCTTTACACCCGCGGCCAGCTCAATTTCGACGCGGTGACCAACACCGCGATGGGCCCGCTGCTCGCCCACGTCGAACTACGCGCCAACGCCGGCGACAGAAACTTCGACTGGAACTCGGGGGCGGCGCTGCATGCCGCCTACGTGCAATGGGCGGGGTTCACCGTCGGCAAGCACAACTCGTTCTACTGGCCGAGCCCCTGAAGACGGGGATAGCGCCGGGAGCGGAACGGCGGTTTCCAGGCGAGAGGAAGCGAAAGCGCAGGTTCGACAGCCTGGAGTCGAATGGCAAGGCTCGACCCCATGCGGACCGCGCGCGCAATTTTGATTGCGCATTGGCTTCGACGCGGAACCGCTTTGCCTTCGCCATCGGCGCCGCAATGCCGCGCCGATCAGCGTCGAGGCGCGGCGTCTCTCGCGGGCAGACGGTCCGAGGCGATCGCGACGAGGCGAAGCTGCACGGCGTCGAGTCCGTCGACCAGCTTGCGCAAGTGGCCGGAGAGCAGCCGACGCGTGTGCGCCGCGCATTCCGGATATTCGGCGATGACGCGCAGGAATGTGGCGCGGGGGATCTCGATCAGCACCGAGTCGGTTTCCGCGGACACCGTCACCGGGCGCAGACAGCCGATGACGAGCGCCGTCTCGCCGATGACCGCGGGCGGCGTCAGGTAGGTCGGCTGCTCGGAGGCGCCGCCGAGGTCGTAGCGCAACACGCCCTCGGCGAGCAGGAACCCCGACTGGGCCGCGTCGTTCTCGGAAAACAGGCGGCGCGATTTCTTCAATGCGATCAGGCGTGACGCCAACAGCAGGGTCCGTAACGCGCCGTACGGGAACTTGCCGAACAACTCGGTCTGGCGCAGCAGTTTGACGCGCTTTTCGCTGGTCCAGCTCGTATCGTCGATCAGCAGGCCGACGGCGTCCATGGCCGAGGCGTCGCGTCGCCGCTCAGAGGCTTATGCGATCGATTTCGGTCATCGACTTGTACAGCCAGTTCCGCGCGTAGCCGCGCAGCACGTAGGAATAGCTCGCCTCGGCGCCGTTCTTGCGCTTGTTGTTGACGAACTGGGCGAAGGTCGAGCCGGCGCGGTCGATCTCGAGATAGGCCTGCTTGTTCAGCGCGGGGATGTTGATCTCCACGCCGCCGTCGCGCCCGAAATTCGCGCGCACCTCCGAGGCCTCCCAGTCCGAGAGGTCGGCGCCGTTGCCGGGATTGGTGACGATGATGTGCCTGGCGCCGGAGAAGCGGTCGAGCGTTTCGCTGACCTCGCGGATCGATTCGGTCGATCCGCCCATGATGTGCAGGAAGACGACGTCGAATGCGCCCTCCTGCGCGTCGCGCAAGATGCGCAGATCGGTGAGCAGGTCGAGCATGGCGTAGAGATGCCCGGCGCGCAGGTCGACGATGAAGGTCGCGCCGCTGCGGTCGCCCGCGACCGCGTCGAAGATCCGCATCTGGGCGGCGACCTCGGTGATGTCCGCCAGTTCAGTCTTGTCGTCGTGGAACCGGATGAGGGAGCCGAGCGGCGTCTCGGTGTCGAAAGCGATATGGGCGCGTCGGTTCTCCTCCAGCCAATGCAGCAGCAGCCGAGCCACCGTCGTCTTGCCGACGCCGCCCTTCTGCGCGCCGACGATGAGCAAGGTCGGCTTGACCACCGGGCTGGCGGCGGCGGCGCGCGTGGAGTTGTTCGAACGAGAATTGGCGGCCATGGCGCGAGATCCGAAATGACAGGAGGGATGCGGACGGGTTGAGCGACCGTTGGCGTCTCGGCGACAGAGTGTTGGAGCGCCGCCGAGCTTCGCGGCGAGGCGCGCGTCCCGCGGCGTCGAAGCGTCCCGGATGCGTCAACCCTAACGGAACCAATCTTTCTGTAAGCTGACAGCCGCCGGACGCCCGCCCTTTTCAGGACGACGGTTGCCCAGCTGGGGCCCTTCGGCGATTCCGGGCGGCGGCGTCGAGCCCGGTTGAGCTGCGTTGGGGCGCAACGCGCGCCCGATGTGAGCGCACTTTGCACGTCATCCCTCCATGCGGGCGCATCTCTCCGGCCGATCGCCGGCCAGGGGATGGTTCGCGTCGTAGATCGCCAGGGCGGAATGTTGGTCTTGAATGGATTACGCGGCAGTATCAAAAAGCTAGAAATAGGTCGTGGCGGAGGGGGCGGGATTCGAACCCGCGATACGGTTTCCCGTATACACACTTTCCAGGCGTGCGCCTTCGACCGCTCGGCCACCCCTCCACGCAGCGCCGTCGGCGCGCGGCCCGGCGCATATCACCCTGTGCGGCGCAAGCGCAAGTCGAGCGCCTTGCGATCCTTGGCGCGGCGTGGACAGGGCGCCGCGCTTTGGGTTAACACCGGCGCCGCTCGCCGGCAGAGGAGAGGCGGTTTGATCCGGTTCACGCTTCGTCTGGTCGGGCTGCTCCTGCTCGCCGGCGCCTTCGCCGCCGCCGTGATCGACGGGGCGCGCTCGCTCGCCGACCAGAAGGTCGAACTCTCTTCGATGGGGACGGTGCTCGCCTATGCATTCCCCGCCAAGTTCGCGCTGATGCACGACTACGTGGTCAAGAAAGCGCCGATGCTGTGGGATCTGGCGCTGGTCAATGCGCTCTACGCGCCTGCGACCCTCGACTTGGCCTTGCTCGGCGCCGTGTTATTCTATCTCGCCCGCCGGCGCTCGGTCCCGCTTGGCGCGACGTGGCGGCGCCGCTGATCGCTTGCGTAACAAGCGCCGCGGTCGGCGCGAACGACGGTCGACATCGCAATAAGGGAGCCGACCATGCTGAGCTTCTTGTCCGCCAAAGCCCACCCCGTAACCTCCGCCGAGGCCTTGCCGGGCCGCGCGCAGCCGATCGCCACGGCGCGCGAGCATTTCGTCAACCACCGCGACTTGGCGCCGCCCTATCCGGCCGGGATCGAGACGGCGATCTTCGGCATGGGCTGCTTCTGGGGCGCCGAACGCAAGTTCTGGCAAGCCGGGGAGGGCGTGTGGGTGACCGCGGTCGGCTATGCCGGCGGCTTCACGCCCAATCCCACCTATGAGGAGACCTGCTCGGGCCGCACCGGCCACGCCGAGGTCGTGCTGGTCGCCTACGATCCGGCCAAGATCGCCTACGAGGCGCTGCTCAAGATCTTCTGGGAGAACCACGACCCGACCCAGGGCATGCGCCAGGGCAATGACGTCGGCACGCAGTACCGCTCGGCGATCTACGCGACGACGCCCGCGCAAGCCGCGGCGGCGCGCCGTTCGGCCGAAATGTTCGGCGCGGCGCTGAAGGCCAAGGGCCATGGCGCGATCACCACCGAGATCGCCGAAGCCGGGCCGTTCTACTTCGCGGAAGGATATCACCAGCAGTACCTCGCCAAGAATCCCGGCGGCTATTGCGGCCTCGGCGGCACCGGCGTCTCGTGCCCGATCGGGCTGAAGGTCGAAGCGGCGTCGACAGCGCAGTAGCGCTTCGCGTTCCCGCCGGACCCGAGAGCGGGTCGCAGTCGGCGGAATTTCCTGGCGGCGACTTTCCATCGCGAAGGCCGCCGCTTGCTTTTGTCCAGGGACTAAACTAAACGGTTCAGTCTAATTCAGGAAACCTCGTGTGATGAAGCCGTCCGGCAGCCCGAAGAAGTCGGAAATGATGCTCGAGGCCGCGCGGCGGCTGTTCGCCGAAGTCGGTTACGAGGCGGCGTCGATGGACCTCGTCGCCAAGACGGCGGGTGTTTCCAAGGCGACACTCTACGCCCATTTCGAGAGCAAGGAGAATCTGTTCCTCGAAATCCTTGAGGCCGCGGTCGACCGCCCCGAGGACGGAGACTGGATCCCCGAGCGCTTCGAAGGCGACGCGGAGGGCGTCCTGCGACGCTTGGCGCAGGGCATGGCGCGTTTCTTCGTTGATGGACGCGGGCTCGCCGTCTATCGGCTGTTCGTCGTCGATCTCCACCGCTTTCCCGAACTCGTCGCGCGATTTCATGCGGCCGGCCCGATGGCGATGTGGGCGCGAGTTGCTGCGCTGCTGGCGCAGATGGGCGAGCGGGGGGCGCTGGCGATCGACGACCCCGAAACCGCGGCCGACCATTTCCTGGCGCTCGTCCAGGGGCGGCTGCCCTTCGACCGCTCGATCGGTCTTCCTCCGCCGCCCCATGCGGAGATCGACCGGCGTGTCGAGAGCGCGCTGCAGTTGTTCATGCGCGGCTACGCGCCACGGAATCCACGAGGCGAGCAATGAATGTGGTCGATCGATCGGCCGCGCGGTCGAACGTGCGCGTCGACGCTGCGGCCGCGCGCCGGGCGCGCCGCTGGCCTCGCCGGCTCGCGGCTTCGTTCGTCATCCTGGCCGTCGTCGGCGCCGCCGCGTATCACGTTTACCGAACGAATTTCGCGACCGATCCGCTTGCCGACCTGTTGCTCGCCGAAGCGACGATCGGCGATGTCGAACAGAGCGTGCAGGCGACTGGCGAACTCCGACCGACGCAACTCGTCGCCGTCGGCGCGCAGGTCTCCGGCCGCATCACCAAGATGAACGCGGTCATCGGCCGGCCCGTCGCCGCCGGCGATCTGATCGCCGAGATCGACAACGTGACGCAGCAAAACGACCTCAAATCCACCGAAGCCGCGCTTGAGGACGTCCGCGCGCAGAAGCGGCAGAAGGAAGCGACGCTCGCTTACGACGCGTGGGCGCTGGAGCGCGAGGAGAAGACGCTCGCCAAGGAGGCGACCTCGCGCGATTCATGGGAATCGGCGAAAGAGGCGGTCGAAACCACTCGCGCCGAGATCGACTCGCTCGACGCGCAGATCAAGGAGGCGGAGGTCAAAGTCGACAGCGCGCGCGTCGACCTCGGCTACACTCGCATCACCGCGCCGATTGACGGAACGGTGCTGCTCGTGGCGACGCAGGAAGGACAGAACGTCAACGCTGTGCAGTCGGCGCCGACCATCGCTGTTCTTGGCCGGATAGATCGCATGCTCGTGCGCGCGGAGATCTCCGAGGCCGACGCGCCAAAAGTGAAGATCGGCGAGAAGGCGGTCTTCTCCATTCTCGGCGCGCCGCAGCGGCAATGGGAGGCGACGCTGTTGTCGCTCGACCCGGCGCCGGATTCGCTGCGCTCGGACTCGGAGATCGCCTCGTCGTCGAGCGCCAGCACGAGTTCGTCCTCTTCCTCCTCCTCGTCGTCGACAACCTCCGCCATCTATTATTACGGCCGCTTCGAAGTGGACAATCCCGACGGCGTTCTGCGCACTTACATGACCGCACAGGTGCGCATCGTGCTCGGCGAGGCCAAGGGCGTGGTGACGATCCCAACCGCGGCGCTGTCGCCGCCCGACGCCAACGGCGAACGCGCGGTCGAGGTCGCCAACGCAGACGGAAGCCTCACGCGCCGCATGGTGCAGGTCGGGCTCGACGACAAGGCGCGCTGCGAGATCCGCTCCGGCGTCAGCGCGGGCGAACGAGTCGTCATCGGCCGGCGATCGTCGGAGACGAAGGCCTCCGCCATGCCAGCGCCGCCCGGAGCGCTTTGAGCGATGTCCAGCGCATTCATTTCTCTTCGCGGCGTGCGGCGCGAATTTCCCTCCGGCGAAGGATCAATCGCCGCGCTGCGCGACATCGACCTCGACATCGCCGGCGGCGAATTCGTCGCAATCGTCGGCGCCTCCGGGTCCGGCAAGTCGACGTTGATGAACATCCTCGGCTGCCTCGACCGGCCGACGGCGGGCGAGTACCGGTTCGCCGGCCGCTCGATCGCGACGCTGACGCCGGACGAGCAGGCCGAGTTGCGGCGCGAGCATTTCGGCTTCATCTTTCAGCGCTATCACCTGTTGCCGGAGCTCAACGCGCTGGGCAACGTCGAGATTCCTGCGGTCTACGCCGGCGTCGCGCCGACGCGCCGCCACGATCTTGCCGAGCGGCTGCTTGCGCGCCTCGGCATGGCCGACCGCGCCCATCATCGACCGAGCCAGCTCTCCGGCGGCCAGCAGCAGCGCGTCTCGATCGCGCGGGCGCTGATCAATGGCGGCGAAGTGATCCTCGCCGACGAGCCGACCGGCGCGCTCGACCGCCATTCCGGCGAGGATGTCCTCAACATCCTCGGCGAGCTCAACGCGGAAGGGCGCACCGTCATCCTCGTCACCCACGATTCGGCGGTGGCGATGCGCGCACGCCGCGTCGTCGAGATGTCCGACGGGCGAATCGTCGAGGATCGCATCGTCGCGTCGGGCGCGCCGGCCGCCGCGACGACGCTCACGGCGCGCGCGGGCCACGAATCGTCGTGGTGCGCGCCGATCGATCGGCTCACCGAGTCGTTCCGCATGGCTGTGCTCGCCCTGACCTCGCACCGCCTGCGGACAACACTGACGATGCTCGGCATTGTGATCGGGATCGCCTCGGTCGTCGCGATGGTGGCGCTCGGCGAAGGCTCGCGCCGCAAGGTGCTCAACAATATTGCCGACCTCGGCACCAACACGCTCGAGATCTTCCCCGGCAATGGGTTTGGCGATACGCGGGCGGCCAAGATCAAGACGCTCGTGCTCGCCGACGCGGAGGCGCTGGCGCGCCAGGACTATGCCGCCGGGGCGACGCCAACGGTTTCGACCTCGACCACATTGCGATACGCTTCGATTGAAGCGAGCGCGCAAGTGAACGGCGTCGGCGCCGACTATTTCGCGGTCAAGGGCGTCAAGCTCAAGGCGGGCCGTTTCTTCGACGCCAGCGCCGAACGCGACTTGTCGCAGGAAATCGTCATCGACGAGAACGCGGAATCGACGCTATTCGGCGGCGGAGAGGATGCGATCGGCAAGACGATCCTCGTCGGCAAGGTGCCGTGCACGATAATCGGGGTGACTCGCAAGCAGCAGGGCTTTGGTTCGAGCGGGAGCATATCGGCGTTCATCGCCTATTCGTCGGTCCAGGCGCGCTTTCTTGGTGACAATTCGCTACGCAGCGTCGTGTTGCGTGTCAAAGACAACGTCGACAACGATCTTGCCGAACAGGCGGCGACGCAGCTCCTCGAAAGACGACACGGCGCGCGCGATTTCTTCCTCTTTAACACCAGCGACATTCGCAGCGCGATCACCGCGACGACGCAGACGATGACGGCGCTGATTGCCGCCATTGCCGTCATTTCGTTGTTCGTCGGCGGCATCGGCGTGATGAACATCATGCTGGTCTCGGTGTCGGAGCGGGTGAAAGAGATCGGCGTGCGGATGGCGGTCGGCGCCCGGCGTTCCGACATCATGCAGCAGTTTCTCATCGAGGCGGTTCTGGTCTGCATGGCCGGCGGCGCGCTGGGCGTGTTGGCGGCGCTCGGCGCGGCGGTTGTGTTCCGGGCGCTGGGGTCGACGTTCTCTTTCGTCTATTCGGGATCCTCGATTGTCGCCGCCTTCGGCTGCTCGACGCTGATCGGCGTCGTCTTCGGCTGGCTGCCGGCGCGCGGCGCGGCGCAGCTCGATCCGGTCGACGCGCTGGCGCGGGAGTGAAGGCGATGCGCCCTTCGTTCTTGAATGTCGCAGCGGCGCAAGCACTCGCGACGCTGCTGGCGGGTTGCGCGGTCGGTCCGGATTACGCGAAGCCGGACATGACGCTTCCGGCGCAATGGACGCAGGCCGCGACCGATGGGCGTGGGCCGTCGACGCCCGCCGCCTCGCTCGACGCGTGGTGGCGCGCCTTTAACGACCCGCTGCTCGACGCGCTGATGGCCGAAGCGATCGCCGGCAACTCGGACGTCGCCAGCGCCAAGGCCAAGATCCGCGAAGCGCGGGCGACGCGACGGGAAGCGGGGGCGGCGCTCGGGCCGTCGCTCACCGGCAGCGCCTCGGCGTCCGAGACGGGGCGGCAATCGGCGTTGGGCGGCGAGACGATGACCACGACCACGTCGGCGACGTCGTCCAGCGGTGTGTCGGCGCCGTTCCAGGCGGGGTTCGACGCAAGCTGGGAGCTCGACTTGTTCGGCGCCAACCGGCGCGACGCGGAAGCGGCCGGTTATGGCGAAGAAGCGACCGAGGAGGATTTGCGCTCTACTCTGCTGACGCTAGTCGGCGACGTCGGCGCCGACTACGCCGAGGCGCGCGGCTATCAGGAGCAGATCGCGCTCGCGCGGCGAACGTTGGCGTCGGAGCGCAGGACGGCGGATCTGACGCATGTGAAATTCGACGCAGGCTCCGCCTCGGGCGCCGACGCCGCCAAAGCGGACGCGGAAGCGAGCACCACTGCCGCGGACGTTCCTACTTACGAGGCCGACTACGCCGAGGCGGTCCATCGTCTCTCGGTGCTGACCGGCCGCGCCCCCGGGGCGCTTGACGATCGGATGCAGACGCCCCGCGCGACCCCCGCGCCGCGCAGGCCGCTGCCGGCCGGCGTGCCCGCCGACCTGCTGACTCGGCGGCCCGACGTTCGCGCGGCCGAACGGCGCGTCGCGCAGGCGACGGCGAAAATCGGCGCGGCGGAAGCCGCACTCTATCCCGACGTCTCACTGGCCGGCTCGCTGTCGACGAGCGCGAGCCGTCCCGGCGAGCTGTTGCGCGCCTCGTCCGTTTCGTGGTCGTGGGGGCCATCCGTTTCGATTCCGATATTCGACGGCGGCAAGCTCGCGGCGCAGCGCGACGGGGCCCAGGCGCAGCGCGACGAATATCTCGTCGCCTGGCGCTCGTCGGTGCTGACCGCGATGGAGGACGTGGAGAACGCGCTGGTGTCGCTTTCGTGGGAGCGCCTGCGCGCCAAGCAACTCGCTTCGAGCGTGGACAATTACCGCAAGGCCGCCGACCTGTCGCGCGCGCAATACGAGGCGGGCAAGTCGAGTTTTCTCGATGTGCTCGATGCCGAGCGCTCGTTGTACTCGGCCGAAAATTCGCTGATCCAGAGCCGAGTCTCGCTCGCCAAGGATTATGTCGCTCTCGCCAAGGCGCTCGGCGGCGGATGGGATGGGCCGATGGACGCCAGCCGATCCGAAGTCGCGGACGAGGCGGTGGGCCCGCACCTGCGGTCTCAGCCTGCGGCGCCGTGAAACGGCGCGCGGCGGCCTACGCCTATGTGCTCTCGGCAAACCGATAGCCGACGCCCGATTCAGTGCGGATGATCGTCGGTTGCGCTGGATCGCGCTCGATCTTGGCGCGCAGCTGGCCGACGAACACCCTCAGGTACTGCGTGTCGTCCTTGTGCGCCGGACCCCAGACGGCGGTGAGGATCTGGCCGTGGGTCATCACCCGGCCGGGATTGCCGGCGAGCGCGCACAAGAGGTCGTATTCGCGCGGCGTCAGCTTGATCGCAGCGCCGTCGCGGGTCACCAGCCGCTTCTCCATGTCGATCGTCAGGCCGTCGACCGCGACGCGCGTCTTCGGCGCCGCGCCCGTCCGCGCGTGGCGCATGGCGGCGCGCATGCGCGCCAGCAGCTCGCCGATCGCGAACGGCTTCTCGACGTAATCGTCGGCGCCGAGGTCGAGCGCGGCGATCTTCTCCGCCTCGCGGTCGCGCGCCGACAGAACGACGATCGGCGCGGCGGCGAAGCTGCGCGCCCGCTCGATCACGTCCTTGCCGTCCATGTCGGGCAGGCCGAGGTCGAGGACGATCAGGTCGGGCGCCGAATTGGCGATCAGCCGCAGCGCTTCGTGGCCGGAGGCGGCGTGCAGCACCTGATAGCCCGACGCCTCCAGCGCGGGCTTGAGGAAGCGCAGGATTTGCGGTTCGTCGTCGACGATCAGGACCCTCGCGCCGTTCATGAGGCCGCCTTGGCGATTTCGCGCGCTTCCACCGCCGGCATCGAAATGACGATGCGCGCGCCGCGCCGCTTGACCGCCGGGCTTTCGGCCCAGATGCGGCCGCCCATCGCCTCGATCAGGCCGCGGCTGATCGACAGGCCGAGGCCGGTGCCGGCGCGCCGCCCGTCGGCGCGGCCGCCGCGATAGAACTTCTCGAACACGCGCTCGAGGTCAGTCGGCTTGATGCCGGGCCCCTCGTCGGTCACCGAGACCAGCACGTTGGCGCCCTCCGGCCGCGCGTGGACGATCACCCGCCCGCCGCCGCCGTATTTCAGCGCGTTGTCGAGCAGGTTGAACAGCACCTGCTCGAGCAGATTGGCGTCGCAGCGCACATAGGGCAGGTCGCGCGCGAGGCTGGTCGTGATGGGCTGGCCGGAAAAGACCTTGGTCGCGCGCTCGATCGCCGCGCGGACGACTTCGACGACGTCGACGAGATCCTGCTTGGGCTTCAGGGCGCCGGCTTCGATCCGCGACATGTCGAGCAGGTTGGCGATGAAGCGGGTCAGCCGCGCGCTCTCCTCGTCGATCGAGGCGAGCAGGTCGGCGCGCTGCTCGGGCGCCATGCCGTCGCCGAACCTGCGCAGCGTCGTCACCGCGCCGGTGATCGTCGCCAGCGGCGTGCGCAGGTCGTGCGACAGCGAGGCGAGCAGAGTGCCGCGCAGCTTCTCGTTCTCCTCCAGCGCGACGGTGCGCACCGAGTCCTTGACCAGCAGCGCGCGGTCGATGGCGATCGCCGCCTGCTCGAGAATGAGGTTGAGGGCGTGTTCGAGCGTCGGCGAAATCGGCGCGTCGCGGTCGGCCGGCTCGAAGCCGCACACGCCGACCACGCCGCGCGAGGTGACGAGCGGACGGAACTGGAAGCGCACGTTGGGCAGCGTGCCGGTCTTCCAGCCGGCCGGCTCGCTCTTGTCGAAGGCCCAGCGCGCGGCGCCGTTCTCGCCGGGATCGAGCTCGTCGATCGGCGGCCAGGCGGCGCTCAGCGGCAGCTCGCCGTCCTCGGGCAGCAGCATGACGACGCCGCGCGCCCTGAGCGTCTTGTGGGCGTAGACGGTCGTCGTATCGAGGATGTCGTCGAGCGTCACCGCGCCGGAGAGCTTGCGCGAGAACTCGAACAGCGAGCTCGTCGCCTGGGCGCTGGCGCGCGCCAGCCGTTCCTGATCGCGCGCCCGGCCGGCGAGCCAGCCGACCAGGCTCGCCACGACGAGAAAGATGACGAGGGCGAAGAATTCCTGCGGCTCGGCGATCGTGAACTGGTAGTAGGGCGGGACGAAGAAGAAGTCGTAGGCGAGAAACGACAGCACCGCCGCCAAGATCGCCGCGCGCACGCCGAAGCGCGCCGCCGAGAGCAGCACCGCGATGAGGAAGATCATCGACAAGTTGGGCAGGCGCAGCCAGCGGTCGAGCGCCTCGCCGACGGCGACGGCGACGGCGACCGAACCTGCCGCAGCGAGCGCGCCGATCGGCAGGTCGCGGTCGAGCGCGAAGGCGAAGCGGGGCCGACGCGGCGCTTCGCGCCGTTTGTCGCCGGTGACGATGTGCACGCCGACCAGGCTGGCGCGCCGCGCCAGCGCATCGGACAGCGAGCGGCCGGCGAGGCGGCCGAGCAACCCCGCCTTCGAGCGGCCGACGACGATCTGGGTGATGTTCTCGCGCTCGGCGTAGCCCAGGATCTCAGCCGGCATGTCGTGGCCGACCAGCCGCGTCGTTTCCGCTCCCAGGCTCTGCGCCAGTCTGAGCGCCGCGTCGACCCCGCCGCCGGCGTCGCCGCTCGGTCGATCGACCGTCGCCGCCACCCAGCTGGCGTTGAGGCCGGTGGCGAGCCGGCTTGCCGCCCGCACCACGTCCATCGACAGCGCGTCGGGTCCGACGCAGACCAGCAGACGCTCGCTCGTCTCCCACGGCCCGCCGATCGCGCCCTGGCGCAACTGTTCGACCATCTGGTCGTCGACCCGCGCCGCGGTGCGGCGTAGCGCGATCTCGCGCAGCGCGGTCAGGTTGCGCAGGGTGAAGAATTTCTGTTGGGCGAGCCGCGCCGTCTCCGCCAGATAGACTTTGCCGTCCTTGAGGCGCTGGATCAGGTCTTCCGACGTGATGTCGACGAGCACGATGTCGTCGGCGTCGCGCAGCACGATGTCGGGAACGGTCTCGCGCACGACGACGCCGGTGATGCGCGAAACCACGTCGGCGAGGCTCTCGAGGTGCTGGATGTTGAGCGCGGTCCAAACGTCGATGCGCGCGTCGAGCAGCTCCTCGACGTCCTGCCAGCGTTTGGGGTGGCGGCTCTCCGGCGCGTTGGAGTGGGCGAGCTCGTCGACGATGATCAGCTTGGGCCGGCGGGCGAGCGCGCCGTCGAGGTCGAACTCCTCGATCTCGCGCCCCTGCCAGCGCACCTTCTTGCGCGGCAGGATTTCGAGGCCTTGGGTCAGCGCTTCCGTTTCAGCGCGCGAGTGCGTTTCGACCAGGCCGACGACGATGTCGACTCCTTCGTCACGCAACAGCCCGGCGCGCTGCAGCATCGCGTAGGTCTTGCCAACGCCTGGCGCGGCCCCGAGGAACACCAGCAACTTGCCGCGCTTGCCCTTCTCGGCGAGCGCCAATAGCGCGTCCGGGTCGGGTCGGCGCTCGGGGTTGCGGTCGTTGGCCAAGGATTCGGGGCTTCGCTAAGATTCGAGACCATTATAGCGCATGGCCGGTCGGCGACCGCAACGCCCTCCTTCCGCCGGCTTCGCCTCAGACCGTGGCGAGCCAGACCGCGAACAGAACGCCGGTCGCGGCGAGAAAGGCGGCGCGTAGCACGAATTGCCCCTTGAAGGGGGACGGAGACCCGCGGCGGGCGACGGGCGACGTGTAAGCGGTCAAAGCAATGCCTCGGGCCGGATGTCCGGCCGACACACGCTTAGCCGGGATCGGCGCAAGGGCGCCATTCGCAAACTCGCCGCCGGACGTAAAGGACGCATAAGGGCCGACGCCGGCGCGGCGAAGCGAGCCTTATAAACTCTTTATGTCCAAACCAGGCTTCACGCATTGATCGCTTATCGGCTTCTGTCCCAAGAACCGGCTGTCAAATTGGAGGCGCCGCGCCATGGCTGACGTTGTCTATTTGGTCGTTGGGGCAGTTTTCTTCGTCCTGATGGGCCTTTACGCCGTTGCTTGCGACCGATTGTAAGGAGAATCGCCATGACGGAGCCCATCATCGGCTTGATCGTCGGAATCGGCCTGGGAATCTACCTTCTCTACACGCTGGTTCGCCCCGAGAAATTCTGACGAGCGGTTTTCAAAAATTTTCGAACTTGAAGGTGAAGCCATGACACTCGTCGGCTGGTCGCAAATTGCGATTGTCCTCGCGCTCGTGATCGCAACCGCCATCCCCTTGAGCGGCTTAATAGCGAATGTCTACGCAGGCAAAGACAACTTTCTGTCGCCGGTGCTGCGCCCAGTCGAGCGCGGCTTTTATCGCCTCGCCGGCGTCGACGAGACGCGCGAACAAGGCTGGTTCATCTATGCGGTCGCGATGATCGCCTTCTCGATCGTCGGCTTCGCTTCGCTTTATGCGCTGCAACGATTTCAGAACGTGCTGCCGCTCAATCCGCAGGGCTTCGACGCCGTTCCGCCGGATCTGTCGTTCAACACCTCGGTCAGCTTCATCACCAACACCAATTGGCAGAACTACGGCGGCGAGACGACGATGAGTCATCTCACCCAGATGCTCGGCCTCACCGTCCATAACTTCTTGTCGGCAGCGACGGGCCTCGCCATGGCCTTCGCGCTGGTGCGCGCTTTCGCGC
The DNA here is from genome assembly GCF_049514155.1 of Roseiarcus sp. GTDB lineage: Bacteria > Pseudomonadota > Alphaproteobacteria > Rhizobiales > Beijerinckiaceae > Roseiarcus. Next base: position 7,525 of record NZ_JBEKVH010000038.1, on the reverse strand, counting down.
GCTCCTCGGCGACCACGGTCGGCAATTTCTGGGTCGATATGACCCGCGTCGTCCTCTACGTCCTGCTGCCGATCTCGATCGTCTTCGCCATCGTCTTCGTCGCCCTCGGGATGCCGCAGACGCTGGCCGGCTCGATCGACGTTACGACGTTGGAGGGCGCCAAGCAGACCATCTCGATCGGTCCGATGGCGAGCCAGGAGATCATCAAGGAGCTCGGCACCAACGGCGGCGGATTCATGAACGCCAATTCGGCGCATCCGTTCGAGAACCCCAACGCCTGGACCAACATGTTGGAAATCTGGGCGCTGCTGCTCATCCCGACCGCTTCGGTGCTCGCCTTCGGTCGGGCGGTCGGCGACTTCAAGCAAGGCCGCGCGATCCTGATCGCCATGGCGATTCTGCTCGTCGTCGGCATCGGCGTGGTCTATTGGGCGGAATGCGCGGGAACATTGGGCGTGACCGCGCTGGGCGTCGACCCTTCGGCCGGCAATCTCGAGGGCAAGGAGGTTCGCTTCGGGCAGGCGCTGAGCTCGATGTACGCGACGGCGACGACGGCAACCAGCACCGGCGCGGTCAACACGATGCATGATTCGTTGACGCCGCTCGGCGGTCTGGTGCCGCTGTTCAACCTGCTCGCCGGCTGCATCTGGCCAGGCGGCGTCGGCGCGGGGCTCTATGGTTTTCTCGTGGTCGCGATCATCGCCGTGTTCATCGCCGGGCTGATGGTCGGCCGCACGCCGGAATATCTCGGCAAGAAGATCGAATCGCGCGAAATGAAGCTGGCGATGTTCGCGGTGCTGATCTACCCGCTGGCGGTGCTCGGCTTCTCGGCCGCGTCGGTGATGCTGCAGACCGCGCTCGACAGCATGAACAACGCCGGCCCGCACGGGCTGTCCGAGATCCTCTACGCCTACGCCTCGGCCAACGCCAACAACGGCTCGGCTTTCGCGGGCCTCAACGGCAATACGCCGTGGTTCAACACGACGCTCGGCATCGTCATGCTGACCGGGCGCTTCGCCTACGTAATCCCGGTGCTGGCGCTCGCCGGCGGCCTCGCCGCCAAGAAGAAGGCGCCGCCGTCGGCGGGAACCTTCCCGACCACCGGACCACTGTTCGTCGGCCTGCTGATCGGCGTCATCGTCATCCTTTACCTGCTGCAATATTTCCCCGCGCTCGCGCTGGGGCCGGTTGTCGAGCATTTTCTGATGCTGGGCGGCAAGGCTTTTTGACAGCAAATCTCATTCTGATTGGAGTTATCCATGTCCACGAAGGCGAAAACTCCGGGACTGTTCGATCCCACGATTATCCGCAGAGCGGCCCTGGACGCGCTACGCAAGCTCGACCCGCGCAAGCTGGCGAGGAATCCGGTGATTTTCGTCACCGAGGTCGTGTCGGTGGTCGTCACCGGCTTCTTCGTCCGCGACTGCGTCACCGGCGAGATCTCGCCGCTGTTCTCCGGCCAGATCGCCTTCTGGCTGTGGTTCACCGTACTGTTCGCCAATTTCGCCGAGGCGGTGGCGGAGGGACGCGGCAAGGCGCAGGCCGACACGTTGCGCAAGAGCCGCAGCGATGCGCGCGCCAAGCGTTGCCTCGATCCCGAGAATCTCAAGGGCGTCTACGAGGGCGTCAATGCGCTCGACCTCGAGGTCGGCGACGTGGTGCTGGTCGAGGCGGGCGAGATGATTCCCGGCGACGGCGAGATCATCGAGGGTCTGGCCTCGGTCAACGAGTCGGCGGTCACCGGCGAGTCCGCGCCGGTGATCCGCGAAGCGGGCGGCGACCGTTCGGCGGTGACCGGCGGCACGACGGTGCTTTCCGACTCGATCAAGGTGCGCATCACCGCCGCCGCCGGCTCGAGTTTCATCGACCGCATGATCGCGCTGGTCGAAGGCGCCGAACGGCAGAAGACGCCCAACGAGATCGCGCTGTCGATCCTGCTTTCCGGCCTGACGCTGATCTTCCTCATCGTCTGCGTGACGCTGTGGCCGCTCGCCGCCTATTCCGGAACGGTCGTTTCGGCGACGGTGTTGATCGCGCTGCTCGTCTGCCTGATCCCGACGACGATCGGCGGACTGTTGTCGGCGATCGGCATCGCCGGCATGGACCGACTGATCCGCTTCAACGTCGTGGCCACTTCGGGCCGCGCGGTCGAGGCGGCGGGCGACATCGACACGCTGCTGCTCGACAAGACCGGCACCATCACCTTCGGCAACCGCATGGCCGACGAATTCATCCCCGTCGCCGGGGTCGGCGAGCGCCAGCTCGCCGAGGCGGTGTTGCTGGCGAGCCTCGCCGACGAGACGCCGGAAGGCCGTTCGATCATCGCGCTGGCCAAGACCCGCTATGGGCTGGAGGCGCCGATCGACCAGCCGCACGCGAAGGTCGTGCCGTTTAGCGCCCACACGCGCCTGTCCGGCGTCGACCTGCCCGGACGCACGCTGCGCAAGGGCGCGGTCGACGCGATCCTCGGCGAGGTCCGCCTCGCCAAGGACAAGGCGCCGGCCGATTTCAGCCAGACGGTCGATCGCATCTCGCGCTCCGGCGGCACGCCGCTCGCCGTCTCCGACAACGGCCGCCTGCTCGGCGTCGTTCACCTCAAGGACATCGTCAAGCCCGACATCCGGCCGCGCTTCGCCGAATTGCGCGCGATGGGGATCAAGACGGTGATGGTGACCGGCGACAATCCGCTGACCGCGGCGGCGATCGCTTCGGAGGCGGGCGTCGACGACTTCCTCGCCCAGGCGACGCCGGAGGACAAGCTCGCCTATATCCGCAAGGAGCAGCAGGGCGGCCGCCTGATCGCCATGTGCGGCGACGGCACCAACGACGCGCCCGCGCTCGCGCAATCCGACGTCGGCGTCGCGATGCAGACGGGCACCCAGGCGGCGCGCGAGGCGGGCAACATGGTCGACCTCGATTCCGACCCGACCAAGCTGATCGAGATCGTCGGCATCGGCAAGCAATTGCTGATGACGCGCGGCTCGCTGACGACCTTCTCGATCGCCAACGACGTCGCCAAGTATTTCGCCATCATTCCCGCGTTGTTCGTGACGACCTATCCCGAACTCAGCGCCCTCAACATCATGGGGCTGCATTCCGACAAATCGGCGATCCTGTCGGCGGTGATCTTCAACGCGCTGATCATCATCGCGCTGATTCCGCTGGCGCTGAAGGGCGTCGCCTACCGTCCGATCGGCGCTGCGGCCCTGCTGCGCCGCAACCTCACGGTCTACGGCCTCGGCGGCATCATCGTTCCCTTCATCGGCATCAAGATCATCGACGTCGTGGTCGCCTTCCTGCATCTGGCTTGAGGATAAACGTCATGTTGAGCCAAATTCGTCCCGCCATCGTCTTGCTGGCGCTATTCACCCTGCTGACGGGCTTCGTCTATCCGATGGCGATCACCGGCGTCGCGCAAGTCCTCATGCCGTATCAGGCCAACGGCAGCCTGCTCCAGGTCGGCGGAAATCCGGTCGGATCGGCGCTGATCGGCCAGAACTTCGCCAGCGACAAATACTTCCACGGCCGGCCGTCGGCGACCCAGGCGCAGGACCCCGCCCATCCCGACGACCCGTCGAAGACGATCGACGCGCCCTATAACGCCGCCAATTCGACCGGCTCGAATCTCGGCCCGACCTCACAGAAGCTGCTCGACCGGGTGAAGGCCGACGTCGCCGCCAAGCGCGCCGCCGGCTGGACCGGGCCGATCCCCGCCGATTCGGTGACCACTTCGGCTTCAGGACTCGATCCCGAGATTTCGCCCGCGACCGCCTTCGCTGAGGTTCCCGCCGTCGCCAAGGCGCGCGGGGTCGCTGAGGAAAAGGTGCGGGCGCTGGTCGCGGCGCATGCCCAAGACCGCGCCCTCGGCCTGATCGGCGAGCCGCGCGTCAACGTGCTGCGGTTGAACCTCGCGCTCGACGCGATGTAGGCGGGCGTTGTAGCCGCGCTCACTGAGCGCGGCGGGACGCGGCCAGCGGCCGCGTCTACACGGCGCGCTTCACTTCAGCTCGTTGGACCTGAACCACGCGCGCGCCTGCACTTTGGCCATCAGGTCCGTGTCGATGAACGGATAAATCGTCTTGGCGAAGGCGCGGCGCACCAGCGCGTATTCGGCCGGACAGTCGCGGTTCTTCGGCAGCCAGCCGCCGGTGAGGAGGAACCCGTAGTGCTGCGGGTCGCCGCCGTACATCAGGCACAAGGTATTGTAGAAGCGCTGCCCCCAGGTTCCGTGCACGTCGGCGAAGGCGCAGAACGGGTCGGCGAAGCACTGCAGCGTCTTGTCCTTGGGATAGTCGGCCGCCTTGGCGTCGGGCGCCGCGGTCGGCGGATTGTCGAAAGTCTCGCCGACGTCGGAATAAGCCGCGACGACGACGTCGGCGAGCTTGGGCTGGAACTGCAACGCGACGAAGGTCGAGATTTCGTCGGCGGCGTCCTCTTCGCGACCGATGATCGGCACGTCGAGCACGTCGAACAGCGCGTGTCCCGTCTCGTGCAGAATGACGCCGGCGAACACGCCGGCGAGGAACCCGTCGCGGTTGACCTTCATCGGGAACAGATTTGGATTCTTCGCTTCCGCCTGAGTGATCAGCGCGGCGCGATCCTCCATCATCTTCATGAACTGGTAGCACATCACCAGGGCGCGATTGTCGGGCGAGTAATAGGGCGAGGCGCTGTCGCCGCCGTCGCATTCGTCGACATAGACCCAGATCGTCTTGGGCAGCTTCAGCGGCGCGAGGAACTTGACGTATTCCTCGAGCACCTGCCGTTTCATCATCTTGGCGCGGGTGTCGGCGTAGACGGCGGTCTTCGGCTGGCGGTAGCCCTGGTCGCCGTCGACTTCGGCGATCCTGACCTTGCCGTTGGTCAGAGCGGAATCGTCATTCGCCGCGCTGCTCGCAGTCGGGCCCGCCGCCCCGCCGGCGGACGGGTTCGAGCCGCCGCTTGCGGCGGGGCTGGCGTTGTTGCCGCCCGAACCGCCGCCCGCCGCTTCGGCCGCGGCCAGAGAAAGCGCGAACGCCGCAAGAGCGACAACGCGCAGCGTCGGCCTCACCATGTCCGCGCCCTCGCCTTGACCAGGAGATCGGGGTCGATGAACGGCATCAGCCGGAGATCGAAGGCCTTGCGCACCTGCTGATATTCCTTCGCGCACTGCGCCGAACGGTATTCGGGCAACGCGCCATTGGTCTTCAGGCTGTCGAAGGCGATCGGGTCGCCGCCATAGGCGATACAGAGGAAGTTGTAGAAGCGCTGCGCCTCCGGCGCCTCGGTCGAGGCGAAATCCTCGCCGGTCCAGGTGCGCGCCGACCAGTTGAAGAACAGCGCCGAGCCGAGGATGGTCGTGCGCGCGTTGTCCTCGCCGAACTGCATCATGACGAAGGCGGTCAGCCGGTCGGCCGCGTCGTCGACGCGGCCCCAGATCGGCACGTCGAACAGATCGAACAAGGCGTAAGCGGTCTCGTGGAACAGGGCCTCGACCATTGTGCCGATCACCGCCTGGCTGCGGTCCTGGTCGCTGGCGCTGGTCTGGGCCTTGGCGACGTCGAGGATGCGGACGATCATCTCGTAGCAGATCGTCACCGTCTTGGTCGCCGAGTCGTACGGGCGGCGGAAGGCGCCGCCGCAGGCGTCGCCGCGGATGTGGAGGTCGGCGGGAAATCTCAGCGGCGTCAGGAAGGAACTCAGCTCCTCGAGCGCCTGCGATTTGACCAGCACGTCACGAGCATGGGCGAGCGCGGCGTCGCCACCCGGAGCGTCGCCATAGGCGATGCTGACCTGCGGCGCGGCGGTCGCCGCCGCCAGGACCAGTCCTTGCGTCAGGCCGACAATCGCGGCCGCGAGCGTCGCGCGTCTCATCGTCCCCTCCCGGTGAGACCGGCTATCGCCTGATTGAAGCCGGGGCGCGGTCCGCAGTCAATCCGGGATCGGCACGAGGGCGGGAGGGTCGCTTGGGTCAGCTCGGCGCGGGTCGGCTTCGGCGTGGGCCCGGCGCCGTCACAGCGGCGGATGGCCCTCGGCGCGCTTGGCCATCTTGACGAACTTCTTGATCACCCGGTCGCGCTTGAGCTTGGAGATGTGGTCGATGAACAGCACGCCGTCGAGGTGGTCGATCTCGTGCTGCAACACCGTCGCCAGCAGGCCCTCGGCGAGGATTTCCTGCCGCTTGCCGTCGCGGTCGATGAAGCGCGCGCGCACGCTCGCCGGCCGCTCGACCTCTTCGTAATATTCGGGGATCGACAGGCAGCCCTCCTCGTAGACCGATCGATCGTCGGCCGACCAGACGATCTCGGGATTGATGAAGAACATCGGGTTCGCGGGCTCGTCCTTCTTGGCGAGGTCGACCACCAGCATGCGCAAAGCCTCGGCGACCTGGATCGCGGCGAGGCCGATGCCGGGCGCCTCGTGCATCGTCTCGACCATGTCGTCGAGCAGCTTGCGCACGGAATCGTCGACGCGCTCGAGCGGCTTGCTGATCAGCCTGAGCTTGGGGTCGGGCAGGGTGATGATGTGTCGAAGGGCCATGGTCGCGAAATCTCTCTGGTCCGCTCAGATAATGGCGCAGCGGCGGCAGGTCAAATCCGTTCCTCTTTCGTTCGATTCGGCGCGGCGAATCGGATAAGCTCGCATTATGAACCCTACGCTCGTCGTTCTTTACGGCTATCCCGTCACCTTCGCCGACGCGCTCGGCGCGATCGGCGCGCTGCTGCTGGCGCTGATCGTCGCCCTCATGCGCGCCAATGCGGCGCGGCGGCGCGAGGCGGAGGCCGCGGAAGCCGGGCGGCGCGAGCTTGAGGCGCGGCTCGCCGCGCTCGCCCAGTCGAACGCCGAGCTCGGCGGCCGGCTCGGTTCGATGAGCGAATGGCTGGGCTCGCGCCAGGCCGATCTCGCCCGCGTCATGTCGGAGCGGCTCGACAATGTCAGCGCCCGGCTCGGCGCCGGCCTCGAAAGTCACGCCCAGACGACCGGCGCCAACCTCAACAAGCTCAACGAGCGGCTGGCGGTGATCGACGCGGCGCAGGCGCGCATGGTCGGCATGACCGAAGAGGTCGTGTCGCTGAAAGACATCCTTTCCAACAAGCAGACGCGCGGCGCCTTCGGCCAGGGGCGGATGGAGGCGATCGTCAGCGACGGCCTGCCGGTCGGCGCCTACGAATTCCAGGCGACGCTGTCCAACAAGGCGCGGCCCGACTGCGTCATCCGCCTGCCCGGCGACTCGCGCGTGCTGGCGGTCGACGCGAAGTTTCCGCTTGAAGCCTTCACCCTGTTCAACGAGGCGCGCGAGGACGATTCGCGCAAGGCGGCGATGGCGCGCGTGCGCGCCGACGTCGGCAAGCACGTCAAGGACATCGCCGAGCGCTATCTGCTGCCGGGCGAGACGCAGGACATCGCGCTGATGTTCGTGCCGTCGGAATCGATCTATTCCGACCTGGTCGAGCATTTCGACGACGTGGTGCAGCGCGCCCATCGCGCCCGCGTCGTCATCCTCTCGCCGTCGCTGATGATGATGGCGATCCAGGTGACGCAGGCG
>NZ_JBEKVH010000037.1:0-27259 GCF_049514155.1 Roseiarcus sp. | reverse complement strand
GACTCGCCGACGAGATCGAACGGCACCGCCTTCCAGGTGACGTCCGTCTCGGGGTCGATGCCTGCCTTGGCCAGCGTGACCTGGAACGCGACTTGCGGCGGCGCGCCGATGCCGTAGGTAGCGATCGTCTTTCCCTTGACGCCGGCGATGTCGGTGACGCCTGAGGCCTTAGAGGCAAGCAGGCGCTGGCAGCCGCCATGCGAGCCGACGAACAGCTTGACGTCGAACCCTTGTTCGAGCGGCTTCAGCCAATCGCCGATCAACCCGGCGCCAGCGTCGGCCTTGCCGGTCGCCAGCGCCTGAATCAGCGTCTGCCCGCTGGCGCCTTGATAGAAGAGTTCGACGTCGAGATTGTGCTTGGCGTAGATGCCCTTGGCGACGCCGAAGCCGAGCGGCGAATGGCACGCCGCCACTTCCGTCCAGGCGAGGCGCACCTTCGGCGCGGGACCGGCGAGAGCGGGCGTGAACAGCCGCGGGGCGAGCGCGCCGGCCGAGGCGACGACGCCCAGTCCGCCGACGGCCCTGAGGACGCTGCGGCGGGAAACGGACTTGTGCTTGGTCTTGTCGGTCATTGGCGTTCTCCAGAGTTTTGGTTGTCAGGCCGCTTTGCGGGCCGGTTGGGCGCCAGTCGCCCGGCCGGCGCTGTCGATCGCCTGGGCAAGATCGGCGATGATGTCGTCGGGATGTTCGATGCCGACGGATAGCCGCACGTAGCCGGGCGTCACGCCGGCTGCGAGCTGTTCCTCAGACGTCAGTTGCTGATGCGTCGTCGAGGCGGGATGAATGGCGAGCGAGCGGGCGTCGCCGATGTTGGCGACGTGGTAGAGCAGCTTCAGCGAGTCGATGAATCGCCGCCCCGCCTCAATGCCGCCCTTCAATTCGAAGCCGACCAGTCCGCCATAGCCGCCCTTGAGATAGGCGTCGGCGCGCCGGCGGACTTCGCCGCTCTGCAGTCCGGGGAAAATGACCTGGCTGACTTCGGGCCGCTTGGACAGGAAGTCGGCGACGAGCCTCGCGTTCTCGTTGTGCTGGCGCAGCCGCAACGGCAGCGTCTCCAGGCCTTGCAGCAACTGGAACGAGTTGCTCGGCGACAACGCCGCGCCGAGGTCGCGCAACAGCTTCACCCGCGCCCGCAGGACATAGGCGATGGGTCCCAGCGGCTTGGCGGCTTCGGTCCAGATCGCCCCGTGATAGGCCTCGTCCGGCTGGGTAAGCAGCGGGAAACGCTCGGCGTGGTCCTCCCACGGGAAGTTGCCGCCGTCGATGATCAGCCCTCCGATCGACGTGCCGTGGCCGCCTATGTATTTCGTCGCCGAATAGATGACGACGGCAGCCCCGTGTTCGAACGGTCGCGCGATCAGCGGCGCCGCCGTGTTGTCGACGATGAGCGGCACGCCGAGCGAACGGCCGATGTCCGCGACTTCCTGGATCGGAAAGACGTTCAACTTGGGGTTCGGCAGCGTCTCCGCGTAGTAGGCCTTCGTCCGCGCGTCGGTGGCGCGGCGGAAGTTTTTGGGGTCGATGGGATCGACGAAGCGCACCTCGACGCCGAACTGCTTCAAGGTCTGGGCGAACAGCGTCCAGGTGCCGCCGTAGAGGTCGGTAGACGAGACGATGTTGTCTCCGCTCGACGCCAGATTCAGCACCGAATAGGCCGACGCCGTCTGGCCCGAAGCGACCGCGAGCGCCGCCGACCCGCCTTCGAGCGCGGCGACACGATCTTCGAGCGCGGTCGTCGTCGGGTTCTGCACGCGTGTGTAGATGTTGCCGATTTCCTCCAGCGCGAACAGGCGCGAAGCGTGGTCGGTGTCCTGGAACTGGTACGAGGTCGTTTGATAGATAGGCACCGCGACCGCGCCGGTTGATGGATCGGCGCGATAGCTGCCGCCGTGCAAGACGAGGGTTTCGAAGCGTCTGTTGTCGGTCGTCATAGCGGTCTCTCCGAGATAAGGATCAATAGGCCGAGGCCGGTTCGAGCTGCTTCTGCGTCGGGTCCAGAAGATCGGCATGGTGCCGACGCGCGACGTCGGGATGGGAGCGCAACCGGCTCTTCAGGTAGTTGCGACCAACTTCGTGGAAGAGCGGGTTCAGCGGATCCTGGGTCAGACCGCGCGACTGGGCGGCAAGCTCCGGCGGCAGATCGAGGACAGGAACGGTCGCGTCGAGACGCGCGCCGAGGAAGAACGCCACCGAGAGGCGGTCACCGCCAGCCGGCGGCGAAACGACCCGATGCACGTTGGCGCGCAGATAGCCGCTGGAGGCGAGTTCGAGAATCTCGCCGATGTTGACAACGAAGGTTCCGGGCGCCGGCGGCGCATCGATCCAGCCGTGTTCGCCCTCGACCTGCAGGCCAGCGACCTTGTCCTGCAACAGGATGGTGACGAAGCCGGAATCTTTGTGGGCGCCGACGCCCTGGTCGTCCTCGCCGGCGGCGCGGCCAGGGTAGCGGATGATCTTGAGCAGTTGATTGGGCGCGGGCGAGTAAATTGGCTCAAACACGTCGTCGGGTTGGCTCAGCGCCGCCGCGAACGCGCGCAGGACGCGGATCGCCAGCGCCGTGACCTCCGCCTGATAGCGCAGCAGCGCCGGCTTCAGCTCCGGCAATGCGTCAGGCCATTGGTTAGGCCCCTGCAGACGCCGCCACGCCGGCGCAGCGGGGTCGAACGGCAGCGCCTCCCGCTCGGCGCCGATGTCGATCTGCTCGCGCCAATCGGGCTTGCCGCGCGTATGCTCGAGCCCGGCGCGATTGTAGCCGCGAAAATGCGGCGAATGGATCATCTCGATGGCGCGTTTGTCGCGCTCCGGCAGAGCGAAGAATCGCCGCGAGAGGGTCAGAGCCTCGTCGATCAGCTTTGGCTCGATCCCGTGGCCAACGAGATAGAAGAACCCCGCTTCGCGCGCCGCCGCGCGCACGTCGGCGAGAAAATTGTCGCGATCGGTTTCAAAGCGGCGAAGATCGAGGGTGGGGAGACGCTCCAGCGGATCAGACGCAGGCATGGGACCATCCGAGCTTGGAAGGCGGAAGCCGATCACGCATCGACGACGAACGCTTCGTCGCGCTAACCCGGCGTGGCGTCGGTCGATGTCTCGTTCGCCGCCGAGCCCAAACGGCCACGGCGTCGAATGACAGTCAACTAAATCTAGAATTTATATATTCTAAAGCATGCCATTTCGACTGAATTTGCTTGTCGTGCCGCGCGCGAGCGGATGCGGGCAGCCTCGGAGGGCCGCCTGCCCAATCTGGCCTGGTGAAGGTTCTACGACTGCCCGGCGCGCAACGCGGAGGGGCGCGCAACGTTGGCGATCGTCTCGCCGAACGGGCCCATATTGGCGGCGATCTCCGCCTGCGTCCGCGCGTGGTTGAGCGGCAGCAGCGGCATCACCAGCTCGGCGAAGCGGTAGGCTTCTTCGAGGTGCGGGTATCCGGAAAGAATGAAGCTGTCGATGCCGAGCGCCATGTATTCGCGCATGCGCTGGGCGACCGTCTGCGGATCGCCGACCAGCGCGGTTCCCGCGCCGCCCCGCACCAGACCGACGCCGGCCCACAGATTCGGGCTGACTTCGAGCTTGTCGCGGCGCCCGCCGTGCAGCGCCGCCATGCGGTTTTGGCCGACCGAGTCCATGCGCTCGAAGACTTTCTGCGCCGCGGCGATTGTTGCGTCGTCGAGGTGGCTGATCAGCTTGTCGGCGGCGCGCCACGCCGCCTCTGCAGTTTCGCGAACGATGACGTGCAGACGAATGCCGAAGCTGAGCTCCCGCCCGCGCGCCCACGCCGCCTGCCGAACGACGGCGATCTTCTCGGCGACGGCGGCTGGCGGCTCGCCCCAGGTGAGGTATTTGTCGACAAGCTGAGCGGCGACGGCGACGCCGGCCTCGGAAGAGCCGCCAAAATAGAGCGGCGGCATTGGTTGCTGAACCGGCGGATACAGGATCTTGCCGGCTTCGACGTTGAAATGCTTGCCGGAGTAGTCGACGGTCTCGCCGCGCAACAGCGCGGCGTAGATCTCGAGGAATTCGCGCGTGAGGTCGTAGCGATCGCCATGCGCGAGGAACAGGCCGTCGCCGCGGTTTTCGACCGGATCGCCGCCAGTGACGACATTGATCAGCAAACGGCCTTGGGAAACGCGGTCGAGCGTCGCCGTCATGCGCGCTGCGACGGTCGGCGATTGCAGACCGGGCCGCACCGCGACGAGAAACCGCAGCCGTTCGGTCTGCGGCGCCAAGGCCGAAGCGACGACCCAGGAGTCCTCGCAGCTCTTGCCGGTGGGCAGCAGAACGCCGTAATAGCCGAGCGTATCGGCGGCCTCGGCAATTTGCCGCAGGTAGGCGAAATCGACAGCGCGGCCGCCGACGCTGGTCCCGAGATAACGGCCGTCGCCGTGGGTCGGAATGAACCAAAGAACGTTCGCCGACTCGATCGCGCTCACGATGCAGGCTCTCCGTTGAATTCCCATACGCCGCCGACGCGGCCGGTCGGGAGAGGCGTCGGCTCAATCGCGCCGCGAATGCATGGCAGGCGGAGCCACGACGCGCGGTTCGCCTCGCCGCCGACCTTTGAATTATATTAATTCTATAGCAAGAGTCATATATTAACGCGGATCAGCGTGTCAATTGCTGAGACCCATTGACCAGGCTCCGGCGATTTGACGGCCGACGCTCGCCCAGAATTCGTGCCGGATTCGCGAACGCGCCCGCCGGGCTGCGCTCAGCTCCCGCCGCACGAGGCCTTGGGCGCCCGCTGGGCCATGTTCTGCGATCAGCAAGGCGGCGGCTCGCTCGATTGATCGGATCCGGTGCGTGACGCGCTTGGCCTCGAAACCGGCGCGCGTGCGGTTGTCCTGGCGATTCATCGGCTCGCGATTGACGTCCTTCTGCGTCGCGTCGCGCGACTCGAATGAATTCCGCGTCACGGCGATCAATGCAGCAACTGGCTGAGAAACTGCTGCGTGCGTTCCTGTCGCGGCGTCTTGAAGAAGGCTTCCGGTTCGCCGATCTCGACGATTTCGCCGTCGTCCATGAACACGACGCGGTCAGCGACGCGGCGGGCGAAGCCCATCTCATGGGTGACGACCATCATCGTCATGCCTTCGCCGGCGAGCGCCGTCATGGTGTCGAGCACCTCCTTGACCATCTCCGGGTCGAGCGCCGAGGTCGGTTCGTCGAACAGCATAATCTTGGGCCTCATGCACAGAGCTCTGGCGATGGCGACGCGCTGCTGCTGGCCGCCGGAGAGCTGGTTGGGGAATTTGTGCGCCTGGTCGGCGATGCGCACCTTGTCGAGCAGCGCCAGCGCCGTCTGCTCAGCCTCGGCGCGGCCGACGTTACGGCCCCAGATCGGCGCGAGCGTGCAGTTCTGCAGCACGGTCAGGTGCGGAAACAAGTTGAACTGCTGAAAAACCATGCCGACGTCCTGGCGGACGCGGTCGGTCTGCTTCAGCGAGTGGGTCAGCTCGACGCCATTAACCCAGATCGCGCCACGCTGGTGCTCCTCGAGACGATTGACGCAGCGTATGAGCGTCGACTTGCCCGAACCCGAAGGGCCACAGACGACGACGCGCTCGCCCGAATCGACGGTGAGATGAATGTCGCGCAACGCGTGGTGCGCACCATACCAGTTGTTGACGCCGACGAATTCGATCGCCGGCGGGTTGGAGGCGAGCGCCCGCCGCTCGGCGGCTTGGGTCTGGGTCATGGGCGAACTCCTCTGAAGCGGCGCGGGCTCAAGCGTGACCCGAGGCGCGCAGGTGGCGCTCGAGCCAGCGGCTGTAGCGCGAGACGGCGAAGCAGACGGAGAAGAACACGGCTCCGGCGACGAAATATGCAATCGTGTAGCAGCCGGGCCATTCCTGCTCGTGGCTCGCGGCTTCCTTCACTGCGCTCAAGAAGTCGGTCATGCCGATTACCGCAACCAGTGGCGTGCTGAGCAACACGCCAATGCCGAGGTTGACCAGCGCCGGGATGACGGCCCGCAGCGCCTGTGGCAACAGCACGAGCTGGATCGTGCGCCAGCCGCTGAGGCCGAGCGCCTGGGCGGCCTCGGCCTGGCCGGACGGCAGCGATTGCAGGCCGGCGCGGATGATCTCGGCGAGATAGGAGGCGACGAACAGGATCAGCGCCGCCTCGACGCTGACGAATAGGTTGACGTCGAACGCCGGTGCCATCATCGGCACAATGAAGCGGCTGACGTAGAGCGCCACCAGCATCGGCACGCCGCGGACGAGTTCGATCACAGCAACGCTGGCGACGCGCAGGCCGCCCATTTTCGAGCGGCGCGCCAACGCCAGCGGCACGGCGACGACGAAGGCGCCGGCAAAGGCGATCATCCACACCAGCAAGGTCAGCGGCAGGCCGCCCCAGTCGTTGGTCGAGACGGGTCGCATCGCCGCTGCGCCCCCGAGCAGGACGCAAACGGCGGCCGGCGTAACTACCCAGCCCACGAACAGCGGCCAGCCCCAGAATCGCGGCGCCATGCTGAGGCCGACCACCCCGACCATCAGCGCCAGGCTGAACGCCGGCCGCCACAAAATATCCTGCGGATAGACGCCGAAGGCCATCAGCCGCCAGTTCGTCCAGACGAACGGCCAGCAGGCGCCGGCGTGCGTCTTGCAGACCTCGGCCCCGCCTGTCCACGCCGCGTCGAAGATCGCCCAGCGTAGGAACCACCAGACGCCGAGCGCCAGCAGCGCCGCGATGACGAGCGAGACGAACGCGTTGCCTGGCGAAGAGAAAAGTCCCGCCGCGCGCCGTCGCCATGGGCGCGCCCGTTGCGGGGCGAGGGTTTGTTCGGCGAGGGAAAGAGTCATCGGGTCGCGTAGCCTCGTCGCGCCAGCGCGCGGTTATAAGCGTTGATCGCCGCCGAGACCGGCAGGCTGATCGCCAGAAAGACGACGACCAGCACGAGGATCGTCTCGACCGCGTTGCCGGTGTTGTTGGCGCTGGTCTTGATGACGGCGGTGAGCTCAGTGAAACCGATCAGCACGCCGAGTGTGGTGTCCTTGGTCAGGTCGAGATAGGTCGAGGTCATCAGCGGCGTGATCACCCGCATCGCCTGCGGCAACACGACCAATTGCAGAATGCGTAGGCGCGACAGGCCGAGCGCGCGGCCCGCCTCCCATTGACCCCTGGTCACGGATTGCAGACCGCTGCGAACGATCTCGGCAGTGTTGGCGGCGTAGTAGACCGACAACCCCGCGAGCATCGCCGCGAATTCGGGCGTCAGGCTGAGGCCGCCGACGACGTTGAAGCCCCTGAGCGCCGGCAGGTCGAGCGAGAAGCCGAGGCCGTCGAAGACGATCCACAGCGCGGAAGGGACGGTCGCCAAGGCGACGACGAGCAGCCATTCCGTTGCGCGCAACGGTCGCGCCAGCCGCTTGTGGACGAAACGGACGACGACGATCAGCGCAACGAACAGTGCGAGAATCGGCCAGATCTCGCCGCTGTCGACCGTGAGCCATGGCAGGTAGACGCCGCGCACCGAGAGATAGGCGTGGGGAAACGGCTGCAGCGCCTGGCGCACCGGCGGCAGCGTATGGGTCATCGCGATCCAGAAGAACAGTTGCAGCGTCAGCGGCGTATTGCGCGCGATCTCGACGTAGGCGCTGATCAGACCCGACAGCAGCGGGTTGCCGGCGACGCGGGCGACGCCCAGCGCGACGCCGATCGCGGTGGCCAGCGCGCAGCCGGCGATCGCCAGTTTCAGCGTGTTGAGCACGCCGACCAGAATCGCGCGCGCGTAGGGGTCGCCGGCGTGATAGACGAGCAACGACTCAGAGATGTCGAAATTGGCGGGCTGGCTGAGGTAGTCAAGGCTCGGCGCCATGCCGAGGCGGTGCATGCTGCCGATCACGTTAGCGGCGAGCCAGGCGACCAGAGCGGTAGCGAAAGCGAGCGCGACCGCCTGGGCGATCGCGTGGTCGCCCCACCAGCGGCGGAAAGCCGCAAAGCCCCCAGCGTCGAGAAGCGGCGGCGCGCTGCGTGCGTCCGTCATCGGTCGATCA
Organism: Roseiarcus sp.; assembly: GCF_049514155.1. GTDB lineage: Bacteria > Pseudomonadota > Alphaproteobacteria > Rhizobiales > Beijerinckiaceae > Roseiarcus. Next base: position 19,262 of record NZ_JBEKVH010000037.1, on the reverse strand, counting down.
ACTCACGCGTGAAGACGGGCACCGGCGCGAGGCCGGCGCCCGCATCTGTCAACGGAACGGCGGCGAGTAGATCAGACCGCCCTGGGTCCACAGCTTGTTGAGGCCGCGCTCGAAGCCGATCTTCGTGCTCTTGCCGAGATTGCGCTCGAAGATTTCGCCGTAGTTGCCGACCTTCTTGATGACGTTGTAAGCGAATTTCGGATCGAGACCGATCGCTTCGCCGAGCGACGTGTCGACGCCGAGGAAACGCTTGATTCCGGGGTCGTCGCTCTTCAGGAAGCTGTCGACATTCTGGCTGGTGATCCCGTATTCCTCCGCCTGCACCGTCGCGTAAACAGTCCAGTCAACGATCTCGAGCCAGCGGTCGTCGCCGCCGAGCACCGCCGGCGCCAGCGGCTCCTTGGACAACCGCTCAGGCAGCAGAACGTAGTCGTCGGGATTGGGGAAGGCGGAGCGGCGCAGGCCGAGGTCGGAGCTGTCCTGGGTCAGTGCGTCGACGCGGCCCGAAAGCAGCGCCTGGGTGAATGTGTCGGTATCCTCGATCACCACCGGCTTGTAGGTCTTGCCGGTTTTCTTGAAGAAGTCGGCGATGTTGAGCTCGCCGGTGGTGCCGCTCTGAACGCCGATCGTGGCGCCTTCGAGGTCTGCGGCCTTAGTCACGCCAAGCGACTTCTTCACCAGAATGCCCTGGCCATCATAGAAGACGACCGGCCCGAAGTGGAAGTTCAACTTGAAGGCACGTGTGACCGTCTGCGTGACGCCCGAAAGCAGGACGTCGAATTGTCCCGCCTGCAGTGCCGGAAGGCGTTGTTGCGGCGAGGAGTTGGTGAACTCGACCTTGTCGGGGTCGTTGAACACCGTCACCGCGAGCGCGCGACCGAAGTCGACGAAGAAGCCCTGCCATTTGCCGTTGGCGTCAGGAGTGAAGAAGCCCGGCTCGCTGCCGACGCCGACCCGGATGACGCCGCGCTCCTTGATCTTGTCGAGCGTCGGTCCGGCGTCGGCGGGAACTGCTGCGCCAATTGCAGCCGTCAGCGCCACGATCGCGATCGCGATGCGAGGCCAGCGAATGTTTGAAGTCGTCGACATGAATTTCCCTCGTTCCATTCTCGGAGTCGCGAACGTCCTCAGACGGCGCTCGTTTTCCTCGCGGCGCTCTGGATCGCCCGAATTTCGTGGCCGTTCCAAACGCGAACCCGCGCCCCCGCGCCGCAACGCTAGCGCGCCTCAACAAATTAATCTAGTAAATCGATCTATTACCTATTTTGAACCACCGCAACCCTTCTGCGCCGGCCAAATCCCAAAAATGCTCGATTGATTGATGTTCCGGGCGAGTCTCAGCCGGGCCGATTCGCCGTGTGGGCACGCGGCCTTCTCGCGTGACAATCAGCCGACGAAGCCGCGTAGCGTCGGCGAAGACGCATGGAATCAGCGCGCAACGTCGGCGGCGATCGACACGCCGAACCTTCGAGGCGAATGCGGTCGACAAGCCAGCAGTCCCTGCGACGCCGAGGCGATGCAATCGAGGGCGTCGCCGGCCTGTGGCAGGGCGGCGCCCATGTTGACGAACCCGTGGATCATGTCGGCGAAAGCGATTTCGACCACGGGAACGCGCGCGCGCCGCAGCCTAGCGACATAGGCGATCGCCTCGTCCCGCAACGGATCGAATCCAGCGTGCAGGATGACCGTGGGGGCGAGACCCGAAAGATCGGGCGTAAGAAACGGCGAGGCGCGGGTGTCCCTGGCGTCGTGGCCCGCAAGATAATTGCCGACATACCAATCGTAGAGAGCCTTGGTGAGCAAGAATCCCTTGGCGAAAGCGACGTGCGAGCGATGGCGGCGCGTCAGATCCAAACAGGGGTAGATCAGAATCTGCGCGGCGAACTTGGCGCCGAGTTCGCCGTTGGCGTTCAGCGTCGCGGCGACGGCCGCCAAGTTTGCGCCGGCGCTGTCGCCGATTACGCCGACTTTGTGCGGGTCAAGCCCCAGCGCGGCGCCATGGGAAAAGACCCAACGACACGCCGCGAGCGCGTCATCGAGAGCGGCGGGAAACGGGTGCTCCGGCGCCAGGCGATAGCCTACCCAAAGCACATCGGCTCGCAGAACGCGCGTCAGGCGACGGCAGAGCGGCTCGTAAGTCGAGAGATCGCCAAGCGTCCAGCCGCCACCATGCAAGAAGACATAGGTCAGTGGCAGAAGCCCTGGCGCGCGAGCGAGCGACCGGAAAAGCCGCATCGGCGGCGCGTCGGGCCCCACCTCGAGGTCGCGGACGTCCGCGACCTCGTCGAGCGGCCAAAGATAAGGCGCGCGCGAGCGTCGAAACGTCTCGCGCGCTGCTTCGGCGTCAAGGGTCGCGAAATTCGTCGACTCGGAAAGCGCCGCGACGATCCGGCCTGCCCGGCGATCGAGTCCGCTCGAATCGTTGCGCCTGACGATTTGCAGCAAGACCGAGCTCCCTGCGACATTTCTCGCTCGCCCCAAACTGCCCAGTGCGCCGACGAGCGCAATCAAAGTTTCCTGAAGCGAGACTTGAGCGCAGTTGGCGTGAGGAAATCTGATGCGACGCTTCGATATTCCTCGCGTGCGGGAATGGCCGTGTCTGAGCTATCCTCTTTCTGCGCCGCCGCTTGTCCGGCTGCGGCGTACGCTTCCTCTCTCTAGACCCGGCCCGCCATCCCTCATCCAGGATGGCGGGTCTCCTTCTTTTGCGCGGCGGGAGAGCCGATAGGGCCTCGCGCCGACTTGCTCCTTTGCGCGTGTCGTATTAGACAGTTATTCTATCTATTAAATGTATTTATCCATCAAGGCCTGTAATGAGTTCTCCGCCACGCCGAGCGTTGCCGCCCCTGAACGCGCTGCGCGCCTTCGAGGCCGCGGCGCGCCATCTCAGCCTGTCGCTGGCGGCGAACGAACTGCACGTCACCCCTGCCGCGATCAGCCATCAGGTTCGTCTGCTCGAAGATCACATCGGCCTTCCCGTCTTCGAGCGCGACGGTCGCGGCCTCGTTCTCACCGACGCCGGCGCCGCGGGACTACGCGACTTACGCGAAGGCTTCGCCCGCCTCTCGGACGCCATGGAGGCGATCGCCTCGCTCGGCGAGGCCGGTGCCTTGTCGGTCAGCGTCGCACCGTCGTTCGCGGCAAAATGGCTGCTGCCGCGGCTGCAATCGTTCGAGCGCGAACATCCCGAGATCGACGTCCACGTGTCGGCGTCGATGCAACTGGTGGATTTCGCCCGCGATCGTATCGATGTCGCCGTGCGCTACGGCGCTGGCGGTTATCCCGACGTCTTCTTTGAGAAGCTGCTCACCGAATCCGTCACGCCCGTCTGCAGTCCCGCATTGCTGCGCGGCCAGCCGCTTCACGCGCCGCGCGATCTGCTGAAGCTGACTCTCTTGCACGATGATAGTCCCGACAACGATCCTTCGTGCCCGAACTGGGACATGTGGCTTCGCGCGGCGGGTGTCGATGACGGCGACGTCGAGCGCGGGCCGCGCTTCAATCAGGCGAGCCTGGTGATCGAGGCGGCGGTTCTCGGCCGCGGCGTCGCGCTCGCCAAATCGGCGCTGGCCGCGGCGGACCTGCAAGCTGGGCGTCTCGTCCGACCGATCGAGACGGAGCGCCCGGTCGACTTCGCCTATTATTTTGTCGCGCCGCGCGCCAAGCTCAATCTGCCCAAGGTGTCGTACTTCCACGATTGGCTGCGCCGCCAGGCTGGCGGCGAGGGCGATCAGCGCGACGTCGCATGACGATCGATCAACAACGCTCAATCGTGAGGCGAGAAACGCTCGCTTGTCGCTTCGGCCTGGGTGGCTCAGTTTCGATCGCCGATCCGGCTGTCCAAACGAGAACCCCTGTGCGCGCGATGTTTCATGAAATGGGTCAACCGCGGCCGACCCCGCCGCTCGTCGATCGCGAATTGACGCTGCTCGACATGCTCGACGATCCGATCGTCGTCCGCGTCATGCGTCGCGACGGCGTCGCGCGCCGCGAAGTGTTGAACCTGTTCGCCGCTCAGAAGCAAGACTGGCTTTGTCGCGCCGCCTGAAGTCGATTCATGCGAATGAGACGCCAGCGCGGCGTTTCAACCGCTCCGTCAGTCAAGCGTTCCCCACCGCTCTAGCAAACGGGTCACTCGCTCGCATCGCTCACCCCGCACGGTCGTAAAACACCATGCTGACGTGCCGCGCCTCGGCGAAGAACAGCCAGCGCTCGACGGCGACGCCGAGCGCCGCGCTGAGGACCGCCAGCAGCGCGGCCGACTGCGTCTGAATTGGGGGACCGGCCGCGACGACGCCGAGCAGCGCCAGGGGCGCGAGAAAGAGCGCAACATGCACGACGACGCGCAATTTGCGGGCATGCGCGCGCGCGATCGCGTAGCCCATCTCGCGCATGACGAAATTCGCTTCGGTGTGGGGCGCTTCGAGCAGCCGCACCGGACCCAACCGGCCCAAACCCGTGACCGCGCCCAGATGGATATGCGCCGACGCGGCGTCGATATGGCGCCAGTAGCCCCATTTGATCGCCCAAGCGACGCCAAGCAGAATGACGGCCAGTACGGTGAAATCCGGCCTGTAGACGCCAAACGTCTGGGTCAGCGACACCAGCAGCAGCGAACCGCTGTAAACGCCCAGCGCAAGATAGCCGGGCAGGACGAAGCCGTTGCGCCACTGCCGGATCGGTTTGAGGCTGGCGTAGATCATCGCGGTGCATGACACCGTCAGCAGGGCGAGAAGCGCGCACGCCCCCGCCATCCAGGCGAAAAAGCCGCCGACGTCGTTGAAGAAAACCCAGCCGATCCCGAAAAGACCGAGCGGCGCAAAAGTCGCGACCGCCGCGACGCCCTCGCGAGCGAGCCAGGACGAGCGCCACTGGCTGAAGGCGCCGAGCGCCCTCTCCGGCCGGCCGAGATGGAGCGCCGAACTCGACAGCCCCGCGGCGATCAGCGCCGCCGCCGCCCCGAGCGTGGCGAGCCCAAGCCCGCTCGTTGGGGGCAATACGCCGCCGATCGCCAACAGCGAAACGAGGACGAGCAGGCCATAGCCCGCCCCTGAAGCGGTGGTGAAGACGATGATCGAATAGGCTGGATCCATGCGCGGCGCCTTGTCAGCGCGAAAGCGCGCGGTCGACCCAGCGCAGGAAGCCGCCGACATGGTCGCGCGCCGCGCCCGGGGCGCCGGATTGAGACTCCTCGTGGGGCGCGCTTCGGCGCGGTCGCGAAGGCAGGTATTTGCTGGTCGGCCGGTAGCCCAACTCGGGGGCCAGATCAAAGCCGCCGCGCTCGCGCACGAGACGTGAGACGTTCGACTCAGGGTCGTTGAAATCGCCGAAATGGCGCGCCGTGGTCGGGCAGCTCAAGACGCAAACGGGCGCGCGATCCGCCGGAGCGAGATTGTCGTTGTAGAGTCTATCGACGCAAAGCGTGCATTTCTTCATCACGCCTTGGTCCTCGTCGAACTCGCGCGCTCCGTACGGGCAAGCCCACGCGCACAGCTTGCAGCCGATGCAGCGATCCAAGTCGACCAGAACGATTCCGTCGGCGGCGCGCTTGTAGGAAGCGCCGGTGGGACAGACGGTGACGCACTGCGGATTCTCGCAATGCAGACAGGCCTTGGGAAAATGGACGGTTCGCGCGTCCTCTCGGCGTCCGCCGACTTCGTAGGTGAAGACGCGGTTGAACCACACGCCGCGCTGCTCCGCCTCGTAGGTGTTGACGTCGGTCAGCGGTCCCCAGCGCCCGCCCGTATTCCATTCCTTGCAGCTCGTCGCGCAAGCGTGACAGCCGACACAGGCGTCCAGATCGACGACGAGGCCGAGGCGGATAGCTGCAGGCGCTGCGGGAAGATCGGTCATGACGAATCGCCTCCCTCCGCTTCACCGAACGCGACGGGCGAACGCGAAGCCGCGTCGTTTGACCGCCGGCGCCGGTTCGAGTCCCGGCGGTCGCGACAACGTGGCGAACTGCGGCTGCGTCGTTTCGTCGCCGTGCTCGCATTTCTCGATCCGCACGCGCAGATCGAACCACGCCGCCTGACCTGTGATCGGATCGGAATTCGACAGTCGACGACCGTCCGCCAGACGAGGCAGGTGTTCGCTGATCAAGTGATTGAGCAGAAATCCCTTGCGCGCTTCCGGCGCGTCGGGCGCGAGCGTCCAGGCGCCGGATCGTTTGCCGACTGCGTTCCAGGTCCAGACGGTGTCGGAATTGACGCCGTCCATGGTCTTGATCTGGACCTTGATCGCGCCATTGTGGCTGAACGCGCGCACCCAGTCGCCGTCGGCGAGGCCGAGCATGCGCGCAGTGATCGTGGCGACATAGAGCCTGTTGCGGCCCAGAATCTGCCGTAGCCAGGCGTTCTGCGATCCCCACGAATGGTACATGATCATTGGGCGCTGGGTCAGCGCGTGAAGCGGATAGGCCGAGCGGTCGACCCTCTCCTCCTCCAACGGCGCGTACCAGATCGGAAGCGGATCGAACGCGGCTTTGACCCGCTGGCGCAGATCGTCGGGCGGCTGGATCGGCCCGTGCCCCTCCGCCGCCAGGCGAAACTCTTGCAGCGGCTCGCTGTAAAGCTGAATGATGATGGGCGCCGGGGAGCGCACGAAGCCCATTTCGGCGGCGAATTCGAGATAGCGCTGGTTGGCGAACTTGTAGAACTGCTGATCTGGCGCGAGTTCATGACGCCAGAAGCATTGGTTGGCGACATAGGCTTCGAGCTGTTTTGGATTGACCGCGCCACGCCCGTAGGTCTCTCCGATTTCGCCGCGCCAGCCGGCGAGCGGCCCGACGCCAGGCGCGCGCTGATGATTGACCATGTAGTCGGGATAGCCGCCTGGGTATTTCGCCGACCCGTCTTCTTTGGTCATGCCGCGGAGGCCGAGGCGGGTGCCGAGGTCGAGCAGCACCGTCTGAAAGGCGCGAACGTCGCGGTCAGGCGGGACGATCGGCTGGCGAATGGCGTCCGCCGGCCCGTCGGCCGAGCCGATCGCCCGGTCCAGCATCGAGATGCAATCCCAGCGCTCGAGATAGGTCGTGTCGGGCAGCACCAGATCGGCGTAGGCGACCGTCTCGGAAAAGTAGGCGTCCGAATAGATGAAATGCGGAATCTTGTAGCGACCGTCGGCGTCCTTGTCAGCGAGCATGTCGATGACGCGCGCGGTGTTCATCGACGAATTCCACGCCACGTTCGCCATGTACAAGAATAGCGTATCGATCGGATAGGGGTCGCCCCGCCACGCGTTGGCGATGACCATGTGCATCATGCCGTGAATGGCGAGCGGCGCCTCCCAGGAGAAGGCCTTGTCGATACGGATCGGCGTTCCGTCCGGCTCGAGCAGCAGATCCTCCGGCCCCATGGGAAAGCCGAGCGGCGCGCCGCCAAGCGGCGTGTTGGGCGACACGGTCTTGCCGGCCGGTTTCTGCGCCGGCGGAATCGCTTGCGGAAACGGCGCCTTGAAGCGAAATCCGCCGGGACAGTCGATTGCGCCGAGCAGCGCCTGCAACAGATGGATGGCGCGGCACGTGTGAAAGCCGTTGCTATGGGCGGAGACGCCGCGCATCGCGTGCATCGCGACGGGGCGGCCGACGATCTTGTCGTGTTTGCGCCCGGCCCAGTCGATCCATTCGACGTCGAGTTCGATGGTCTGCTCGAAAGCGGCCTCAGCGAGTTCGGCGGCGATGCGCCGGATGTGATCGGCGCTGACCCCGCAAGTCGCCTCAACCGCCTCCGGGCTGTAGCGCGCATCCATGTAGCGCGCCGCCACGAGCTGGAAGACCGGAACCGCCTTGCGCCCGTCGGCCAGCGGGAATTCGCCGACCACCGCGGGCGCGATGTCCACGCTTCCCGCTTTCACCAAGGCCTTGTCGCGTGCGTCCCAGGCGAGCGGCTCACCGTCCGCATCGCGTGCGAATAACCCGTGATCGGCCGCCCCCGGCGATTGAATGACGAGCCAGTGGGCGTTGGCGTAGCGGACGAGAAAGTCGAGATCGACCTTGTCGGCGCGCAACAGCTCGTGAATCAGCGCCAGAACGAACAGTCCATCGGTTCCCGGACGAATGCCGATCCACTCGTCAGCGATCGCGGAATAGCCAGTGCGGATCGGATTGACCGAGACGATCTTGGCGCCGCGCGCCTTGAGCTTGGCCAAGCCCGCCTTGATCGGGTTGGCGTCATGGTCTTCCGCGACGCCGAAGAGCATGAAGTAGCGAGCGCGGTCCCAATCGGGTTCGCCGAACTCCCAGAACGAGCCACCGATCGTGTAGAGTCCGGCGGCGGCCATGTTGACCGAGCAGAAACCGCCGTGGGCGGCGAAATTCGGCGTCCCGAATTCAGAGGCCCACCAGCCGGTCAGCGACTGGCTCTGATCGCGTCCGGTGAAGAACGCTAGTTTCTTGGGATCGCTGCGGCGAATGGCCGATAGCCATTCCGTCGCGATCGCCAGGGCCTCGTCCCATTCGATCTCGACGAACTCGGATTTGCCGCGCTCGCCAACGCGCTTCAGCGGTTTGCGAAGACGCGCAGGAGAGTAGTGCTGCATGACGCCGGCGGCGCCCTTGCCGCACAGCGCGCCCTTGTTCACCGGGTGATTGCGATTGCCCTCGATATGGCGAACCTGCCCATCGCGCAGATGGACTTTGATGCCACACCGGCACGCGCACATGTAACAGGTGGTGAATTTGACGACGTCGGAAACCGTCGGCGACAGATCGACATCCGGTTCCTTGCGCATCTTGTTCGCACCCCGGACGATCGTCTTTGGCGAAGCTGGAGCGCCGCCATTGGCGGCCGCCCGGCGAACGACCGCGACAGGCGGTTGCGCTTGGACGTCATCCCAAGCCCGAGCACCACCGACCGTAATCAAGTTGAATGACGCAGAACGCTTTCGCATGCGGAGCGCGAGCTGCTGCGCCGCTGTCAGTCGCAGTTGAAGAGGAGACGGAGGCTATCGCCCGGCTCGCAAATCTTGAGGAACGGATCACGACATGAGTCTATAAATACAATCGATTTTGTCAATTCATTAAGTTGTCGCGTTCGCAGCGTCTGCGCCTCCCCTACTGCGCCTACGCCACGCGCGACCCAACGGCGGCCTGAATGACCCGCGCGCAGGTTTATGCGCGACTGGGCCAGCAATCCCACAACAATTGCACCGAACGGGACGTCGGCGGCGCCCGCGCGATGGGCCGCGCGGCCTGGCAGGCTCGCTAATTTCGCGTACCAGCGATGCACAAATAATAAATTGACAAAAACGATGGTTTAAATAGTCTATGGCCTTAGCGCCGCCCAACGACACGGCGCTCGAGAACAAGGAATCCTGCAATGACCTCGTCCGCAAAGCCGGCTGACCGCCTTCCGATCTCTTCAGCAGCAGTGGCGTGGGCAATGTGCGGGCGTCGTTCGATTCTCGGTTTGGCGCTGGCGTCGACGTTCGCTTTCGCTGGCTTAGCGGTCGCACCCGCGTCTCCCGCCGCGGCCGAGTCGGTGCGCGTCGGCATCGTCGGCGGAGAAGATGAAGACGTGTGGAAAGTCGTCGCGGAACAGGCGGCCAAGAGCGGCCTGACGATCAAAACGGTCGTCTTCAACGACTACACGCAGCCCAACGAAGCGCTCGAGCGCGGCGACGTCGAGGCCAACGCGTTTCAGCACAAGCCGTATCTCGACAATCAGATCAAGACGCGCGGCTATCACATCGTGCCGGTCGGCTTCACCGCGGTCTGGCCGATCGGCCTCTATTCGCACAGGCACCATTCAGTGGCCGAATTGCCGAAGGGCGCGATCATCGGCGTGCCCAACGATCCCTCGAACGAAGGCCGCGCGCTGATCGTCCTGCAGTCGGTTGGGCTGATCAAACTGCGCGATGGCTCAGGCATCCTCGCCACGACCGCCGACGTCGTCGCCAACCCGAAGGACGTGAAGATCAAGGAACTCGACGCCGGCGTGGTCGGCCGTTCCATCGACGACCTGGACGCCGCCGTGGTCAACACCGACTGGGCGCTCAAGTCAGGCCTCAAGCCAGATACCGATCGCATCGCCCAGGAGCCTCTGGCCGACAACCCCTATCGCAACTTCATCGCGGTCAAGGCCGGCCACGAGAACGATGCCTGGGTCAAGTCGCTGGTCGCCGCCTACCAGAACGACGCGGTGAAAGACGCGCTGGCGAAGACCTATCACGGCACCGGCGTGCCGGCCTGGTGAGGTCCCGTCGGCCTCCTCGCGCACCCGGGCGTCTCCCACCGCCCGGGCCGGCGAGGAGGCCGCCTGAACGGAAGATGCTGGCCATGACGCCGTTCTATCCGTACGTCGTCGATCGTCGCGCCTGGATCGGTGACGAACTGCCCGACAAAGAGGATTGGGTCGTTCGTTTGCCGTTGCCCGCAGTCCACCGACTGATGGAACGCGCCGGCGCGCTTGCCGAATGCCGGCGGCCGATTGACGCCTTCGATCGCAGGCAATTCTTCGACACCGAGTTCGCGGCTGCGCTCGCGGCGCCGTTCGCCGAAGTTCGCGACGGCCGCGGCTTCGCCGTCGTCAGAGGGTTTCCCGTCGATGGCGCGCCGCTCGAGACCTTGAAGCTCGTCTTATGGGAGCTGGGCTCGCGCCTCGCCGGCGAGCATTGGCAGGGCGAACTCGCCAAAGTCGCGACGACCGCGGACGACTCGGCGTCAAGCGCGCGTCACGGCGCCGGCGACGGACCGCTTTGCTTCCATACTAACGCCTGCGACATGGTCGCTTTGATGACGGTGCGCGCCGCGCGGCGCGGCGGCGACACTTCGGTCGCCAGCGGCTTCGCCGTCCACAATCTCTTTCTGCGCGAGCGGCCCGATCTCCTGCCGGCGCTTTATCGCGGCGCGCACAACCATCGGCGCGCCGCGGGAACGCATGGCGAGCCGACGACTACGGCGCGCCGTGTTCCGGTCTTCTCGACCGCCGGGCGAGCTCTCAGCGTCCGTTACGCGCCTCCCTACCTCGCCGACGATCTTGGCGTCGCGGATGACGGCGATTCGAAGCTGGTCGAAGCGATGGACGCGCTCGAACGCTATGGCGAACGGGTGAAGACGACGTTTCGCCTCGAGCCCGGCGAGGTGCTGCTGCTGAACAATCTCACTACTTTGCACGCGCGCTCGCGGTTCGAGGATTGGTCGGAGACCGGCCGCAAGCGGCTACTGCTTCGGCTGACGCTCAACGCCAAGGGCTTCCGACCCATCGATCCTCGACTCTATTCGAGCGCGACGGCCCACGACTCCCCGGCTGTCAGCGGCCTTGCGTTGCTGCGCGAGATCGCCGCATGAACGCGCTGACGGGGACGCTCGACCCGCTGACGATCGACCCGACCGCCGATTCCGACGAGCCGCCCGTCGTTCGGCTGAACGCCGTGACCAAACGGTTCGGCGTGACGGCCGCCCTCGATGGGGTCTCGCTGTCGATCCGGCGCGGCGAGATTCTCGGCCTGATCGGCCGCAGCGGCGCCGGCAAGTCGACGCTCATCCGCTGCCTCAACGGCCTCGAGCGGCCCGACAGCGGCGAAGTAGAGGTGGACGGCCGTTCGATCGTTGGCTTGGGCGAGCGCGAACTGCAGCCGCTGCGTCGCCGCATCGGCATGATCTTCCAACATTTCAATCTGCTGTCGGCCAAGACCGTGGCCGACAACATCGCCCTGCCGCTGAAAATCGAAGGCCAGAAGCGCGCCGCGCGCGTCGCGCGAGTTGCCGAGCTGCTCGATCTCGTCGGACTCGCCGACAAGGGCGGCGCCTATCCCGCGCAGCTCTCCGGCGGACAGAAGCAGCGCGTCGGCATCGCGCGCGCCCTGGCGGCGCGACCGGCGCTGCTGCTTTCGGACGAGGCGACCTCGGCCCTGGATCCCGAGACCACCGACTCGATCCTCAGCCTGTTGAAGGACATCAACCGCGCCCTCGATCTGACCATCCTTCTGATCACCCATGAGATGGGCGCGGTGCGAGCGATCGCCGACCGCGTGGCGGTGCTCGACGATGGGCGGATCGTCGAGCAAGGGCCGGTCTGGCGGGTCTTCGCGACGCCGCGCGCGGCGACGACGCGCAGTCTGTTGCGCGCCTTTCAGCCGAGCCTGCCCGCAGCGCTCGTGGCGCGCCTCGTCCCCGGCCGCGGCAGGCGCACGGTGCTGAAGGTCGTCGTCGTCGGCGACCAGGCGCGCGAGCCGCTGCTGGCGGAGTTGGCGCTCGCCGTCGGCGCGCGGGCGTCGCTGCTGCACGGAGGCGTCGACACGGTGCAGGGCAGAGCGGTCGGCGCGCTCTTCCTCGAGCTCGACGGTCGGAATGAAACAAGTTTTGCGGCGGCGCTCGAGTTCCTGCGCCAACGCGCCAGCGAGGTGGAGGCGCTCGGACATGTCGTCGACGATGATTGAGCTGCTCTGGCAGTCCTTGCTCGAGACGGTCGTCATGACGGTCGCCGCCGGCGGCATTTCGCTGGCGCTCGGGCTTCCGCTCGGGCTGCTGTTGATCGCCACTGACCGGGGCGGCATTTGGCAACAGATTCCGCTCAACCGAGTCGTCGGCGCGGTCGTCAACGCGGGCCGGTCGATCCCCTTCATCATCCTGCTGGTCGCCGTCATTCCGCTGACGCGTCTCATTGTCGGCACGTCGATCGGCGTCGCCGCCGCCATAGTGCCGCTATCGATTGCGGCCATTCCCTATTACGCGCGGATCGCCGAGCTGTCGTTCCGCGAAGTCGATCCCGGACTGATCGAGGCGGCGCGGGCGATGGGCGGCAACCGCTGGACCATCGTCAATGAGGTGCTGATTCCCGAGGCGCTGCCGGGCCTGGCGTCCGGATTCACGGTGACCTTGGTGACGTTGATCGGCGCCTCCGCCATGGCGGGCGCGGTTGGGTCGGGCGGCCTTGGCGATCTGGCGATCCGCTACGGTTATCAGCGCTTCGAGACCGACATCATGATCGTCGTCGTCGTCGTTCTCATTGCGCTGGTGTGCGCGCTGCAATGGGTCGGCGACTGGACGGCGATACGGCTCGACAAGAGCGGCAGATTCCGCGCCGGGCCTTAGCGACAACGCCGCGACGACTTCATCGACCTCTTACGCCGAAGACGACGCCGCTTAACGCCAATACGGACCCCGTCATGACGCTGCCGTTCAACCTCGCCGCCGACGCTTCGGCGCCGCCCCGTTCAGCCAAGAACCCGCTCTCCCTGATCGGCAACACACCGATCGTCGAGATCACCAAACTCGACGGCGGCCTGTGCCAATTGTTTCTCAAGCTCGAAGGCGCCAATCCCGGCGGCTCGATCAAGGATCGGCCTGCGCTGACGATGATCGAGGCGGCCGAGCGGGACGGACGGTTGAAGCCCGGCGGCGTGATCGTCGAAGCGACGGCGGGAAACACCGGACTTGGGCTGGCGCTGGTCTCGGCCGCCAAGGGCTACCGGCTGATCCTCGTCATCCCCGACAAGATGAGCCGCGAGAAGATTTTCCACCTCCGGGCGATGGGCGCCGAGGTGGTCCTCACGCGCTCCGACGTCGGCAAGGGCCACCCCGAATATTACCAGGATAAGGCCGAGCGACTCGCCGCGGCGACGCCAGGCACGATCTTCATCAACCAGTTCGCTAATCCCGCCAATCCGCTTGCGCACCAAACCGGAACCGGACCCGAGATCTTCGCCCAGCTCGAGGGCAAGGTCGATGCGATCGTCTGCGGCGTCGGTTCAGGCGGCACGCTGACTGGCCTCAGCCGCTTCTTCGCCGAGCGTTCGCCCACGACCGAAATCATTCTCGCCGATCCGGCCGGCTCGATCCTCAAGGACGTAGTCGAGAAGCGCCCGCCGGGCGAAGCGGGAAGCTGGCTGGTCGAGGGGATCGGCGAAGATTTCGTTCCTTTGAACGCCGACCTGTCGCGGGTCAGCCGCGCCTATGCCGTGAGCGACGCGGAATCGTTCGCCGCGGCGCGCGAGCTGCTGAAGCGCGAGGGCCTTCTCGTCGGTTCGTCGACCGGAACGATGCTCGCCGCCGCGCTGAAATATGCGGGCGAGCAGACGGCGGCGAAGCGCGTCGTCGTCCTCTCGCCCGACGGCGGCAACAAGTATCTCTCCAAGATGTTCAACGACTATTGGATGGAGGACCAAGGGTTCATCCAACGACCAGCGACCGGCGACCTGCGCGACCTGATCGGCCGCCGCCATGATCTGGGCGCGGCGGTGACGGTCGCGCCCGACGACAAGCTGCAGGTCGCCTACGCTCGGATGAAGCTCTACGACGTCTCGCAATTGCCGGTGCTCGAAGGCGACCGCGTCGTCGGTCTGGTCGACGAATCCGACCTGCTGCTGGCGGTGAGTGAGAATCCGGCCCGCTTCGACGAGCCGGTCGGAGTGGCGATGACGACCAACATCGAAACGATCGCCGTCGACGCGCCGATCCCGGCGTTGCGGCGCATATTCGATAAGGATTTTGTCGCGGTGGTGGTCGACAGCGACCGCTTCCTCGGCCTCATCACCCGCATCGATCTGCTCAATCACCTCAGGCGACGGATAGACTGACGATGACCGGAACGACGACACCCCAGGGCCAAGGCCCCTCGACGCGCGCCATTCACGGCCGCCAGAAACCCGATGCGGCGACCGGCGCCGTCATCACGCCGATCTACGCAACTTCGACCTTCGTCCAGTCTTCGCCCGGCGTGAACACGGGCTGGGAATATTCTCGCTCCGGCAATCCGACCCGCTCGGCGTTCGAGGACGCGCTCGCCGAGATGGAGGGCGGCGCGGCGGGCTTCGCCTTCGCTTCCGGCTTGGCGGCGCAATCGGCGGTGCTCGAACTGCTCGATCACGGCGCCCATGTCGTCGCCTCGAACGACCTCTACGGCGGCAGTTGGCGGCTGTTCCATCGTGTGCGCGCGCGATCGGCGGGACTGAAAGTCACCCACGTCGACGCCGGCGACCGCGCCGCGGTCGAGGCGGCGCTGACGCCGGAGACGCGGCTGATCTGGGTTGAGACGCCGGGCAATCCGCTGCTCAGCATCGTCGACCTTGGCGGAATCGCTGAACTTGCGCGCTCGCGCGGCGTCCTCGCCGTCGCCGACAACACCTTCGCCTCCCCGGTCGTCCAGCGGCCGCTCGAGCACGGCTTCGACATCGTCGTCCATTCGGTGACGAAATACGTCAGCGGCCACTCCGACATCATCGGCGGCGCAGCGGTCGTACGCGACGACGGCGACCTGATCGATCGTCTGCGCTTTCTGCAGAATGCGACTGGCGGCGTGCTCGACCCGTTCTCAAGCTTTCTCGCGCTGCGCGGCCTGCGCACGCTGCCGCTGCGGATGGAGCGGCACGCCGCCAACGCGCTCGCCGTCGCCCGCTTCCTCGAAGCGCATCCGAAGGTCGAGCAGGTTCGTTATCCCGGCCTGCCCAGCCATCCACAGCACAATCTCGCCGCGCGGCAGATGAGCAGCGGCGGCGGCATGGTGTCGTTCTTCATCAAGGGCGAGCCGGCGGCGGCGGTGCGCGCGCTGGAGCGCGTCCGCTATTTCGCGCTCGCCGAGTCGCTCGGCGGCGTCGAGAGCCTGGTCAGCCATCCCTGGACGATGAGCCACGCTTCGATCCCGGAGGCGCAGCGCCGTTCCGCAGGCATCACGCCTCAGCTCGTGCGGCTATCCGTCGGCATCGAGGACGCCGCAGATTTGATCGCCGATCTCGATCAGGCGCTCGACGCGGCTTGAGGCTCGGACACCGGCCGTCGGCGCGTCGGCGTCAGCGCCGCCTTTCCCAGCTACGAGGATCGCCGATGCCCGATCTGCCGCAGGCTGTCTACGCCCGCAACATGCGCCTGGTCGGCCATTCCAATCAGGGCGGCCGCGGCGACGGACTGCAAGTGATGGTCCATCGCGGCTATGCCTATGTCGGTCATCCGTGGTCGGCCGGCTTCACCATCGCCGACGTGCGCGACCCGAAGCGTCCGGGCGAGACCTGGTTTATTCCGGCCCCGCCCAACACCTGGACGATTCACCTGCAGACGCATGGCGATCTTTTGCTGGTCGTCCACGCGCTCGACGTCTTTGCGCGGATGAAGCTCGCAGACGAGAAGGCCTATTACGGTCGTTCGGTCGGCGACGCCCTCGGCGAGGCGCAATCGCGCGACTGGTCGGCGGGCGTCGCGATCTACGACATCGCCCGCCCACAGGCGCCGCGGCAGATCGGCTTCTTTCCGATCGCCGGCGTCGGCGCGCATCGCATTTGGCACGACGGTGGCCGCTACGCCTATGTTTCGGCGCTCCTCGACGGCTTCGCCGACTACATCCTGCTAATCGTCGATATTGCCGATCCGACCCGACCGATCGAGGCCGGCCGCTATTGGCTGCCGGGCCTGAACCGCGCCGCCGGCGAGACGCCGGATTGGCCGAGCGACCACCGCTACGCGCTCCACCATGCGTTGGTCGCCGGCGATACGGCTTACGCCTGCTGGCGCGACGGCGGGCTGACCATCCTCGACGTCGCCGACAAGGCGAAGCCGCGGCTGATCGCCCACCGCAACTGGTCGCCGCCGTTCGGCGGCGGCACACATTCGCCGTTGCCGCTACCCGACCGCAACCTCCTGATCGTCGCCGACGAGGCGGTCGCCGACGCCGAAGGGGACGGACGCAAACACGTCTGGGTGTTCGACATTCGGGAGCCCGCCAATCCGGTGTCGATCGCGACCTTTCCAACCCCGGATGATGCGGACTATGCCGCCAAGGGCGCCCATTTTGGGCCGCACAACCTGCACGAAAATCGGCAAGGGTCATTCGTTTCGTCGAGCGTGATCTTCGCCACGTGGCAAAACGCGGGCGTGCGCGCCTTCGACATCAGCGATTCATACCGGCCGCGGGAGATCGGCGCTTTTGTCCCCGCCGCCCCAACCCGCATGATCGACCGTCGCCCCGACCGTCCGAAAGTGATCCAGAGCGCCGACGTGTTCGTCGACGCCGCGGGGCTGATTTATGCGACCGACTACAACGCTGGGCTCTCGATCATCGAGTTCGCCGGCTGAGCGTCAACGTGACGGCGCCTCCGAGCACATGGTGACCGACCTCAATGAAATCGACACGCGAGACCAGAATACGAGTCTAGAGGTCGGGAGTTCGAACCTCTCCGGGCGCGCCAACCCGCGCCATCGAGACAGCAGAGGACAACTGCGGACGGGAGAGGACTCCAGATGTCAGGGAAGGGTTCCAGTAAGGCCCCTCGACGGCGTCACACTCGCTAGCAGTGACGATCATCGACCCGAGTGCAACGTTCGAACCGGTTGCCGAACGTGACGGCCATTGGTCGACAAGAGACGTCCGGTTTCGGATGCAAGAACGAAGTTTCAGACATTCGCCTCACAAGGTGTGAATAGGCGCAGAAGGCTGATCCCACCAACGTAGTGCCAGTTAGTGGATTGCGACGCCGATCGGCGTTCGGACTCTGGGGCCGAGTAACACCTACTTATCGAACGACACAGCGGAATCCGATGTGTGTGGTGGAAGTATCGAGGGGCTGACTTTGCCGCGCCGAAGGTCGGTAGCGCAGGCAATAATTTGGCGCGCATAGATGCGAACCGCCTTTCACGACCCTGCTTGCAGAATGATCGACGCTCTCCTTTGGCTGGCAACAGGATTGTTTTTCGGCGGCGGGGCGCGGCAGGGCGTAGACGCTCGCGGTCCATTCCCAGACGTTGCCGATCATGTCGTAAAGCCCATAGCCGTTGGCGGGGAACGCACCGACCGGCGAAGTGCCTTCGTAGCCGTCTTCGGCAAGATTCTCCCAGGGAAACCGGCCTTGCCAGGTGTTCGCCATCGCTCGTCCGTCCGGAGCGAATTCTTCCCCCCAGGCGTAGGTCGCGTCCTGGAGTCCGCCGCGCGCGGCGAATTCCCATTCGGCTTCGGTCGGAATCGCCTTGCCGGCCCAGGCGGCGTAAGCCACGACGTCGTCGAAGGCGACATGGACGACCGGGTGGTCCCAGCGGTCGTCGACGTTGCTCTCGGGTCCCTCGGGGTGCAGCCAATTCGCGCCGGGAACGTACGCCCACCAGGCGCGGTAATCGCGCAAGTCGACCGGGCCGTCCGGTTTCATGAACACGAGTGAGCCGGGCGCCAGTAACGAGGGATCGGCGTCCGGATAGACCGCAGGGTCGGGCGCCCGCTCTGATAAAGTCAGGTATCCCGTCGCCAGCACAAATCTGCGAAACTCTGCATTGGTCACCGGGCGCCGGTCGATCCAGAATCCATCGACGGCCGCGGCGCGCGCCGGCCGCTCCTCGCGATAGAACCTGTTCGAACCCATGATGAAATTGCCGCCAGGGATCCAAATCATGGATCCCCGCTCGACGGAGTCCGGCGGGTGCCCTGGCCGAGCCCCGTCGTGGAGAAGACTCGGGTCCTCTCCACGGCTCACGCCGGCCGGAACCTGTAAGCCTGTCGCATCTGTGTTCGGCGCCGACATAGGGACTACGTTTCCGCAAACTTCTTCGGTACGAAGTCGAGCGCTGATCCCGGCGGGATTAGCTCCTCCTTCTTGGCGCTGTTTTCGAAATCCCTAATGATACGTTGCGCGTGCTGCATCACCCACCAGCGAACGTACCTTTGATTGACCGCCTCGCGCTCCTTCGGGTCTTCCTTCAGGTGTGTGATGCGCGCGAATCCGAGCGGCAGTTCCGGGTCGTGGAAATGCTGCTGCCGCTTAAAGTTGATCTTGAAGTCCTTCCATTTGACCGCATGCAATTCGTCTTTCAGCCAGACGATGCACGATTCCCGATTCGACGTTGTCTGTTCGCCAAGGAAGAATGGGCTCTGGTCGACGCCATCAATCAGCCGGTCAGCCGGCGGCTTGCAGCCGGCGAAACTCAACAACGTCGTGAACATGTCGGTGACATGAACCATTTCATTGCTTTCGACGCCGGGCTTGATGTGGTTCGGCCAGCGTATCAAGAGCGGCGTGCGAATTCCGCCTTCTGCCGAGCTGAAATACGACCCATCAAAGAATCCGCCAGTGCCGCGGCCGGCGAGATGATCCTCGGCACCGTTGTCGCCGCACATCACCACCACGGTATTGTCCGCGACGCCGAGCTCGTCGAGCTTGTCGACCAGCACGCCGAAGTCATGGTCCAGCATCAAGAGGCAGTCGCCCCACTCGCCGTTGTCGCTCTTACCGACGAACTCGTCGCGCGGGCTCATCGGGAAATGCATCAGCGAGTGATTGAAATAGCAATAGAACGGCTTGTCCGCCGCAACGCACTTTTCCATGAACTTGAGGGCGCGCTTCTGGTACTC
>NZ_JBEKVH010000036.1:0-27544 GCF_049514155.1 Roseiarcus sp. | reverse complement strand
GCAAGAGAGGCGCTCTCCAGGCAGCGAGAATGGGTAAACAAGGCATACAGCTACGGGGAGTATGCTCGTTCCCTTTGGCTTATCCCGACCGCCGAAGTGCCGATGACCAACCTGGTGCGCGAGAGCATCGTCGAGGAGGCGAAGCTGCCGCTGCGCTTCACCGCCGGCACGCTGTGTTTCCGCGCCGAAGCGGGCGCCGCGGGCAAGGACACGCGCGGCATGATCCGCCAGCATCAGTTCGAGAAGGTCGAGCTGGTGTCGATCGCGACGCCCGAGCAATCGCTCGCCGAGCACGAGCGCATGACCGCTTGCGCCGAAGAGGTGCTGAAGCGGCTCGGCTTGCACTTCCGCACCATCGTGCTGTGCACCGGCGACATGGGCTTCGCGTCGCGCAAGACCTACGACATCGAAGTCTGGCTGCCGGGCCAGGGGCGCTTCCGTGAGATTTCGTCGTGCTCGGTGTGCGGCGATTTTCAGGCGCGGCGGATGAACGCGCGCTGCAAGGCGGCCGACGCCAAGAACACGCGCTTCGTCCACACGCTCAACGGCTCGGGCGTCGCGGTCGGCCGCGCGCTGGTCGCGGTGCTGGAGAACTACCAGAACCCCGACGGCTCGGTGACGGTGCCGGACGTCCTCAAGCCCTACATGGGCGGCCTGACGCGCATCGCGCCGAAGCCGTGAGCGCAGTGGCGCGGGCCTCCGCGCCCGCGATCGCGCAGAGTCGTCGCGGCCACGGAGGGCCGCGCCACTGACAGCGCGGCAGACGACCGGGGAAGCCTCAAGGCTTCGCGCACTCGCCGTCGGCGACGACCTTCGCGTCGTCAGCCTTGGCGAAGCAGTCGCTGGAATAGGTCTTCGTCGTCCCGTCCTTGACGGCGCAGACCGGCTGGTAGACTTCAGCGCAGAAGATCGGCGTTTTCGTCGGCTTTGGCGTCGGGTCGCCGCATTGACCCTCGCGCACGACCTCGGCGTCGTCGGCCTTGGCGCAGCCGACGTTGGAATAGGTCTTCTGGACGCCGTCCTTGAGCCCGCAGACGGGCGCCCATTGCGCGGTGCAGAATCCCGCCGCCAGGCCCGGCGCCGGGGCGAGCGACGCGGCGGCGAGGGCGGCGAAGGCGAACCATCTCCTCATTGCCGATCTCCGCGGCTCGTGGCGACGCCGGAAGGATCGCACGGATCGCGCCGCGGCGCGATAGGGCGCCGCTTCGCGCGAATCGGCTAGGCGCGCTAGAACGGTCGGTCACCGGCCGGGCCGGGAAAGGGCGTCAATGCGAATTCTGATCACCAACGACGACGGCGTTCACGCCCATGGCCTGAAAGTTCTGGAGAGAATCGCGCGCAAGCTCGGCGACGAAGTGTTCGTCGTCGCGCCGGAAAGCGACCAATCGGGCGTCGCCCATTCGCTGTCGCTCAACAACCCGATGCGGCTGCGCGAAGTCGGCCAGCGACATTTCGCGGTGCAGGGGACGCCGACCGACTGCGTCATCATGGGGGTCAGGCGGCTCCTTGCCGACGCGCCGCCCGATCTCATCCTCTCGGGCGTCAACCGCGGCCAAAACATCGCTGAGGACGTCACCTATTCCGGCACGATCGCCGCGGCGATGGAGGGCGCGTTGCTCGGCGTTCCCTCGATCGCCCTGTCGCAGTGCTACGGCGGCGCGCGCGACAAAGTCGAATGGGATTGCGCCGAAACGCTCGGTCCGCAAATCGTCGAGCGCATCCTCGCCGCCGGCGTCCCGGAAGGCATGCTGGTCAACGTCAACTTTCCCGCTTGTTCTGCGGCGAAGGCGACGGGCATCGCCGTCACGCGGCAGGGCAGGCGCGACAGCGAACTGATGCAGATCGAGGAGCGCCGCGACGGGCGCGGAATCCCTTACTATTGGCTGAAGTTCACCCGCGGCGGATTCGAAGCCGAAATCGGCAGCGACATCGAGGCGCTCGCGGCCAACAAGGTGTCGATCACGCCGCTGAGCCTCAACCTGACCGACGAAGCGACCCGCGCGCGCTACGCCGCGGTCTTCGCGAGCGGCTGAGGCGATGGCGACGCCCGCCGATGATCGCGCGCCGAGCGCCAATCCAGAGGCGGAAGAGCGCATTCAATTCATGTTGCGGCTCAGAGCGCGCGGCATCCGCGACCTGCGCCTGTTGCGCGCGCTGGAGCGGGCGCCGCGCTCGCTGTTCATGCCGCAGCGCTATGCCGACGTCGCCGCGCGCGACATCGCTTTGCCGATCGGCGGCGGCCAGACCTCGCCGCCGCCTTCGGTGGTGGCGGCGATGATCGAGGCGCTCGATCCGCCGCCGCACGGCCGCGTGCTGGAAGTGGGCGCCGGGAGCGGCTACGCGACCGCGCTGCTGGCGCAACTCTCGGGCGAGGTCGTCTCGCTCGAGCGCCGGCGCACGCTCGCGCTCGAGGCGGCGGCGCGACTGTCCGCGTTCGGAGTCGACAATGCCCGGATCGAATGGGCCGACGCGCTCGCTTACGACGCCGGCGCCGCCCGCTTCGACGCGATCCTGATCCACGCCGCGGTCGAGTCGCCCCCGACCCGGCTGCTGGCGTTTCTTGCCGAGGGCGGCGCGCTGGCGGCCGTCGTCGCCGGCGAGCGTGCGGCCGATCAGCACATTGTCCGCTGGGTCCGCCGGCCGGGGGGCGACGCCTTCGAGGCGAGCGAGCGCGGATCGGTTCGCGCCTTCCGACCCCTCGCGCCGGGGCTCGCAGGCGGCGATTGAGCCGCGCTCAGGGCCGTCACACGGGCGCCGCGGATGCGGCGTTTCGGCGCCAAAATATTCATCTTAAACCAAGTCTTAAGACGTTCGCACCAAACTGCCTGCGTGTTGGGTCGCGTATGAGTGGGTTGGGCCGATGAGAGAGTTCGCAGCGTTTGTTGCGCGGCGCGGCGCGGTTCGCGTCGCTTTAACCGGGTTGATCGGCGTCTGGCTGGCGGGCTGCTCCCCGGATACGGACCGTTTTTCACAAGCCTACGCGCCGGCCTCCGATCCCTTCGCCAATCCTTTCGCCTCAAACGCCACGGCCGCGCCGACGTCGAGCGTGGCCTCGGCGACGCTCGCGCCGCCTTCGCCCGTTCAGACCGCTTCCATTCCGCCGGCGCCGGTTGCGTCCGCGCCGCAGTACCGCGTCGCTGCGAGCCAGCCGGTCGGCGGTTCGGCGGCTGGGTGGAGCATCGTCGGCGGTTCGCCGATCGTCGTCGCCCAGGGCGACGACGCCGACAGCGTGTCGAGCCGCTACGGCGTGCCGACCGCGGCGCTGATCAAAAGCAACGGCCTGACCAGCGGCTCGCAGATCCACGCTGGCATGCATCTCGTCATCCCGGTCTATAGCGCCGGCGCCGAGCCGAACGGCGCCAAGCCGAAGAAAACCGCCGCGGCCGACGCCGCCGACGTTGCGCCCGCCAAGCGCGTCAAGGCCAAATCGGCCAAGGAAGAGGCCGCCGACGCTGCGCCGAAGGTCAAGGCGAAGGCCGGGACCGAGGCGCGCGACGACAAACTCGCGGCCAAGACAAACGACAAGCCGACGGCCAAGGTCGCCGACAAGAGCGGCGACAAGCCTGCCGCCAAGCCGGCCGCGCCGCAGTTGACCGCGAAGAACGACGGCAACGCCCAGACGACGACGGCCAAGAAGTCGCAGCCCGACGTCACGCCGACCGCCAGCGTCAAGCCGACCGACACGGCGGCGCCGATGACCAGCGCCGAAGCCGACGCCGCCGGCGTCACGCCCGAGTTCCGCTGGCCGGCGCGCGGCCGCATCATCGAAGCCTTCAAGGCCGGCGGCAACGACGGCATCAACATCGCCGTGCCCGAGGGCACCTCCGTGCGCGCGGCCGAAAGCGGGGTCGTCGCTTACGCCGGCGACGAACTCAAGGGTTACGGCAACCTGGTGCTGATCCGCCATCCCAACGGCTTCGTCACCGCCTACGCCAACAACGGCGAGCTCGACGTCAAGCGCGGCGACACGGTCAAACGCGGGCAGATCATCGCCAAGTCCGGTCAGACCGGCAACGTCAACTCGCCGCAGCTGCACTTCGAGTTGCGCAAGGGTTCGACACCGGTCGATCCGACCAGTTATCTCGCCGGCCTCTGAGAGCGCCGTCGAGACGAAGAGGTCGTCCGACTCCTCCAGGCCGGACGCAATTCCCACGGGCGGACCGCGAGACACGTAAAGCGCCGTGGGCGGTAAACCAGGCGGCGGGTCCCAGGAAAGGCCCGCCGCCTTGGCGTTGTTCAGCTTTCGCGGTCGAGCCGGCGGCCAAGCCGGCCGGCGAGATCCTGGGTGAACTGCCAAGCGGTGCGGCCGGAGCGGGCGCCGCGCGTCGTCGCCCATTCCAGCGCGTCGCGTTCGATCTCCTCGAGCGGCGCGTCGAGGCCGAAATAATCGGCGTAGCCGCGCACCATGGCGAGATACTCGTCCTGGCTGCAATGGTGGAAGCCGAGCCACAGGCCGAAGCGATCCGACAGCGACACCTTCTCCTCGACCGCTTCGCCGGGATTGATGGCGCTCGAGCGCTCGTTCTCCATCATCTCGCGCGGGATCAGGTGGCGGCGATTGGAGGTGGCGTAGAAGACGACGTTGGCGGGCCGCCCCTCGATGCCGCCTTCGAGCGCCGCCTTCAGCGACTTGTAGGACGTGTCGCCGCCGTCGAAAGAGAGATCGTCGCAGAAGACGATGAAGCGGTGCGGCGCGTCGCGCATCAGCGCCATCAGCGCCGGCAGGCTCTCGATGTCCTCGCGGTGGATCTCGACCAGCTTCAGCCGTCCGTCGCCAATTCCGCGGCGATTGATCTCGGCGTGCGCCGCCTTCACCAGCGACGACTTGCCCATGCCGCGCGCCCCCCACAGCAGCGCGTTGTTGGCGGGCAGGCCGTGGGCGAAACGCAGCGTGTTGTCGATCAGCAGGTTGCGCACGCGGTCGACGCCGTGCAGCAGCGATATGTCGACGCGGTTGACCTTGGCGACCGGCTCGAGCGCGCCGCTGTCGGCGCGCCAGACGAAGGCGTCGGCGGCGGCGAAATCGGGGCGGCGACGCGGGGGCGGGGCGATCCGCTCCAGCGCGTCGGCGATGCGGGCCAGCCGCTCGGCGAGGTCGGGCGGGGCGAGGAACGGGGCGGTCATCGGGTCATCCATCGGGGCTGGCGGGATTTGCCACAAACCCGCGGCCAGCTCCAGCGCTTGCGCCGCCTCAACTCGGCCTTACCCCCGCCGTAGGCTCGGCGGCGAGGTCGTCGAGGATGGGACAGTGGGGCCGGTCGTCGCCGTGGCAGGCGTGCACCAGCTTGTGCAAGGTCGTCGCCATCGCTTGCATTTCGGCGATGCGGCCTTCGAGATCGACGAGATGATCCTTGGCGATGCGTCGGACGTCGCGGCTCGGTCGCTCGTCGTCGCGCCACAGCGCCAGCAGCGCGCCGATTTCGTCGATCGAAAAGCCGAGGCGGCGCGCGCGCCGCACGAAGCGCAGCTCGTGGACGTCGCTGTCGCAATAGTCGCGATAGGCGTTGTCGCGCCGGGCGGCCGGCCGCAGCAGGCCGATCGCCTCGTAATGGCGGATCATCTTGGCGCTGACGCCAGTGGCCGCCGCCGCCGCTCCGATGTTCATGATGAAAGCCTCTTGACCTTCCAATGATGGGAAGGTGTAGCCCGTCCGGCGAGAGTTAGGCAACAGCGAGATCCGAAATGTCCAGCGCCGATCCCGAAGCCGAGCGCGCCGGCCACGCTCACGATCACGGCCATGCCCACGAGCACGGCCACGGCGCGCCGGCGGCCGGGTCGGCCACGGACCCGGTCTGCGGCATGAGCGTCGACCCAGCGAGCGCCAAGCACAGCGCCGAATTCGCTGGCAAGACCTACTATTTCTGCAGCGCCGGCTGCCGCGAAAAGTTCCTCGCCGAGCCGCAGCGCTACCTCGGTGAAGCGCCGGCCGAAGCGGCGCCGAGCGCGCCCGCTGGAACGATCTACACCTGCCCGATGCACCCGGAGGTCCGTCAGGTCGGGCCGGGAAGTTGCCCGATCTGCGGCATGGCGCTCGAGCCCGTGACGCCGGCCGCTGAGACCGGACCGAATCCGGAACTCGTCGACATGACCCGACGATTCTGGGTCGCCGTGGCGCTGGCGGTTCCCGTGGCGGGGCTCGAAATGGCCGGCCACGTTGTGAACCTCGACGCGATCGTCAGTCCGCAGGCGACGAACTGGATTCAATTGGTCCTGGCGACGCCGGTGGTCCTTTGGGCGGGCTGGCCGTTTTTCGTGCGCGGCGCGCGGTCGATCGTGTCGCGCAATCTCAACATGTTCACCCTGATCGCGCTGGGGACGGGCGTCGCCTGGACCTACAGCGTCGTCGCCACCGTCGCCCCCGGCGTTTTTCCCGCCGCCTTTCGCGGCATGGACGGCGCCGTCGCGATCTATTTCGAAGCCGCGGCGGCGATCACCGCGCTCGTGCTGCTCGGACAGGTGCTCGAGCTCAGGGCGCGCGAGCGCACCGGCGGCGCGATTCGCGCTCTGCTCGATCTCGCGCCAAAGACCGCCCGCCGCGTCCGCCCGGACGGGAGCGACGAAGACGTCGCGCTCGAGCGCGTCGCGGTCGGCGACCGGCTGCGCGTGCGTCCGGGCGACAAAGTCGCGATCGACGGCGAAATCCTCGAAGGCGGCAGCGCGATCGACGAATCCATGGTGACGGGCGAGTCGATGCCGGTCGCCAAGACGGTCGGCGACCGCGTCGTCGGCGGGACGATCAATCAGACGGGCGCCTTCGTGATGCGCGCCGATCGCGTCGGTCGCGACACCGTGCTGGCGCAAATCGTCGAGATGGTGGCCAAGGCGCAGCGCAGCCGGGCGCCGATCCAGCGTCTCGCCGATCAGGTGGCAGGCTGGTTTGTGCCGCTGGTCGCCGCCGTCGCCGCCCTCGCCTTCGTCGCCTGGGCGACGCTCGGTCCCGAGCCGCGCCTCGCCTACGGGCTCGTGGCCGCGGTGTCGGTGCTGATCATCGCCTGTCCCTGCGCTCTCGGGCTGGCGACGCCGATGTCGATCATGGTTGGCGTCGGTCGCGGCGCGCGGTCAGGGGTGCTGATCAAGAACGCCGAGGCGCTGGAGCGGTTGGAGAAGGTCGACACGCTCGTCGTCGACAAGACCGGCACGCTGACCGAGGGCAAGCCGCGCGTCGTCGCGCTCAGCGTCGCGCCGGGCTTCGCTTCCGAGGATGTGCTGCGCCTCGCTGCGAGCCTGGAACGCTCGAGCGAGCACCCACTGGCGGCGGCGATCGTGGCGGCGGCGAAGGAGAAGGGGCTGGCTTTGGCCGACGCGGAGAACTTCGACGCGCCGGCGGGCAAGGGCGTTCGCGGGTTGGTGGAGGGTCGCGCGGTGGCGATCGGGACCGAGGGCTTCCTCGCCGAATGCGGCGTCGACTTGACCTCGATCGTCGCGGAGGCCGAACCTTTGCGCCGCGACGGCGCGACGGCGATCTTCGCCGCAATCGACGCGAAGGCCGCCGGCGTGATCGGCGTCGCCGATCCGGTCAAGCCGACGACGCCGGCCGCGCTGCAGGCGTTGCGCGACGCGGGCGTGCGCGTGGTCATGCTGACCGGCGACAACCGCACGACCGCTGAGGCGGTCGCGGCGAGGCTCGGAATCGCCGAGGTCGAGGCGGAAGTCCTGCCGCAGAACAAAGCCGACGCGGTCGCCAGGCTGCGTAAACAGGGTCGAATCGTCGCGATGGCCGGCGACGGCGTCAACGACGCGCCGGCGCTCGCCGCCGCCGACGTCGGCGTGGCGATGGGGACGGGAACCGACGTCGCGATCGAGAGCGCCGGCGTCACGCTGCTCAACGGCGACTTGCAGGCGCTCGTGCGCGCGCGGCGACTGTCGGCCGCGACGATGCGCAACATCCGCCAGAACCTTTTCTTCGCCTTCATCTACAATTCTGTCGGCGTGCCGATCGCCGCCGGAATCCTCTATCCCGTCTTCGGCGTTCTGCTGTCGCCGATCATCGCCGCGGCGGCGATGGCGCTGTCGTCGGTCAGCGTGATCGGCAACGCGCTGCGGCTGCGATCGGCGAAGTTGGATTGAGCTGCTGGCCTCGCGTTGGCGAGCGCCAACCTCGTCGGCCGGCCGTCGCTCGTCAACGTGTTCGCGTCGTGGTGCGTCGAATGCCAGCTGGAGCATCCGCTGATCATGCAGATGAAGTCGCGGGGCGTCGCGCCTATCCATGGACTTAACTACAAGAACCGCCCCGACGACGCCGCGCGTTGGCTCAACACATTTGGCGACCCCTATACGCGCACCGGCGCCGACCTCGACGGCCGAGTCGCGATCGATTGGGGCGTCTACGGCGTGCCCGAAACCTTCGTCATCGACGCGGACGGCCGCGTCGCCTTCAAGCACATCGGGCCGCTGACGGCGGAGGTCGTCGAGCGGACGATCATGCCGCTGATCGACAGCCTGAGACGGATGCGGCCGCTAGTCGACAGGCAGGACGACTCGTGAGTTGTTTCGGCGCGGGAGCATTCAGGCGACGATCAATCAGCAGAAAAGGACAAGCGACAATGAAGACCACATCGCGTGCGAAGGCCTCGCCTTCCCATCCCCGCCGCTGGCTGATCGGGGCGCTGGCGCTGGCCGCTATTGGCGGGTTGGCCGCTGTCGGTTTCTCCGCACTCGCCCAACAGCCCGCGTCAGCCGAGCCCGCGATCCCCGCGGGCGCCAACTTCGCATCATGGGCGGACAACGGCAAGGACGGGCAGCGCGTGCTGCAACTCGTCAAGGGCGACATGCCGGCGGTGGGCGCCGTCGTCTCCGGCGTCGTCAAGACGGATACGAATTGCGAACCAGACGCTCAAGGCATCTTCCATTGCCATAACCTCATCGCGCTCGCCAACGGCGGCGAAATCGAGGTCGTTCATAACCACATGATGATGAACTACCCGTGCCTTTCGCCCGACCAGAAGCTGACGCTCGCCCATCTCAATTCCGATTGGCTCGTCGCAAGGGACGCTCAGTAGCAATTCGGAGCGACCGCGACGCTCGCTCTGCGCAAGGAAGCGACGATGAACGATTGGTCCAACTATCTCGTCTTTGGCGGGTATCCGTATGTCGCCTTCGCGGTGTTCCTGCTCGGCGGTTGGTTGCGCTTCGATGGCGAGCCGCACATTCAGCCCGATGGCTCGGGCCGCCTGCTTAGCCGCCGGCAACTGACGCTCGGCGTGACGCTCTTTCACGCCGGCGTCCTGATCCTGTTCGTCGGCCATCTCGTCGGCCTGCTGACGCCAATCCAGGTCTTCGAGTCCGTTGGAATTTCCCACAGCTTCAAGCAGTCGATGGCCAACGTCATTGGCGGGACCGCCGGAACGGTCGCCTTCATCGGCCTCCTTCTGCTGCTGTGCAGCCGACTGAACGAGTCGCGAGCGCGCCCACCGTCGCTGTTCGGCGACGTCGCGATTCTGCTGCTGATCCTGGTCCAACTCGGCCTCGGACTTAGCACCATCCCTGTCGCGCTCGCCAAGATGAGTAGCGGCTGCGAGGCCCTGCCGCTCATGTGGTGGGCGCAAAGCATCGCGACGCTGAAGCCGGCCGCCGCCGCCGGTTACATTGCGGGCATGCCGGTGATCTTCAAGCTGCACATCGTCAACGGCTTGGCGATCGTCCTCCTGTTCCCGTTCACGCGGCTGGTGAACATCTGGAGCGTGCCGGCCTGGTTTCTCAGCCGTTGGCATAACCCCTTGGGGCAGCCGAGCCCCGTGGGGTAAGCGATCCGTCGCGGCCCGCTCCTTCGCGATTGCGCGGTCAGCCGACCCTTGGCGGAATCGGCGGACCGTAAGCTTCGCGTGACGCGGAGGAGGGGCGCATGAGGACGATCGGATGGATAGGTCTGGCCGCGTTGTCCGGGCTTTTCGCGGCGGGGTCGGCAGAAGCGGCGGAGAGCGGCTTCATCGCCCGGTTTCTCGGCGTCGAACCATCGAAGACGGCCGAGGCCTTCGCCTGCTTCAACCGCATCTACGATCCCGCCCATCTCGCCCAGCATCCGCAGCAGAACGTCAAGACGATGACGCTGCTGGCGGTGGTCGATCCGGCCAATGCCGACGAAGTGCAATTGCGCTTTGGCGTCACGTTCCGCACGCGCAAGGGCATGCTGGAGACCAACGGCGGCTGCGCGACGTTGAGCGGCGAGGGCGACGCGGCGGCGAGCGCAACGACCGTCCATTGCAACGTCGATTGCGACGGCGGCGCGATCGACGTGACGCTCAAGACCGACGGAAATGTTCTCATCGGCATTCCCGCCGGCGCGCGGCTGTGGAAGCCCGGCGACGACAATCCCGAAGACAATGTCCACGGCGCCTTCGGGCCGGACGACAAACTGTTCCGGGTCGATCGCGCCGCGCTCGGCGAATGCCTGCCGCTGGCGGTCGACAAGGACGAGCGCGCGCGGCTGACGCGTGGCCGCTGAACGAAGCAGGGGGCGGCGATGGGCGCATTGGGGCGAAGGCTGCTGGTCAAGTCGGCGCTCTTGGCCGGGTTCGGTCTCGCCGCCGCGCCCGGTCGCGCCGAGCCGGTGCGGGCGGCGAAGGTCGTCTATCATCTGGTCGACGCGGAACGGGTTGGGCTCGCGCTGGGAAACCTGCGCAACCATGTCGTCGGCGCCGGCGGCCCCGGCGCCGCGCGCTTCGCCTGCGTCGTGCTGGGTCCGGCGCTGAGGCTCTTCCACCGCTCGGGCGGCGACCTCGCCGCGGCCGAGGATCTGCGCGACCGATTGGCCGACGGCGTCGCGTTCTACGCTTGCGCCAATACGCTTGCGGCGCTGAAATGGACGCTCGACGACCTGCAGCCGGGGTTCCTGCTCGCCGAAAAGGGCGGGGTGACGCTGCTCGCCGACCTCCAGGCCCAAGGGTACGCCTATATTCGGCCGTGACGGCGGCTGGCGAAATGGTCAGGCGATTGCTATATGAAGAGACGCGCGCCGGGCCTTGAACCCGGTCGAAGACGAGGCGCCGATGCGAAATTCACGTTTCAAGGCGATGAGTGTGTCCGACGCCGCCGCGGAGCGGGTCAAGGAAATCGTCGCCGCCGCCGACAAGCCGATCGTCGGCGTCCGGGTCGGCGTCAAGAACGGCGGCTGCGCCGGCATGTCCTACACGATGGAATTCGCCGAGGCCGTCGCCGCCAACGACGAAGTGGTCGAAGACAAGGGGGTCAAGCTGCTGATCGACCCCAAGGCGCTGCTGTTCCTGCTCGGTTCCGAGATGGATTTCAAGGTCGACAAGCTGGCGGCGAGCTTCGTCTTCAGGAACCCCAACGAGACCTCGGCCTGCGGCTGCGGCGAGAGCGTGGCGATCACGCCGGCTTCGCCCGAGGCGCTCGCCGCCGCCGAGGGTTAAGCGGACGGTGGATCGCGAAGAGCTCGAAGAGCTGTTCGCGCCCTTTGCAGCCGTTTCGGTTCGCCGCATGTTCAGTGGCCACGGCGTCTATTTCGACGGCCTGTGCTTCGCCCTTTCGCTTGGCGGCGACGTCTACCTGAAGGTCGACGCCGAGACGCAGGCGGCGTTCGCCGCCGTCGATTCCCGCCCTTTCGTCTACACGGCGCGCGGTCGCGAAGTGCGGGTCGGCTATTGGCTGGCGCCGCCGACCGCCTTCGACGACGAAGACGAGTTGCGGCGATGGGCCTCGCTGGCCGTCGCGGCGGCGCATCGCGCCGCGGCGAAGCGGACGGCGAAACGACAGAAAGCTCGCGCTCGGCCGATCAAGGCGGCGAAGCGATCGGCCCGGTCCGACCCAGGCGGCCGCGCTGGAAGCTCGCCGTCACGACGCCGACCGCGACATTGAGCCTAGCGAGCCACCAGCGGCTGAAGCCGGCAAGCGCCGTCGCGCCGACGAGCGCGACGAGAAGCGTCGCGGCGATCGCCGCCGGCGCCGATCGCGTGGCGAGGAAGGCGTAGGCGCCGACCGAGCACAGGATCGGCACATGGACGAGATAGAAGGGGAACGACAGTTCGCCGCAGGCGCGGCCCCACGGGCGCGACAACAGGCGGCGCATGCCGGCCCAGCCTTCCGCCGTGGCGATC
This sequence comes from Roseiarcus sp., assembly GCF_049514155.1. Classification (GTDB taxonomy): domain Bacteria; phylum Pseudomonadota; class Alphaproteobacteria; order Rhizobiales; family Beijerinckiaceae; genus Roseiarcus. The sequence goes on along the minus strand of NZ_JBEKVH010000036.1, from coordinate 15,491 downwards.
AACAGCGCCGCCGCCGCCGCGTAGAGATAAGGGATCGGCAGCCAGGCCGGCCAGATCGCGGTGAGCGGCGCGTAGAAGCCGAGCGCGCCCTGGGTGTAGCCGCAGCCGAGCAGCGCAGTCGCCGTCGCGATGACGCCGACCGGCGCCGGCACGCGGAGCCCCTGTCGCGGCAGCAGCGCCGCCAAGGCGAAGCCGGCGACGAACGGGATCAGCGCCGGATTGGCCGCGCCGCAGGCGACGGCCGCGCCGCCGATCACGATCAGGCGCGCGCGCAGCGCCGGGCGGGTGGCGAGCAGGAAAGCGAGCGCGTAGACCATCAGGCTACCGTAGAACTCATAGGCCATGGTCCACAGGCTGCTGTCGTAGGTCGAGTCGCCGCGCAGGAAGGTGAGAACCGCGCCCTGCAGAAAGGCGCCGACGAAGCTCGGCTGGAAGGAAGAGTCGGTCAGCGCGCCGCCGAAGCGGGCAAACCATGACGAGCCGCTGAGGGCCGCCGCGGGTGCGTAAAAGTAGCCGCCGACGGCGAACAACAGCCACGAGCCGAGCACCGCGACGAGCGCCGGGCCGGCGAGGCGCGGCCAGCGCTTGATCAGTCCGCGGACGAGGATGTCGGTGCGGCCGGTCGTGAGGCTGAGGCGCGTCAGCACGAAGCCGGAGAGGACGAAGAAGAACGCAACGGCGCCGGCGCCGTGAACGGCGACGAACCAGAATTGCGAGCGAGCGGACTCCGCGATCGGCGTCGCGCCGAGATAGCCGGACGAGAGCGGATAGAAGGCGAGCATGGAATGCCAGCCGAACACGGCGAGCGCGGCGATCCCGCGCATCGCGTCGAGGCTGACGTCACGCTCGTTGCTCATGCCGAAAACGCCCCGGGGCCGCGACAACGGCGGTCCACGCGTCAGCGACGTCCGTCCGGGCGCCGCATCGGCGCACTATCCGGGCCAATGCTTGACGTCGCCTTACTGCGTTCGGCGACTAGTCTTCCGCTTCGGCGGGAACCGGCTTGGTCGGCAACCGCACCGGGCGCAACAGGAAGCTCGGCACGTGATCGCCGAGCCCGATGACGCGCGCTTCGCCATCGTCGTCGCGGCGCGGGCGCCGCGGCGCCTCGGGCCTCGGTTGGCGGCGCGGCTCTTCCGGGCGAGGTTGCGGCTTGCGAGCCGCTTCGCGCTCCGCCGGCGCGACTTGCGGGCGGTCGCCGTGGACCCGTTCGGCGCTGCGCGCTTCGCGCTCCGCCGGCGCGTCGTGCGAATGGCCGCTGTGAGCGCGTTCGGCGCCGCCGCGACCGCGATCGCCGCCGCTGCGACGGCTGCGGCCGCCGCGATGCTCGCGCGGCGCTTCCGCGGTTTCCGCGGGTTCGTCGACGGGAGCGTCCCCGCCGGCCTGCCATTCGATCTTCTGGGCGATCAGTTTCTCGATCTCGTCGATCGAGCGCGCGTCGGCGCGGGTGACGATCGTCAAGGCGACGCCGAGTTTGCCGGCGCGCCCGGTGCGGCCGATGCGATGGACATAATCCTCTGCGTGATGCGGAGTGTCGTAATTGATGACGTGGCTGACGTCGGGAATGTCGAGCCCGCGCGCCGCCACGTCCGAGCAGACGAGCAACTGCACTGAATCATTGCGGAACGAGTCGAGCGCGGCCATGCGCGAGCGTTGGTCGAGGTCGCCGTGCAGCGCGCCGACGGAAAAGCCGTGCTTCTCCAGCGAACGGCAGACCACCTGCACGTCGCGCTTGCGGTTGCAGAAGATGAGCGCGTTCTTGAAATTGTTGGCGGTGCGGATCAAGCGGCGCAACGTCGTCCGCTTCTCTTCCGGCGAAGCGCCGGAGCGGACCAGCGTCTGCGTAGTGCCCTCTACGGTTGAGGCGGCGCGCGAGACTTCGACGCGCACCGGATTATGTAGGAAGGCCTCGGAGAGCCGGGTGATTTCCGGCGGCATGGTGGCGGAGAAGAACAGCGTCTGGCGGGTGGACGGCACCAGCTTGCAGATGCGCTCGATGTCGGGAATGAAGCCCATGTCGAGCATGCGGTCGGCTTCGTCGATCACCAGGATTTCGATGCCGTTCAGCAGGATCTTGCCGCGATCGGCGAAATCGAGCAGGCGGCCGGGCGTCGCAATCAGGACGTCGGCGCCGCGCGTGATCTTGGCTTCCTGCTCGGAGAAGGACACGCCGCCGATCAGCAATGCCAGGTTGAGCTTGTGGTTGATCCCATACTTGCCGAACGCCTCCTCGACCTGAGCGGCGAGCTCGCGCGTCGGTTCGAGGATGAGCGTGCGTGGCATGCGCGCCCGCGCGCGGCCCTTTTCGAGGGCTGACAGCATCGGCAGCGTGAACGCCGCCGTCTTGCCGGTGCCGGTCTGGGCGATGCCGAGGACGTCGCGCCCTTGCAGGGCGTAGGGAATGGCTTGTTCTTGGATCGGCGTCGGCGTTTCGTAGCCGGACGCTTTTACGGCGTCGAGCACTTTCTCGCTCAGGCCGAGTTCATCAAATCGCATTGCGTCTCACAGGAACAGGGATATGGGCAGGCCGCGTTCGGGGCCCACGGGGGACGGCGCGGCTTTTCCGGGTCGCGCTCTGGCGTGGCGCAATGGTGACGGTTCGCGCCGGGTCGGGGCTTCGGTAACGCCGCTGACCTGGGGTGGATATAGTGGAATTCCGGCCAAAGTCAATGAAACGAGCCGGTTCTGCGTCACTGCGCCCTGCGCGCGAGCCGCGCCCGCAGAGGATTGGTTAACCCGCGCTCCTTACTGTGGTCGGCGTTGGGGGGCGCCGACCGATCGGACGGCGTCGCCGGCGCGCGGTCGTGCGCCGACGAGTCGCCGATTGGCGACAGGGGCGTCGGATCATCGGCCTTCGCGCGCAGCCGGGCGTTCAACCCCGACAGAACGCCATCGTCATGGGTTCGCCTATGTTCTCCAGGTTGAAGATCGCCTCAAAATTGTTGATCGGCTACGGCTCGATTCTCTTGCTCGTCGCCTGCATCAGCGCGCTGGGTTTCGGCGCGATGGTGCGCGGCCGCGCGGCGCTCGACGACGTCGCGCATCTGAAAACGGCCGAGGCGCTCGAACAACGGCTGGAGAAGCGCGTTCTCGAGGCGCGCATGCATTTCTGGATCGCCCTGGAGACCAATGATCCGAAGCAGTGGATCAAGTCGACCGAGGGCTTCGCCGTCGCTTCCGACTGGGTGGCGGACCTGCAGACCAACACAGTCGACTCGGCCCGCGCCGAAGAGGTGCAGAAGATGGCCGATCTGGTCGCCAAGTATCGCAAGCTGGCCAATCGCCTGCGCTTTGCGCAGGCGCAGGACGGGTCGCTCGACGCCGACAAGATGAAGGCCGGCGCCGCGGAGGCGACGGGCGTCGAGGATTCGATGACCGCGCTCGGCGCTCAATTGGCGACGGAATTCCACGAAGCCGCCGAAACAAGCTACGCAGCGGCCTCCGATTCGGCGGCGCTGACGCAGCGCGCGATTCTCGGCGCCAGCGGCGTCGGCCTGCTGTTCGGCGCGCTGATGGCGATCGCCTTCACCCGCAGCATCAGTCGGCCGATCGTCGAGGTCACCCGCACCATGCGCGAGCTGGCGAACGGCGATCTAACCGTCGAACCCAGGCATGCAGCCGATCGCAACGAGATCGGCGAAATGGCGCGAGCGGTGACGGTGTTCCGCGACGCGGCGATCGAGAAAGCGCGATTGGAAGTCGAAGCCGAGCGCCAGCGCTCGCTTACCGAGGAGACGCGCGCCGACAACGAGCGCGCTCAGCGCGAGGCGATCGCCCGCGAGCGGGCGATCGTCGCCGACTCGGTCGGCTCCGGGCTGTCGCGGCTGGCGGCGAAGGACCTGAGCTTCCGCATGTCGTCCGACATTCCCGAGGCCTATCGCAAGCTTCAGGCCGACTTCAACGCGGCGATCGCCCAACTCGAGGCGGCGATGGCGAGCGTCGCCGCGCGCGGCGACGCGATCCATGTCGGCACCAGCCAGATCGCCTCGGCGACGGACGATCTGTCGCGGCGCACCGAGCAGCAGGCGACCAGCCTCGAGGAGGCGGCCGCGACCTTGGAGGAAGTGACGACGATGGTGCGTCGCACCGCCGAGAGCACCGATCATGCGCGTGCGGTCGCCAGCGCGGCGCAAGCCGACGCGGCGAAGGGCGGCGAAGTCATCCGCCGGGCGGTCGAAGCGATGAGCGCGATCGAGAAGTCGTCGCAGCAGATCACCCAGATCATCGGCGTCATCGACGAGATCGCGTTTCAGACCAACCTGCTGGCGCTCAACGCCGGCGTCGAGGCGGCGCGCGCCGGGGACGCCGGCCGCGGCTTCGCCGTCGTCGCTTCGGAAGTGCGCGCGCTCGCCCAGCGCTCGGCGAGCGCCGCCAAGGAGATCAAGGCGCTGATCTCGACCTCGACCGGCCAGGTGAGCCAGGGCGTCGGGCTGGTCGCCGAGACCGGCAAGGCGCTGCGCCGCATCGTCGATCAGGTCACCGAGATCAATCGCGTCGTCGCCGAGATCGCCGCCAGCGCCAAGGAACAGGCGGTCGCGGTCGTGTCGGTCAATCAGTCGATCGGCGACATGGACAAGGCGACCCAGCAGAACGCCGCGATGGCCGAGGAATCGACCGCCGCGAGCCATAACCTGTCGGACGAAGCCGGGCATCTTGCGGCGCTGATCGCCGAATTCGATGTCGCGCAGACGACGAGCGACAAGAGGTCGCCCCGGGCGCGCGAGGCCGTAGCGCCGCTGCGCAAGGCGGGCTAAGGGCCGCCGCCGGGCCTCAGCGCTCGATCGGCGTCAGGCAGACGAGCTTCGCTTCCGGATGCGACGCGAAGACGAGGGTCGATTGACGGAAGCGCCGCGCCGGCGCGAGGAAGCGCCGCTCGCCGCCTTCGCGCCCCAGCACCGCCTGCTCCCGCCACAAACGGGCGAAGAGCGGTGAAGTCTGGCCGAGCTCTTCGATCAGTCCGCGCATCGTCGGTTCGCCGAGACGGCGGCTGAAGTCGGCGCGAAACTCGGCGACGACCCGCCGCGCGCGATCCTCCCATTCGTCAATCAGCCGTGGCGCGGCGGGCGAGCGGAAGATGAAGCGCATCAGGTTGCGGTCGTGGTCGCCGTCGAGCCAGCCGACGAAAAGCCCGGCTGCGGCTAGGTTCCACGCGCGCGCGGTCCATTGACCGTCGAGAAGGTAGGCGGGGATCGTCATCCGCTCCGGCAGCCGCAGCGCTTCTTCGGGCAACGCCTCGTCGCCGGAGGCGGGCGCTTCCGGGTCGCGCTTGCCCGCCAGTTCGAACAGATAGGCGCGCTCCGCCGACGCGAGGCGCAGCGCGGCGGCGAGGCGCGCCAGCAGACGCGCGGAGGCGGAGACTTCGCGCCCCTGTTCGAGCCACGCGATCCAAGTCAGGCTCGCGCCGCAGGCTTGGGCGATCTCTTCGCGGCGCAGCCCGGGCGTGCGGCGACGCCCTACGGCGCCGACCGACGGCGGCAAGCGTTCGCGGTGGGCGCGCAAGAAGGCGCCGAGGGCGCGGCGGGCGTCGGGGGTCGACATGGCGCCTTTCATAACAGGATAAACTTCACTCTTGTACTAGGGTATCCGGATCGACATGCTCGCCGGCGTCGCCCAACGCGTTTGGAGCCAGAGACCCATGCCGTCACGATCCCACGATTCCGTCGTCGCCGATCAGTTCGGTCCGCGCGCCGAGGCCTACGTCGCCAGCGCCGTGCATGCGCGCGGCGAGGATCTCGACGACTTCGAACGCCTGGTCGGCGCGCGGCCTGAGGCCGTGGCGCTCGACCTCGGCTGTGGCGGCGGACATCTGGCGTTTCTGCTGGCGCGGCGGTGTCAGCGCGTCGTCGCCTACGACCTCAGCGCGTCGATGGTCGCAACGGTCGCCGCCGAAGCGGCGCGGCGCGGGCTCGCCAATCTCGAACCGCGGCAGGGGTCCGTAGAGGCGCTGCCGTGGCCTGAGGCCGCTTTCGACATCGTGGCGACCCGTTACAGCGCCCACCATTGGCGCGACGTCGGCGCTGGCCTTCGCGAGGCGCGGCGCGCGCTCAAACCCGGCGGGCTGGCGGCGTTCATGGACGTCGTCGCGCCGGAAGACCCGCTGCTCGACACCTGGCTGCAGAGCCTGGAGCTGCTGCGCGATCCTTCGCACGTGCGCAACTATTCGATCGCGCAGTGGCGGACGATGCTGGCGGCGGTCGGCCTCAAGCCGACCCGCTGTTCGCGCTACCGCATCCGGCTCGAATTCGCCGCTTGGGTCGCGCGCATGAACACGCCGCCGACACTTGTGGCGGCGATCCGCGCCCTGCAGGCCAAGGCCGACGAGGACGTCGTTCGCCATTTCGCCATCGAAGCCGACGGCAGCTTCTCAATCGACACGATGTTGATGGTCGCCGAGGGCTGAGCTCGCCGAAGCCTGAGCTCGCCGGCTCACGCGGCGTCGGCGCTGACCCGGTTGCGGCCTTCCGACTTGGCGCGATAGAGGGCGCGGTCGGCGCGGCGGTAGAGCGAGCTGGTGTCGTCGTCGGGGCCGCGCTCGGCGACGCCGATCGACGTCGTGACCGGGATTGCGCGGCCGCCGGCGTCGATGACGAACGGCTCCTGCTGGATCGCCTGACGGGCGCGCTCGGCGATGCGCGCCGCGGCGCTGACCTCGACGTTCGGCATGACGATGACGAATTCCTCGCCGCCGAGCCGGCACAGAAGATCGCCGCCGCGAATGATGCCGCGCAGGCGATCGGCGAAGCTCTTCAGCACTTCGTCGCCGCAGTCGTGGCCGTAGGTGTCGTTGACCTGCTTGAAGTGGTCGATGTCGAGGATCATCAGCGTCAACGGCGTCCGGCGCATGCGCGCGTTGTCGAGCATCGTCGCGAGATGGTTTTCGAGGAAGCGTCGGTTGTTGAGGCCGGTCAGCGGGTCGTAGAGCGCGAGCTCGATCGACTGCTGCACCTTCTCGCGCAGCGAGTCGGCGTAGCGCTTCTGCCGCAACTGCGTACGCACGCGCGCGAGCAGCTCGTTGCGGTCGACCGGGCGGGTCAGGTAGTCGTTGACCCCGAGTTCGAGGCCGCGCAGCACGCGCTGGCGGTCTTCGAGCTCGGCGACGCCGAGGATCGGCAGATTGCGCGTGCGCTCCAGCGAACGGATCTGGCTACAGAGACGCAGGCCGTCGAAATTGGCGAGACCCAGGCTGACGATGATGAGGTCGACATTGTCTTCCGCGGCCCGGAACAAGGCCTCGTGAGCGTCGGCCTCGACGTGAACCGTGTGATGCGAATCGAGCGCGTGGGCGAGCCGCTCGGCCGAACTGGCGCGGTCGTCGACGATCAGGATGCGCCCGCGCTTGCCGTCGTCGGCGTTGGGCGAAGCGAACGGCGCGATCATGCCGAGCGCGACCGTGGTGGCGGCGCGATTGCGCAGCTCGTCGACCGTCACCTTGAGGCGGGCGAGCGAGCGCACGCGCGCCACCAGCGCGATCTCGTCGATCGGCTTGGTGAGAAAGTCGTCGGCCCCCGCGTCGAGCCCGCGGACTCGGTCGGCCGGCTGGTCGAGCGCGGTGACGAGCACGATCGGCAAGTGGGCGGTGGCGGCCTGCCCCTTCAGCCGGCGGCAGACTTCGAAGCCGTCCATGCCCGGCATCATCACGTCGAGCAGCACGATGTCGCAGCGGCCCTTCTCGCAGATCTCGATCGCCTCCGGGCCGTTGGTGGCGGTCAACACCTCGAAATATTCGGCGGTAAGGCGCGCTTCGAGCAGTTTCAGATTCGGCGGAATGTCGTCGACGACGAGAACGCGCGCGGTCATCGATTCACTTCGCCCCGAGGAAATGATCGATGGTGTCGAAGAATTTGGCGACCGAGATCGGCTTCGACAGATAGGCCTCGCAGCCGCCCTGGCGGATCTTCTCCTCGTCGCCCTTCATTGCGAAGGCGGTGACGGCGATGACCGGAATCGCGCGCAACTCCTCGTCGTCCTTCAACCACTGCGTCACCTCGAGGCCGGAGACCTCGGGCAATTGAATGTCCATCAGGATCAGGTCAGGGTGGTGCAGGCGCGCGAGTTCGACCGCCTCGACGCCGCTGCGGGTCTGGACGATCCGACAGCCCCGCGTCTCGACGAGGTCGTTGAAGAGCTTCATGTTGAGCTCGTTGTCCTCTACGATCAGCACGGTTTTGACCATGGAAAAATCCAGGAAAAGCGCCGCAGGGGACCGAATTTCACATCGGAGCGCGGCGAACTATAGTAGGCGCCAGACCTTGACGAAAGGAAAACCGGACCGTGGCCCAGCGGGTTAACGGCAAGCTGTCCACAGGCGCGGAAGGCGCCGAGACGATCGCGATCGACGCGCTGGGTTTTCTCGCCGGCGAGCCGGAACGGCTCGCCCGGTTTCTCGCTTTGTCGGGGCTCGGGCCGCACAATCTGCGCCAGGCGGCGACTTCGTCGGGATTTCTCGCCGCAGTCCTCGACCATCTCGCGGCCGACGAGCGGCTGCTCGTCGCCTTCGCCGCGGCGCGGGGAATCGATCCCGCCGCCGTGACCCGCGCCCGCGACGCGCTTTCCGGCCCGTCGGCGGAACCTTCCGCTTGAGCGGCCGTCCGGCGCCCGCCGTGCCGGCGATCTTCTGCCGCGACTGCCTCGCCGACATCGACGACCAAAGCGCCGCCGCCGGCCGCTGCCGGCGCTGCGGTTCGCCGCGGCTGATCGCCGCAGACGCCGGTCTGACGATCGCTCACGTCGATTGCGACGCCTTCTACGCCGCGATCGAGAAGCGCGACCGGCCTGATCTCGTCGACAAGCCGGTGATCGTCGGGGGCGGCGGGCGGCGCGGCGTCGTCGCCACCTGCTGCTACGTCGCGCGCACCTTCGGCGTGCGCTCGGCGATGCCGACCGGCCGCGCGCTGCGGCTCTGTCCGCAGGCGATCGTCCTGCCGCCCGACATGGCGAAATACGCGCGGGTCAGCCGCGACATCCGCGAGCGCATGCAGAAGCTGACGCCGCTGGTCGAGCCGCTGTCGATCGATGAGGCGTTCCTCGATCTGACCGGCTGCGAAGGCGTCAACGGCGCGCCGGCCGCGCTGGCGCTGGCGCGCTTCGCACGCGAAGTCGAGCGCGAGATCGGCGTCACCGTCTCGGTCGGCCTCAGCTACTGCAAGTTCCTCGCCAAGCTCGCGTCCGATCTCGACAAGCCGCGCGGTTTTTCCGTCATCGGCCGCGCCGAGGCGCGCGCCGTTCTCGCGCCGATGAGCGTGGGCCGGCTGTGGGGCGTCGGCAAGGTCGCCGAAGCGCGGCTGGGGCGACTGGGCTTGACGACGATCGGCGATTTGCAGGCGCTCGACGAGAAGACGGCGGCGGCTCGGCTCGGCGACGACGGCCGACGGCTGTGGCGGTTGGCGCAGGGGATCGACGCGCGCCGCGTGACGCCGGATCGTGAGGCCAAGAGCGTTTCGAGCGAGACGACTTTCGAGATCGACGTCGCCGACCGCGACGAGCTGACCCGGACGTTGCTCTCCCATTGCGATCGGGTGGCGGCGCGGCTGCGCAAGAGCGGCCTGGCGGCGGGGGCGGTGACGCTCAAGCTGCGCACGCCCGACTTCCGTTTGCACAGCCGCAGCCGTTCGGGGCTCGATTCGACCCAGATGGCGCCGCGGCTGTTCGCTGTGGCGCGCGCGCTGCTGGAGGCCGAGCCGGTCGGCCAAGCCTATCGGCTGATCGGCGTCGCGGCGGGCGATCTCGCGCCGGCCGCGGAAGCCGACGGCGCCGATCTCCTCGAGGGCGACCGCAGCCGCGAGAAGGCGCGCGAAGCGGCGATCGCGACTTTGCGCGACCGCTTCGGCGCGGCGGCGGTGCAGCGCGGCCTATCCTATCGGCCGGGCGGCGGGCGGCCGCGCTGATCAGTCGGGGCAGGCGGGAATGGGCAGGAGATCGAGCCGCTTGAGCTTGGCCTGGAGCGCAAATGCGCCGTAGTCGAGCTTCAGCGTGCCGGAGACGCCGTTCTCGTAGAGGTCGAAGCTGAGGATATATTCTGGCGGCGCGTCGCGCGCCTTCTCGTCGAAATAGGAGACCGTCACCGGCCAGCGACGGACCTTGCCGAGTGTGGCGGCGAACTCGGATTCCGGCGTCGGCGTCGTCGCTTCCCTGCCGATGACGGTCAGGGTCTGGAACACCTTCTTGCCGGTGTCGGATCCGTCGTAGACGCGCGCCTCCATCGTGCCGCCGCCCGCCTTGGCGTGGGCGATGATGCGCTCGATGTGCTCGGTCGGGAACAGGATGTCCTTGCCGATGTTCATCGTTTCGGCGTCCGGCTTGCTCAGCGCCACCGTCGTGTCGCCGCCGTCGGCGCCGCGGCTCGCCGACCCGGCGACGGCGGGCGAGTCGGCGCCCTCCATCCGCGAGTCGATCTGGAAGCGCATGCGCTTGGCGTCGCCGTCCTCGAAGGTCACGGCGTGAATGTCGGACGAGACGGGGTCGCCCTCGCTGCGCTGCAATTCGGTGAACTGGCGGAAGTTCGAGGCGAAACCGTCGCAGCGCGAGCCGGAGAATTCATAGGCGATCAGCCCTGAAGCGGCGACCGGCGTCTGCGAAGTGGAGCGTTGCCCGCCGTAGTCGTCGATCAGCGAAATTTCGTAGGCCGCGCGGTGGGGCGCGAGCGGCAACGCCATCTCGGCGCGGGCGCCGACGACGCCTGCCGCCAGCGCGACCGCCGTCAGGGCAATGCGACCTCTCATTCAACGTTCTCCGCCGACCCGAAGCGGGCGCCTCGGCCGTCTTTCGGTTGTCGCCGCACTTTTCGGCGGATTCGTGGCCGATTGCGCTTCAGGGCTCGTCCGACTCCGCGACCGGCCCCCAGGCCTGCTCGAGCGCCGAGGGCTCGTCGAGCGGCTCTTCGTCCGGACGCAAGGTCGAATCGTCGTCGGGCTGCGGGACGCCAAACCCGGCCGGCAGCTTGCCGTCGAACAGGCCTGCGCCCTGCAGTTCGTCGAGGCCGGGCAGATCGGCGACGGCGTCGAGACCGAAATGGGCGAGGAATTCGGGCGTCGTGCCGTAGGTGATCGGGCGGCCCGGCGCTTTGCGGCGGCCGCGCATGCGCACCCATCCGGCCTCCATCAGCACGTCGAGCGCGCCCTTGGAGACGGCGACGCCGCGGATCTCCTCGATGTCGGCGCGCGTCACCGGCTGGTGGTAGGCGATGATCGCGAGAGTCTCGATCGCTGCGCGCGACAGCTTGCGCTTCTCCTGGTCCTCGCGCGCGAGCAGCCAGGCGAGGTCGGGCGCGGTGCGCAGCGCCCAACGGCCGGCGACGCGCACGACATTGACGCCGCGCTCGGCGTAGAGGCGCTGCAGCTCGGCCATCACCGCGCCGACTTCGGCCTCAGACGACAGCCGCGCGGCGATCGTCGCCTCGTCGGTCGGCTCGGCGGCGGCGAACAGGATCGCCTCGGCGACGCGAAGATCCTCAGGGGCGAAACGCGGCGGCGCGTCGGCATCGAACAATTTGGCGACGATTCCCATTTTGGCGTCTCAGTTCGGTTCGGACGGCGCCGCGGCGACCGGGCGCAGCCACAGCGGCGCGAAAGCCGCATCCTGCCGCAACTCGATCCGTCCCTCGCGCGCCAGCTCCAGAGAGGCGGAGAACGAGGATGCGCGCGCGGTGCGGCGAAACTTCGGCTCGACTCCGTATTCGATCAGCCAGGAATCAAGCTCCGTCCAGTCGTCGACCCGCCCGATCATGCGCGTCAGCGCTTCGCGCGCTTCGGCGAGCGACCAGACGGCGCGCGCGGCGAAACGCAGCTTGCCGCGGGCGTGCTTCTGGCTCTGACGCGCGTAGGCGGAGAGGAGGTCATAGAGCGTCGCCTCGTAGACGATGGCGCTGGTGCGGGCGATCGGCTCCGGCGCGCCGCGGCAAAAGACGTCGCGGCCGAGCTGCGGACGGGCGAACAGCGCCTCGCCGGCGCGGCGGATCTGCTCCAGCCGCCTCAGCCGCTGGGCGAGCGCGTCGGCGAGGTCGGCCGCTTCGCCGCTTTCGACCCGGCTCGGCGAGGGCAGCAGCAGGCGCGACTTGAGATAGGCGAGCCAGGCGGCCATGACGAGATAGTCGGCCGCGAGCTCGAGCCTCAGCTTGTGCGCTTCCTCGACGAAGGCGAGGTATTGCTCGGCGAGCGCCAACACCGAGATGCGCGCCAAGTCGACCTTCTGGCGGCGGGCGAGCTCGAGCAGGAGGTCGAGCGGACCCTCGAAGCCGTCGAGATCGACGGTGAAGGCGGGCTCGCCCTCGGCCCGGTCGACCTGAAACTCGTCATTTTGAACGCCGACGCCGGCCACGAATCACCTCTTTCGGGTGGCCCGCGACTTTGGCCCGCGGCGGCGGCGAGGGCAAGGCGCGGCGGCGCGCGCGTCCACAATCTCGCCCCCGCAGCGGCTCGACGTTGCGTCGCATATCAACCAGAAGTTAACCGGGGTAACCAACTATGTTTAGGTAAACATTTGGTTTCCGGCCTCAAAAGCATCCGAACGATTGCAATCGTCGAGCGTCGGCGTACCGTCATTTTTGCAGGGCATCGTTCGCCCAACAGACACCCCGCGGAGTGCTCGGGTCCGCCGCATCTCCCGGGTCCGTGGGGTTGGCCGGCCCGGAAGCAGCTTAGGAGTGGCCTCCTCGACGCTGCTTCCGGCCGGCCTCCCGTTTTCCGTCAATAGCGCCTGAGCAGGCTGACCATTCTGCCCTGGACGCGCACCCGGTCGGGCCCGAAGATGCGGGTCTCGTAGGCCGGGTTGGCGGCTTCGAGCGCGATCGAAGCGCCGCGCTTGCGCAGCCGTTTCAGCGTCGCTTCCTCGTCGTCGATCAGCGCCACGACGATGTCGCCGGTCTCTGCGGTGTCTTGCTTGCGGATGATGACGGTGTCGTTTTCGAGAATGCCGGCCTCGATCATCGAGTCGCCGCGCACTTCGAGCGCGAAATGCTCGCCGGCGCCGAGAAAATCCGGCGGCATGGCGATCGTGGCGATGCGGCTCTGGATCGCTTCGATCGGCGTGCCGGCGGCGATGCGGCCCATCACCGGGATCATCGCCGGGGCGTTCGGCGTCTCGGCCCCGCCGAGCGGTCGGACCTTGCCGAGGTTGCCGGAGATGACGCTCGGCGAGAACTTCTGCGCCCGCGGCGCGCCGACGGTCGCCGATTCCGGCAGCCGCAGGACCTCGATCGCGCGGGCGCGATTGGCCAGGCGCCGGATGAAGCCGCGCTCCTCGAGCGCCATGATCAAGCGATGGATGCCCGACTTCGAGCGCAGCTCGAGCGCATCCTTCATTTCGTCGAAGGAGGGCGGAACCCCCTCGGCCAGCAGACGCTCGTGAATGAAGCGCAGCAGCTCGCTTTGCTTTCTGGTCAGCATGGCAGGCTCCCCAACCGCCCAGCGCGAATCGCCCCCTCGCCGTCGGCGGGGCCGAGAATCGCGTTTGGGCGTAAACAAATCACGAACGATGCGTATCTGTTCGCGCTGTGTTCCGTCAAGAGGGTGACGATATTATACTTGACGTAGCAGATCGGACGTAGTAGGTTGATTCCCATAGGAGTTAGCCATGTCGTCCGTCATTTCAGACCGCCATTTCCACGACGAACGCGCCGCCTATGCCTATGTGGAGGCTCGCATTTGGCCGAACGGACCGAGTTGCCCGCATTGCGGCAACGCCGACGGCGCGCGCATTCGGCTGATGGCTGGCAAATCGACCCGCATTGGCGTCCGCCAGTGCAACGAATGCCGCAAGCCGTTCACCGTGAAAGTCGGGACCATTTTCGAGTCGTCGCATGTTCCGCTGCGCCTGTGGCTGCAAGCGATCCACCTCGTTTGCTCATCCAAGAAGGGCGTCAGCGCGAACCAATTGCACCGCATCCTCGGCGTCACCCTCAAAACCGCTTGGTTTATGGGCCATCGCATCCGCGAGGCTATGCGCGATGGCGGCTTGTCGCCTTTGGGCGGCGGCGGCGGAACCGTCGAGATTGACGAGACCTATATCGGGCGCGTCGAAGGCGTCCCGAAACCTCGGGGCGGTTCTTCTCACAAGAACGTGGTCCTGACCCTAGTCGAACGCGAAGGGTCGGCGCGTAGCTTCCACATCGACCGCGTCTCGATCGCCGACATGGCGCCGATCATTCACGCCAACATCGCGCGCGAAACCAAGATCATGACCGACCAGGGCGCGGCGTATCCGGTTCTCTGCGAGCCCTTCGCCAGCCATGACACCGTCAACCATGCCAAGGACGAATACGTCCGCCGCGAGGGCGACAAGGTCGTCACCACCAATACCGTCGAGGGCTACTATTCGATCTTCAAACGCGGTATGAAAGGCATCTATCAACACTGCGCCGAGAAGCATCTGCACCGCTATCTCGCCGAGTTCGATTTCCGGTACAGCAATCGCGCCCGGCTCGGCGTAAATGACATTGCGCGCGCCGATCGCGCGTTGAGAGGCGCGGTTGGCAAGCGCCTCACCTATCAAACGACTGCGAACTGAGAGGGCATATGGCAAAAGCCGCAAAGGCGAAGGCAAAGCGAAGCCCTAAGCCGAAGACGACCGATAAGGCGCAATCCAAGAGATTCATTGAAGCCGCGCGCGAGTTGGGGGCCACTGATACGGACGCCTTTGACGACGCGGCTAAGATGATCGTGACTTACCGGCCGGCCTCGCTCGATAAGAAATCGCTTCGGTCAAAAGGCTAGCAAACTGCGTGGTGTCGAGGAAGTAATTAGGATAAGCCCTTTTTAGATTCTTGATTGAATCGACCGACACGAGAACAATGTTGTCGCCTTCATTCTTCCCAGCCTCAGTTTTTGTATACGCGTCGTTCGCAGCCTGAGACTGAGTTGCCCCAAAATCTGTTACGCTGACGACATGGTCAGAAAATTTGTAGTTTACAAGAAAATATTTTGCCGATTTGCTCATTTTGCCAGCCATCTGAACGGTAACTTTATAAGCACCAAGTAATTGCTGCGCGTGAATACTCGCAGATATCTCTCTAATTTCAGCACACAGGCCTTCCAAATCAGATGGCGTTTCTTTTATTGTTGGGCATTTTTCTTTCAACGCAATATAGCTACTCATTAACATGAATAACCGTAGCCACTCCTTGCTTCCCTGATTGGACTTAAGGGCCTGCTTAGTAAACGTCCCTACCGCCTCAACAGCTGTTGCCCAAACGTGTTGCAATTCTGTGCGTAATTGTATCTCAATACGCATCTTGTCATAGGAGTTGATCTGCCCGGGCAGCCCCTGATATTGATAAACTAAATGATATCCTCGGTATCCGTCTTCTTTTGGATTCGCAATATAATCTTTCTCTGATTTAAGAATATGGCTAAAGTGACTTCGGCGATACGCCGCAACAACTTTAGACAGATTTACAACGTTGCTTAGAACCGCGCGACATCCTGCGATATCTTGCATTTGCGATAGTTGTAAGGTCTTGGTTTGGCCGCGAGTCAATTTTGCGGCAATTGATTCGAGAC
>NZ_JBEKVH010000035.1:0-28359 GCF_049514155.1 Roseiarcus sp. | reverse complement strand
ATCACCAGCCGGCTGCGGTCGCTGTTCCTCGAGAACCTCGAATACAGCGTGTTCGACATGCGGCAGGCGGGCCATATCGATATCAAGGTCTGGTCGGCGACGATGACGGGCCGCATCCTCTATGGCGAGACGCCTCTCGAACTGATCGAGGCCTACACGGAATACGCCGGCCGCATGCGCCCACTGCCCGATTGGGTGCACAACGGCGTTATCCTCGGCCTGATGGGCGGCACGGAGGCCGTGCGCGCCAAGCTCGGCCGGGCTCGTAACGCGAACGTCCCGGTCGCCGGTCTGTGGCTGCAGGACTGGGAAGGCGTGCGGACCACGTTTGCCGGCACGCAGCTTTGGTGGAATTGGAAACTCGATGAGGCCTACTACCCGCGCTGGCGCGAGCTCGTCGTCGACGTCGAGGCCCAAGGCGGCCGCGTGCTGCTCTACATCAATCCGTTTCTCGCCACCGAGAACGGCCACAACCAGATGTTCACGGAGGCCAAGGCGAAGGGCTATCTCGTTCAGAAGGCGGACGGCTCGCCCTACCTCATCAGGAACTCGAGTTTTTATGTCGGCATGCTCGACCTCAGCAATCCCGACGCTTGCGCCTGGATCAAGGCGATCATGAAGACGAACATGATTGGCGCGGCGGGCGGCTACGGCTGGATGAGCGACTTCGGCGAGGCGCTGCCTTTCGACGCCAAGCTGCACGGCGGCGCCGACCCCGCGGTCTGGCACAACCGCTACAGCATGGAATGGTTGCGGGTGAATCGCGAGGCGATCGAAGAATCTGGGCACGGCGACGAAATGGTGTTCTTCGCCCGCGCCGGTTTCACTCAAAGTCCCGGCGTCGCCACCCTGTTCTGGCTCGGCGACCAACTGATGAGCTGGGACGCCTACGACGGCATCAAGACGGCGGTGGTCGGCCTGCTCTCGGCCGGCGTCTCCGGCTTTAGCCTGATGCACAGTGACATCGGCGGCTATGTCGTGCTCAAGTTCAATTTCGTCGGCAGGCAGATTCCGGTGATCGTTCGCACGCCGGAACTGCTGATGCGCTGGATCGAGCTCAACGCCTTCACCGCCGTGATGCGGACGATGGAGGGCGCGGCTCCCGAAATCACGCCGCAGTTCGACTCGAGCCCGGAAATGCTGGCGCAGATGGCGCGCTTCGCCAAGGTCTACAAGGGGCTCGCGCCTTATCGCAAAGCGCTCGTTGCCGAGGCCGCCGCGCGCGGCTATCCCGTCGTCCGGCACCTCTTTCTCCACTACCCCAACGACCCGAACACCCACGCGCTGAAATACCAGTTCCTGCTCGGTCCCGACCTGATGGTCACGCCTGTCTTGGATAAGGGCAGGGACACAGTCGATGTATACTTCCCCATGGGCAGCCAATGGACCGACCTGTGGACCGGCGCCGCGGTCGGCCAGGAGGGCGAATGGATGGAGGCGCCGGCGCCGCTGTCGAAGCCCGCGGTGTTCCTTCGCAAGGGCGCGCCGGCGGCGCAGCAGATCATCGACGGACTGAAGAGCGCCGGAATCCTTTGAGTTCGTGTTTTTTTGGCGGAGGAGGCCGGCAAGAAACCCTGGCATCGTCAGTGCGAGCCGCCTTCGCGGGAATCCGGGCCCGCTCGCGGCCGTGTTCGGCGCGTTGGGCTCGATCGCGATCGCCATCTGCCCGCTCTAAGAGACGAGCGCCAGGGTTCGACGCGTCGAGCACGGCGGCTCTGTCGGGCGTCCCGTATGCTTCGACGAGCGCATCGGCCGGTTGCATCACGCGCAGAGCTTACGGCGCGCGATCAACTTCCGGCCATTAGCCATTGCAGACCGAAATCCAAGTCATTTCGGTTCGCTTCCGAACCGGTCGGAGAGCGCTGCCGTAAAGACGGGCTTCCAGTCCAGAATGTGATGGCTGATGAGATTGGCGATCGATTTGACGTTCCCAGCGAACGCAAGATCGATGAGCTCGTAGTGCTCCTTCACCGAAGCCTCCTGGCGCTTGCGACCAGCGGCCGAGTCGATGCCGTACAATCGCATTCCATCCCGCAGGTCCATGGTCAGTCGTGTGAGCAGGGGATTGTCGGCCTTTGCGATCAGCGCCTGGTGAAACGCGCGGTCGGCCTCGACATAAGCGAGTACGTCCACGCTCTTGACTGCTGTTGCGATGTCATCGGCAAGCGCCCGCAGTTCGCCGACCTCAAGCAGACGCCGCTCGGCGAGGGTGACCATGGCGAAGCGCTCCAGCAGCTCGCGCACGGTGAACAGATTGTCGAGTTCTTGCAGCGAGGTCACTTCGACCCTGAATCCTCGGTTGCGCAGAGGCGTGATCAGCCCGGCGCGGCTCAGCTCGAGCAGCGCCTCGCGGACCGGCGTGGTTGAAACCCCCAGCTCCTCCGCCAACGTCGGAACTGAGTACATCGTCCCCGGAGCGCTTCGTCCCGAGACGATGTCGGAGCGAACCCGCCGCACCACTTTGTCCCGCAGGCTCGTGAACATTTCGGCGTCGCGTAATCCGTCCAAGCTCGTCTCTCCTGTGCGCTGACTGAATTTTTCCCGGCCCACAATAGCCCACTTGACGTGCCGTGTCACGCATGCTAGTAGCGCGTCACACACTACAGCTAAGAAGGAGGACGACATGACGGAAGAAACTTTCAAACGCCTGATCTGCCTTGGATGCGGCTTTCTCTACGACGAGGCGGAGGGGCTCCCGGAGCACGGCCTGCCGCCGGGCACCCGCTGGCGGGACATCCCCGACGATTGGCGCTGCCCGGATTGCGGAACGCCCAAGCACGAATTCGAGATGGTCGTGATCGGTTACGCCGCCGGGCAGCCCTTCGCCGGGCACGCCGCCTAATCGGCAAAAATCAGGAAAATCGGAAAGGAACAGGACCATGTCGGACTCTTTCATTTTGCCGGCCCGCGAGCGCGGCCATGAACGCATATCGTCGATCGGGCAAGATTCAGCCTACGTCGGCGGGCACCCCGACGCCTTCATCACTCGGGAATCGAGCTTCAACTTCCATGAGTATCAGAGCGGACGGCCCGGATTCGGAACGATGCGCGTCTTCGGCGACGAAGTCTTCAACGGTCCGGGATGCGGCTACAACATGCATTCCCACCACAACTTCGTCATCGCCGCGATCGTCCTGCAGGGACAGCTCACCCATGTCAACACGGTGGGCAATGTCGATCAGCTGCACGAGGGCGACTATTACGTCTTTTCCGCCGGTTCGGGCGGCAAGCATACTGAGCTGAGCATCAGCGACGAGGACATGCACGCGATCTATCTATGGTTCCTGCCCGGCCAGCTTTTTCTGCCGCCGAGCTATCACCGCGCGCATTTCGACCGGAACGCGCGGCGCAACAGCATCGAGCAGCTCGTCGGCGACCAGGACGGCGCCCTGCCCATCCCGCAGGACGTGCGCGTTTCCCGCCTGATCAGCGATCGTCCAGGCTCCTATGTTTATCGTCCCCGCTCGGAGGCGCACGGCGTCTACGCCTTCGTTCTCGAAGGCGAGATGCGCTGCGCCGACGCGCAAGTCGGGCGGCGCGACAGCGTCGGCGTCTGGGGCGCGAAGAGCATTTCCTGCGACGTCACCGCCGACGAGACAGACGTTCTCTTCGTCGAAACCATCATGTGAGGCCGGAGCGGGCCGGGCGTTGCCGCACGCAAGGCGTCAACGTCCGCCGCCGAGCCAAATCGGGAAAACGACGATGCCAATCATGAATGTCCGCTATCGCGCAGGAAGCCTCGATAGAACGGCCAAAGAGGCAATGGCGCGACGATTGACCGACGTTCTCATCGACATGGAGGGCGGCGCCAACACGCGCGCAGGGCGCGCGTTCGCCTGGATTCTCTTCACCGAGATCCCCGAGGGCGACTGGTGGGTCGGCGGCCATGCCGACAATACGTTCGTCTCTCCGCCGGGCGCCTTTCTGGTGAACGTCGTCGTACCGGAAGGCTACATGAATGCGGCGCACAAGAGCGACGTGCACGCCGCCGTCACGAGCGCCATCACGCAGGTGATGAGCGGGTCCTCTCAAGCGGGCGTCGCCGCCAGCGTGCTCGTCGTGATCGACGAGGTGACCGAGGGCAATTGGGGCGCCGGCGGGAAGACCATCAGCCTCGACAGCATCGCCGACAGTGTAGGACTGCCAAAGAGCGGCGAGCGATTCCGATGGGTCCGCTCCTATTTCGAGGCGAAGGCGCGACAGTTCGCTTCGGCGGGTTATCCCGTCGACGTCGGGGGCCTGCTTGCCTCAGCCGCAAGCCACAGACAACCACCGATCGCCTGACCGTAAAGGTTGTTAGCCGGAGTCTCCGCAAAGGAATGTCGTTACTGATCGGACCAGTTGCTAAAATTGAATGCTCGCGTAACGCAAGCTGCGCGCTCATGTAACGCAATAACCGCCAATGCTGCGAATCGACATCGAGACTCGACTTAACACGAGGCGATAGTTTTGGCAGGATATCGATCTTAACGGTACACGGACTCGGTTTTACTTCCAGGAGCGGTCCGGGACCTTCGCTCTTCGGCAGCCGACCATCGGCGCAATAGGTTCCATCACGAAACGAGGATGATATCATGTTGAAGCAGATTGGGTTCTTTTTGACTTTGGCGGCGGCCGCGATCTTGTCGTCGCAATCCGAGGCCATGCCGATCCAGCCCCTCGGCGACGACGCTTCTATGGTCGTCAAGGTCGCCAATGGGTGTGGCCCCGGCTGGTATCGCGGGCCCGGCGGCGCCTGTCACCGGTTCGGCCGAGGCCCCTATCCGGGGGGGTACTGGGGCCCGTATCAGGGCGGTTACGGCTGGAACGGCTGCCCTCCGGGATTTTGGCGGGGCCCCTGGGGTCATTGCCGCAACACGCCCTATCACGGCCCGCTGCCCGGCGGCGGCTGGCAATAGCGCGCCGACAGCGCCCGCAAAGGGGGGCGGCTTCCTAGCGAGCCGCCCCTTGCACGAAAGGATCGGCGGCTGTGACGCGGAAGACCGGCGTCGGCGGCTGGCCGAGTGAGCGTCGACTGCGTCGACGATCATCAACTGGGTGAAGCGCGTCGGAATCCTCTGACGCCGCCTTTTCGTGGAGGAAACTTTCAATGACCCATTACATCCTCGGCGAGACCCGCCGACGCTCAATGCTGGGCGCGCTAGCAGCTGTGCTCGGCGCGTTGGGTTCGATCGCAACGGCTGTCTCTCCGGCCGCCGCTCAGAACGGCGCGCTGATCCAAACCCAACCGCTCTATGGCGCGCCCGACGGCGCGGCGGCCTATCGCATCCTCTACCGATCGACAGGGCTGAGTGGCGAGCCGATCGTCGTCTCCGGCATGGTCGTCATTCCTCAGGGCGATCCGCCGCCGGGCGGGCGGCCGATCGTCGCTTGGGCGCATCCGACCACCGGCGTCGCGCCGCGCTGCGCCCCGTCGCTCGCCAGGGTGCGCTTCCAGATGATCCAGGGCCTGCGTGACATGGTGGAGCGCGGCTATGTCGTCACGGCGACCGACTATCCCGGCCTCGGCACGCCGCAGACGCATCCCTATCTCGTCGGCGACAGCGAAGGACGCGCGGTGCTCGATTCCGTGCGGGCCGCTCGAGCGTTGCCCGACGCGCAGGCAGGGTCTCGTTTCGCGGTCTGGGGACATTCGCAAGGCGGGCAGGCGGCGCTCTACACGGGTTTGCTGGCTAAAGGTTACGCGCCGGACTTGCAACTCGTCGGCGTCGCCGCCGCCGCGCCGGCGACCGAACTCTCCACGTTGATGAGAGACGATCTCGGCACGTCCGGCGGCAACAATCTCACGGCGATGACCCTGTGGTCGTGGGCGCGGGTGTACGGCGCGCCGATCAACAATGTCGTCGAGCCCGCCGCGATGCCGGCGGTCAACCGGCTAGCAGGGGAATGCATCGAGTCGA
This sequence comes from Roseiarcus sp., assembly GCF_049514155.1. Classification (GTDB taxonomy): domain Bacteria; phylum Pseudomonadota; class Alphaproteobacteria; order Rhizobiales; family Beijerinckiaceae; genus Roseiarcus. The sequence continues at coordinate 22,459 of NZ_JBEKVH010000035.1, read as the reverse complement.
TTTTCGATCTCTTCGAGCGGCGTCGCACGGAGAAGTCGCTCGAGCACGGATTCCTCAGCGTGAAGAATTTCGCCGGCGGCGAACCCTGGCGTTCGCTGCTCGCAAGAAACACGCCCGGCGCGCTGCCGCCGAACATTCCCGTCTTTCTGGCGCAGGGCGACGCCGACAAGCTGGTCCGCCCCGAGGTCACCGCCGATTACATGCGGCGGCTGTGCCGAGACGGCAGTTCGGTGCGCATGGTCGTCCTGCCCGGCGTCGGCCATGGGGTCCTCGGGCGCGACAGCGCGAGCGCCGCGGTCGCCTGGATCGCCGACCGCTTCGCCGGGATCGCCGCCCCGAGCGACTGCGGCCAGTAGGGACAAGGGTGGGCGCGCCAGACACGCCGAGCGGAAGATGCGCCTTTGTCTGGAGCGTGGCCCGCCTACGACGCCGCATGGCCGGTCACGGCGAAATGGTTGGCGCAGGCTTGCCGGGTGATTTCGTCGAGGCGCTGGCCGATGGGGTCCCAGTGGGTCGGCATGATTCGCTCGGCAGCCCTTCTCAAGTGCGCTTTCAGTTGGGAGAAAGCTCGCCTCGGCGGCGGCGATCGGTGGGCTAAAGAGGCGAAGCGGGAATAACTCGAGCGGCGGTCCGAGGGGCGGCAAAGCTGCGAGGCGCTTGACCACTGCGGCCCCTTACCCGTCGCCGCCATCTCGTTGGTCATGACGGCAAGCGCCGCGCGTCGTTGACCAACGACGGCGGAATCCGGCGCCCGCCGTGTGACGCCGGACGAAGCGTTCGTTTTGTGAAACTAGATCAAGGTCGCCTTCATTGCAGAGGCGGAATCGTCGATGTCGACCTACGCCAATTTGCGTTCAGATCGGGGCCAGTGACCTGCACTATTGGCTTGCCGGATCCGAAAGCAGGACAACGACGAGCACGGCGCCGATCATCCCGATGAAGTCGAACGCTTTTTGCTCGCCGTTCCAGATTTGCGATTGCCACATGGCGAACCACTCGCCGCCGATCGAAACGAAGCCGACTGCGTAAAGCAGGAACCCTAGGCTCAGGCCGCTGACGGCCAAAGCCTTTGCCCGGTTGAAATCCTCGCCGCCGATCGCCGCCAGCAGGCGGAGACACCCTGCCCAGAGCAGCAAGGCGACAAGTGTCTCAGTCGCGATGATCAGCCAGTAGCCGGCGGCCTGCGCGGTCGGATTGGCAATGGCCCGCCAATGAAGGCTTGAGTTGGGGAATGTCGTATCCATGGACAGGACGTGTTGCACGAACTGCCAGTTGCTGCCGTAATCGGTGAAGTTGCCGAAGGCCACGAGCGAGAAGAAGAGCGCCGCCGAGGCGACGAGCGCGATCTTGCAAAGCCGAACCAGGATCATCCCGCCCCCCTTCGGTGTCCGCCCAGTGCGTTCCGTCACAGGCGGCCCAAATCGCCACGGCGCGCGCGTGGCGCGCCGATCGTCGGCGTGAAAGGTCCGCCGCTTCTCGCAAGCTCCGGACGACCATTCCGCGCCGACCGCTCCCCACCATAGCGTCTTTGCGTTTGGAAGTTAGCTCACTTTGTCGCCGCTCCCCTCGCGAAAACCTTTCCCCCGATCTAGCCATGCGCTAACTTTACAATCGTACATGCAAGTTTGGGAATCGCCTGAAGAACTCCAAGTAAAATCAGCGAGCGCGACACATGTGGGACTTCGGGGTCGCCGGGTTGGTCCTGCTGCTCGTTCTTGCGAGCAGCGGGGCTGGGCAAATCCTCCAGCCGGCGTTGCATGAGCACCACAAAAGCCGCGAGACCATCGACGCGGTTCGACTCGTCATTTCGATACTGGTCACTTTCACCGCGCTAGTCCTCGGACTCGTCACCAACTCGGTGAAATCGTCCTATGACTTGTTTGACGCGAGGATGCGCGGCTTCGCCAGCGACATCATTGAACTCGATCAGCGGCTGCGAGAATATGGCGCCGACACCGACCCCCAGCGTGCCGTGCTGCGAACCTATGTTGCCGCCGCGATCGCCGACACTTGGCGCGATGAGCCGCGACCGCCGGGCGGCTATCCCACTTTTGCGCCGACGCAGGGCTACGAACGTCAAGAACTGGGCGCGCTGCTTATCGAATTGGACGGCGCGATCAGGCGGCTCGCGCCGACCGACGATTTTCACCGAAGGCTGGCTGACAGCATCGCGGCGAGAATGACGGAGACGCTTCAGCAGCGGTGGCTCCTCATCATCACTCCCCAGGATACGCTTTCTCCACCGTTCATTATACTGATGGTCTCCTGGCTGGTAATGATCTTCGGAGTTTTCGGGCTGAGTTCCCCTCGCAACTTGGTCGTCTCCGTGACGATCCTGATGTGCGCGCTCTCCATTTCGTCCGCCGTCTATCTGATTCTGAATCTGGACAGCCCGCTGACGGGTTTAATTCGCGTGTCGAGCGGCCCTTTGCGGACCGCGCTCGGCCATATTGACCCTTCGCGCTAGAGCGCCGTGTAAATCGGCCTCCGAGTGTGACCTTTCCGTCCTCGGACAATTCAGAAAGCTGCCGCCCAATTCGGCATTCGGTCAACGTCGAATAACAAGCGAGTCGCGTCGATGTCTTTTGTGGATGGCTCCCGAGTTGCAAGTGCGGTTTGTTGATCTGGCGTGTTGGTCGGGTGCGGTCTTCTGTATGGTCTGCTGATGCAGTTGGTAGGCGCTGGCGGCCCTGATGGAGTCCGCGAACCAGGTCTCATTCGGCTGCTCAGGCTGTAACGCCTTTGATATGCGGCGGGTTGTCCCTGTTTCCGGCCTAACCGGTTTCGCCGTCACATCGCATTGCTTCCACAACCTCGTGAAGCTGATCTCCTGATCTCTTTGGCTAACCTTCAGTCGACGGCGCCAGCATCGGCATATGGAATGCCCAGTAGACTTCACTGCGCGTTGCCTCTTGCGCTGGCCATGTTGACCGAGTTGATTTAGAATTTCGCTCGAAACACCGGGCGGCTAGGGTTCGGCGAAGAGCGAGGTCCTGCGCGTTCGAGCGGCGCCGGAGATCGAGATGGGGAGAGGCGTCTTGCTGCGAGGGCTGAAATCGGGCGCCGTGCTGGCGCTGGCGGGCGCCGTCGCCGGCTGCTCGTCGTTCGACTTCGGCAATTGGGGCTCGTCCCCGACGCCGACGCCGGCGGCGCCGTCGGCGATGTCGTTCAAGATCGTGCCGCCCGACCCGCTGGTCGGCAAATGGGGGCTCGCCTCCTACCGCGACGAGAAGGACCGCGCTCGCACCGAGAAGATGGCGCGCGTTCAGTGCAAGAACCCCTATGTCATCGCCAAGGGCCCGACCGACGGCGTGATGATGCATGTCGCCGACGATCCGGACGAGCACGAGCTGGCGCTGAAGAAGGGCGCCGACGGCAAGACCTATCTCGGCTTCAACGCCCCGCCCGGCGATCCCGCCGATCGCGAGGTCGTCGAGCTGACGCCGAAGCTGATGGTGATGAAGTTCGTCGATCCGGACACCAACAGCCGCTATGGCACCTTCGTCTACGTGCGGTGCTGAGCCGACCAGGACAAGCGGCGTCGCCGCTGAGGGCGGCGGAAGACGGGAGCGGCTGACGATGCGACGGGACGAGGCGGCGATGGAACGTCGGAGCCGCGCGCGGCGGTTTGCGCTGCGTTGCGGGCTTGTGCTGATCATGTTCGGCGCCGCGCCGGTTCGTGGCGCCCCGCCCGACGTCATCACGATGGACGTCGGCGACGAGCCCGGCCGCGTCTCGACCGAGGAAGTGCGGATCGAGGACGGTCCGTTCGCGCGGCAACTGGTGTTCTTTCGCAGCAACGAGGCGCCGGGCACGCTCGTCATCTCGACGGCCGATCGCTTCATCTATCTGGTTCTCGGCAATAGCCGCGCGCTGCGTTACGGCATCGGCGTCGGCCGCGAGGGGTTCCAGTGGTCGGGGCTGGTGAAGGTCACGCGCAAGGCCGAGTGGCCCGACTGGACGCCGCCGCCGGAGATGATTGAGCGCCAGCCCTATCTGCCGCGCTTCATGGCCGGCGGCCCCGGCAACCCGATGGGCGCGCGGGCGATGTATCTCGGCTCGACCGTCTATCGCATTCACGGCACCAATCAGCCCGAGACGATCGGCCAGGCGGTGTCGTCGGGCTGCTTCCGGCTCGCCAACGGCGACGTCATCGATCTCTATTCGCGCGTCGACGTCGGCGCGAAGGTCATCATCCGGCAAGCGGCGCAGCTTTAGGCCCGCGCCGGCGCGCAGTTCTGGGAGGGGGCGATGGCGTCCAATTCGAAGCACGCGACCGCAGGACTGGCGGCGCTCGTGGCGGCGCTGGTCGCTTTCGCCGCGCAGGCCGGCACGCTCGAGACGGTCAAGCAGCGCGGCGCGCTGGTTTGCGGCGTCAGCGAGGGGTTGGGCGGGTTCTCCGACCGCGACGCTGCGGGCGCCTGGAGCGGTTTCGACGTCGACTTTTGCCGTTCGGTCGCCGCCGCCGTGCTCGACGATCCGCAGAAGGTTGAGTTCGTTCCGCTGTCGACGGTCGAACGCTTCGACGCCCTGCGCGCGGGCAAGATCGACGTGCTGTCGCGCAATTCGACCTGGACCTTCGAGCGCGAGGCCGGGCAGGGGATCCTGTTCGCCGGAATCGACTATCTCGACGGCCAGGCCTTCCTGGTCGTGCGCCATCCGACAATCACATCGGCGCTCGAGCTTGGCGGCGTGTCGGTGTGCGTGCAGGACGGTACGACGACGCGCGCCAATCTCGCCGACTACTTCAAGGCGAATTCGATGACCTTTACCGAGGTCATCGTTCCCGGCCCGAGCGAGGCGATCGCAAAGCTCGAGAGTGGCGGCTGCGACGCCTACACCACCGACCAGTCGGCGCTCTACATCGTCCGCCTCGGCATGAAGAAACCGTCGGAGGCGACGATCCTGCCCGACGTGATCTCGAAGGAGCCGCTCGCCCCGGCAGTGCGCGCCGACGACGTCGCCTGGTACAACGTCGTCAAATGGACGCTCTACGCGCTGATCAACGCCGAGGAGTTCGGGGTCGGCAAAGCGACGCTCGACGAGGCGCTGCAGTCGCAGAAGCCGGCGGTGCGGCGACTGCTCGGCGTCGAGGGCGATTTCGGCCAGAACCTCGGGCTGACCAACGACTGGGCGCGGCGCGCAATTCGAGCGGTCGGCAATTACGGCGACATATTTGAGGCCAATCTCGGCGCCCGCTCGCGCTACGCGATTCCGCGCGGCCTCAACCAGTTGTGGGAGGACGGCGGCATCCTCTACGCGCCGCCGCTGCAGTAGAGGGCGCCCCAGCTTCAAGGGCTCGCTTAAGGTCGACGGCTTCGCCGACGAGAAGGCGCTCGCCCGAAAGGGCGATGTCAGTCTCGCCCTCTGGAGCGTGTGCTGGTTCATCCCGATCACCCCCAGTTGGTCGGGTCGATCGGCGTTGGCTGCCACACATGGGCGAATTTTCCGAAGCCGCCCGGCCTGCAGGTTGCTCTTCACTTTGGCCCAGAAGGCATCGCTATCGGGATCGACGCCAAGTTCGTCGCGCAGCACGTCCGCCACATTCTTGCCCGCGTCCTCGCAGCGACGCTCGAAGCGCCCGCGCAACTCCTCAGCAGGCTAGTGGAGGATCGCGTTGGCGGCATAGTCGAGCATCTGGTCGACCACTTCCCGACGTATCCGCGTATCGGTTCCGCGCTTGACCTCGACCAACGTCGGAACGCCGTCCTGGTCCAGAAAGAGATGGTCGAGAGACCAACGCCCTGCCCCACCGAGTTCGCAGGCGATCGGTTGTTCGCGATCAACCAGAATGAAGCGGCGTGGGTAGGCGCTATCCATCTGGTCGCCCGCCAGAAGTGCGGGAAAGCGCGCCAAGAGTTCCTGGAAATCGTCCTCCGAGGTGAAGCTCGCCACCTGCATCGGCACAAGGGCGCGCGCTTCGGTCAGCACGAAGACTCCGGTTCCCGCATCCATATCCGTCGATCCCTATTCCGCGTTCGCCGCGCCGCTCGTCCCACGTTTCGCAACCTGCCCTAGCGGTCAAAATCAGGCGCTTGGCGCCCGCCATCAACCACCGGTTTCGCTTCGAGCCCGACCTTTCGCCAGCCACGCCCAAACGACCGGAGCTGGCCGAGAGGACTTTCCGCTTTCGGGCGTCCAGATAGAGTATCTGACCGTCATCAGCCGAAGATCGTCGCCAAGGCCGTTTAGGCCTTGACGGCCGCGGTCGGGGCGAAGACGAGCTGCATTGCGTTACCCGCTATCGCAAAACCGGATCGGCTCGCGTGGACGGTCATTAAGGACGCGAGAATCGCTTCGCCTACTTCCTCAGTGGGACGCAGCTGTCGCCGACGGCCAACGTCGGCGGAAAGACGACGTTGTGAGGCTCGGCCCTGGCGCCGCGGTTGATCCGATCCATCAGCAGGCGGATCGACTCGTTCACCATGGCGACGATCGGGTGCTCAGCCCTCGTCAGCGCCGGCTTTAGACCGCGGATTCCCGGGATGTTGTCGGTCGAAGCGACGGAGATATCCTCTGGACAACTCAACCCGACGTCGCTAAGCGCGCGCAAAGCGCCGAGCGCCATGGCGCCGCTCGCCACATACAGCGCCGTTGGCCGCTCCGGTTGCTCGAACATGCTGCGCGCGGCCGAATAGGCGACCTCTTCGCGGAACTCTCCCGTTCGCACAAAGCGAGGATCGAGCGTGAGGCCCTTGGCGCTCATTGCCGCCTGCATTCCTTCGAAGCGGGCTTTTCCGGTGCTCGAGTGCATAGACCCGGTGATGGCGCCAATTCGGGTATGGCCGAGGTCGATCAGGTAGTTGGTCACCTGATAGCTTGCTGAGAAATTATCAATCGTCACCGTATCCAACCGGTCGTCGTCGATCGTACGCCCGAACAACACGGTGGGGAGTCGCCGGCCGTCGAATTCGCGCAGGGCTTGGCTCAGTGCTCCGCTGACGGGCACGAGAATGAGGCCCTCGCAGCGCAGCGTCCGAACGCGGTAGAGAATCTGCTTTTCGGCTTCGGGATTCTCGTCGCTGTTGAACACAACCAAAGAATAGCCCCAGGCCGAGACCGCCGCCTCGGCGGCGCAGATGACGCGCGAAAAGAACATGTTCGACAAGTCGGCGACGGCGATCGCAATCAGCCCGCTGCGGCCGCGCCTCAGATTTCTCGCCAGCTGCGACGGCGCGTAACCCTGCTTGTCAATGGCTTCGAGCACCCGGGCCCTAAGGGCGGGGCTGACATAAGCGGAGCCATTGACCACCGCCGACACCGTGGCCGCCGAAACTCCCGCCGCCTTCGCGACGTCTTTGATCGTTCCCATCGATTTCCAGCAAATCGTTTCGCTATTTATCGACGATCTGCCAGCAATTGTCCAGAGGTCCGATTCCCCTCGATATCTGGCCTGTGCGACAATGCGCATTGTCTTTTTTGCTTGCCTGAACGGCGGTGTTGGATTAATTGCAGCAAATCGGTTCGTCACGTTTCGCTATGACAGAGAGCGGCGGCCCGTTGGGAGGTTTGACATGAGAAATCTCGTAGTCAGCGTCGCGGCCGCGATAGCCGCGCTTACGGTCGGCCCCGCCCTAGCGGATCCGCCCCTTGTCGGCATCGTCTCCATCGCGGCGACCGAGGCGAACAACGCCCGGTACATCTCGGGCGCCCAAGCGGCCGCCAAAGAAGCCGGCTGGACCGTGTCGGTCGTCGACGCGGCCGGCAGCGCGGATCAAGCCAACGCCTCGATCGAGAATTTCGCGCAGCGTGGCGCCGTGGCCATTGTCGACATGGTGTTTCCGTATTCCTCGATCGGAGCGGGCCTCGCCGCGGCTAAGAGCGCTAACATCCCGGTCGTGACCTGGGGCGGCGGGCTCGGAAGCACCGTCGCGGCGACCAATGGTTCGGGCGGACCGATGGTGGTCCCGGTGAACGAGCTCATGATCAAAACAATGAACGCCAAGGGATCGGTGCTTGAACTCACCTACCACACCGGCGAGGTTTGCCGGAACCGCGAGGTAGAGCTCGACAAGACGCTCAAGAACGACCCAGACATCAAGGTCACTAAGGACGAAGTGCGCATTCCCGGCTACTTCGAGGATGGCGCCCAGTACGCGAACGCGTGGCTGGCGTCGCATCCGGCTGGCAAGGAGAATCTGGCCATTTGGGGGTGCTGGGACGATCCTGCGATCGGCGCGATCGGCTCGCTGCGCGCGCAAGGCCGATCGGACGTCAAGGTCTACGGCGTCAACGGCAACGCGCAGGCGCTCGAGAACATCAAGAAGGGCTTCATGACGGCGACAGCCTGGCAGGACAGCTACACTGAGGGATACAACATGACGAAGCTGCTGCCCGAGATCATCAAGGCGGGGTCGAATTGGCAGCCGAAGGCGGTTGAGGTGCCGGCGGTTCTGGTCACCAACGATACCATCGACAAGTTCCTCGCCGCCCATCCCGACGCAGTGAAGTAGCGAACCCAACGTGCATGCGCGATGAATAACGCCGCACTCGAATTGGAGACGCCTCAGGCGCCCCCGCTCGTCGCCGCCAATGCGATCAGCAAGGCTTATGGCGGTGCGCAAGCGTTGAGAGCGGTGTCGCTGTCGATCGTTCCCGGCGAGGTCCACGGCCTCGTCGGGGCGAACGGCGCAGGCAAGTCCACGCTCATCCGGATTCTTGCCGGTCTGACCCAACCCGATAGTGGCCAGATCATAGTTGACGGTCGGCGCGTCGTCGCAAATTCCCCTCACATCGCCAGCGAACTCGGGATGAGTTTCATCCACCAGGAGTTGGCGTTCGTCCCAGGCATGACGGTGTTGGAAAACATCATGCTGGGCCTGCCCAAAAAGACCCGATTCGGCTTCGTCGATTGGCCGGCCATCGCGCGCGAGATCGCTCCGATCGCCAATCGAGTCGGCGTGCGCGCGCCGCTGACCGCCAATGTCAAAGGGCTTTCGACCGCCGAGAACTGGCTGATCAACATCACGCGGGCGCTGGTGCGCAAAGCGCGACTGATCGTCATGGACGAACCGACCGCCGCCCTATCGTCTGCTGAGAGCGAGCGCCTCTTCGGCATCATCCGCGAACTGAGCAAATCCGGCATCGCGGTGCTCTACGTTTCCCATCGCCTCGACGAGATCCTCGAGCTTTGCCAGCGCGTCACGGTTTTCCGCGACGGCCGGTTGGTCACTGAATTGACGGGCGCCGGTCTGACCCGCCAAGCGCTGGTCGAGTCGATTGTCGGCGGCGCAGTCGAGTCGTCACATAATCACGCGGGCCCCAGCGCCGTCGACGGCGTTGCGATCTCGGTGCGCCGGATTTCGCGCGCGCCAAAGGTCAAGAGCGTCAGCTTCGACCTGAAGAAAGGTGAGGTTCTCGGGCTTGGCGGCCTCGTCGGCGCCGGCCGCAGCGAATTGGCGCGCATTCTATTTGGCGCCGACCGGCCCGACTCGGGCGAGATGACGCTCGAAGGCAAACTCTTCGCGCCGAGAAGCCCTGCCCGGGCGGTAAAGGCGGGAATCGGATTCGTGCCCGAAGAACGACGGGCCGAAGGCCTAATCCTGTCAAAGAGCGTCGGCCTCAATCTCGGACTTGCGAATTTGGACTCGATTGTCGTCAGCCCGATGCTGCCGCTGATCAGCGGACGCCGGCGCAACGCGTTGGTCGAAGGCACCATCAAGGCGTTCGCGATCAGAGGCGCCAGCATCGACACGCCGGTTGGACGCCTGAGCGGCGGCAATCAACAGAAAGTTGTCATCGGACGCTGGCTGCAATTGAAGCCGAAGGTGCTCATTCTCGACGAACCGACGCGCGGCGTCGATGTCGGCGCGCGGGCCGAGATCCACAAATTCGTTCGAGGGCTGGCCCACGAGGGTGCGGCGGTTCTCGTCATATCCTCTGACCCGGAGGAGCTGCCGGATCTTTGCGACCGCGTGCTGATCATGGCGGAGGGGCGCATCGTCGGCGAACTTGCGGGCGACGCGCTGACGCGGCACGCGATCATCGCGGCGAGTTACGCCGGGGTCCAAGAGCACGGTGTAACATGAGCGAAAACTTGATTTCCACGCGCCGCCTCTCGCCCGCCGCCAAGGCGGCCCTCGGCATATTTGCGCGCTATGCGACGATCATCGGGCTGGCGGTGATGATCGTCGCTTTCTCTGTGCTGTCGCCAGAGGCATTTCCAACGTTCAACAATTTCATCAACGTCATCAATCAGGCGTCGCTGGCGATGATCATCTCTGGCGGACTGACGCTCGCGCTCGTCATCGGCGAAATGGACCTTTCGGTCGGCTATGCGGCGAGCTTGCATGGCGTCCTCGTCACTGGACTCATCGTGCACAGCAAGCTGCCAATTCCCGTCGCGCTCGCAGTCGTCGTCGTGCTGGGCGGTCTCGTCGGCGCGGCGAACGGTCTGATCGTAACCAAGCTCAGAGTGAATTCTGTCATCGCGACGCTCGGCGTCGGCACAATTCTCGTCGGCTTGGCGTTCGCGTATTCATCTGGCGTGCCGATCGTCGCCGACGTACCGGAGGCCTTCCTGCAACTGACCCTTGGTCGTTGGCTCTTCGGCATTCCTAATCCGATTGTCGTCATGGCGCTGGTTGTGCTGGTTCTGTGGGTGCTCGTCGAACGAACGGCGATTGGCCAGGAAATCCAAGCCGTCGGCGGCAATCAGGCGGCCGCGCGCCTAGCCGGCATTAGCGTCGATCGCATCAAGATCCTCGCCTTTGTGATTTCCGGCATGTGCGCGGCGCTCACCGGCGCGCTTCTCGCCTCGCGCCTCGGCAGCGGCACGACGAGCGCGGCCGACTCCTATTTGCTGACTGCTTTCGCCGCCGTCTTCCTCGGGTCCGCCACGCTGCGCGATGGCGAGTTCCACGTTCTGGGGACATTGGTCGGCACGCTGATCATCGTCTTCGGGTTCAACGGCCTCAACATATTCGGAGCGCCGACCTTCTCCCAGTATGTGTTTCAGGGGGCGACCTTGATCATCGCGGTCGGGCTCTCCAGCCTCGGCCGCATGCTGGCGGAAAGCTGAAAAGGAGATAGCGATGGCCCAGTCAGTGGTCTGGGACCTGTACGTCATGGAGTACGCACGCTCCAAGGATCAACCATGGGTCGATCTCGTCGCCGGGATGTACTCCGACGGCCTCATGGATCTGCCGTTTTCGTTCGTTTTGTTGCAGCACGACGGTCGCAACGTGCTGGTTGACACAGGATTCATGCGGGACGAGCACGGGCCCGGGTTTTCAGGCAAATTCGGAATCCCGGCCTGGATGTCGCCGCTCCGCCTGCTCGCCGAGATGAAGCTCGAACCCGACGACATCTCCGACATCTTCATCACCCACGCCCATTTCGATCACATGGGCTCGATCGCCGAGTTTCCCAAGGCGCAGATCTACATCCAGAAGAGCGAGCTGCTGTCGTGGTACGAGCTCTTCGCGCTGCCGAAGCGCTTCAGCCATCTGACCGCGATCGTCGATCCGCAGACGATGCAGACGGCGCTTGGCGCGTCGATCGAGCACCGCGTCACCTTGATCGACGGCGACAAGGACGACGTGCTGCCGGGGATTCACGTGCGGCTCGGCGGCGGGCATACGGTCGGCCACCAGATCGTGATTGTCGACACGGCGGCGGGAAGACGCGTCATCTCGGGCGACTGCATCTATTCGCGCAGCCAGATCACTGGCCGAGATGACGATGGCGTCTACATTCCGCTCAACAACGCAATTGGCAGCGCCTGGGAGCAGCTGAAGACCATCGACAAAATGAACGACGAACTCGGCGGCGACATGGCCCGCCTCGTCGTCCTGCACGATGTCGAGCGTTGGAAGGGGCTGCCGATCGTCAAAGAGCTCGAAGGGTTTCGAATCGTCAAGGTGGCGTGACGCCCCCGCTGTATTCCTGTGCCAGAGGCCGGGTCCGAAACTCCTCACCGACGCCGAAGCGCCTGGCTGGCATCGCGTCCGCTATCGAGAACCACCGCATAGTCAGAGATCGGCCGCAATGGCCGCGAAGCGGCTGACGGTGAATGGCAATTCGTAGCCGAGAGCGGACTGGCGGCTCCGGGCAATCGAAACGTTGAAGCGAACATTGGTGGTCGCCCGGCGACGTGACAACTCTCGACCGGAACCAGGCGACTTCCGGCCATGATGCAACGTCGCCACCCTCTGCCTGCTAGCCGCCGGTAACACTCATATGGCGCGCGACAGCAGGAGAGCGGGGCGTCCTGTCTGTAAATCGGCGTTGCCGCCCGACCCAGCCGCCTCTTATGTTCTCAAGCGGTTAGCGCGCCGATCGGCGCTCAGAGCCGCCGCCGATTCACACCGTGCGGGCGCGCTGGCGGGCGCGCCGACACCACACGGCCCATCCAGGATGCGGTAAGGTCGTTCGAACCCACACGGCCGAACCTGACGAGGTTGCAGACACGGCCAATTGACTGCGCCACGTGGGAGGTCTCGCGAGTGGGCGATTTGGCGCGATTGTCGGTCTGAAAAGCGCCTGCGGAGCGGCCGATTGATGACGTACGCATCTTCAGGTTTCTCTTGACCCTGGAGGGCGCTTGCCAATCGAGATCGGAAGCGGATTCCCACCACGGCTAACGTGGTAGGAGTCATCAGCCGATCGGCGGTCCAAGGGGGACTCCATCCCCTCTCAGTAAGCATAGGGTGCAATCTCGCCCGCAACCACGATCCGCCTCTCGGCAACATGGTCGTCTGGCGCGGCATGACCCGCTTGCACGACATCGCCTTCGCCATATCCATCGGATCAAGTCGACGATGTGGGTAATTGATAGCTTCACCGGAGGCTTACCAATATGGCGGCCCTGGAGCGGTTGATTGCCGACAATCGGGATGAATAGTCTGCCGAACCAGATCGCGAACGCCGGATCTCGCCGCTCGAGCGCCGAGGCGTCTGACTGGGCATTCGATTGTCCCGTTGGCGCACCGCATCGCTGCAACATGCGACGAGACTATCGCCGCGGCGCAAACAGCAACCACCGCTGAATAGCTCGGGCGATCACCGTAAGTCGGCGCTCGGCTCGGTTGTCAACAGCACCCAGTCGTTGCTCCGGTTGGCCTTACGTCCTTCCATTCGTCGAATGACGTGTTCCACTGCAACCATCAAGTTGGCAACGACCTTGTCGGCGGCGTCGCGCGCAGCCAGCGGGTCTCTCCGGCGAATGGCGTCCACCAGGAGCTGGTGCGCGGTGACTTCCAGCGAGCGCACCGCGGCGCTGCGCAGAGTATAAGAAAGCGCCACCCGGAACGGCTCGCGGATCGCCTCGCTTAGATACTGGAATAGGCGGTTGTGCGAGGCCTTCATGATGCAGGCATGAAGCTGCAGATCGAGGTCGATCAAATCCTCGATGCGCTTGCCGTCCGCCGTCACTCTGCGGTTGAGCGCCGCCTCGATTTCCGCCATGTCCTCCGCATTGGCGCGCACCGCGGCGAATCCAGCCGCCGTGGGCTCCATCGCCAGGCGGATTTCGCAGAGATCGCGCAGGAAACCCGCATCGGGGTTCTCTTCCGATTGCCAGGCCAGAATGTCGGGGTCGAGCAGATTCCAGTTAGAACGGGGCAACGAACGCATACCGCTGCGAGGGCGAACCTCGATCATGCCCTTGTCGGCGAGCACCTTCAGCGCTTCCCGCAGGATGGTGCGGCTGACGCCGAGCTGCTCGCACAAGCCGTTCTCGTTGGGAAATATGATCTGAGTCGACTCCTGGTCGGCCCGGATCACCTGGCGGCCAAGGGTCCGCGTGACGCGGACATGGAGGGATTCCGGCGCCAGGATCCGCTCGAAGCGCGTCAGCATCGAACCGCCGGATTCTGTTCCCATGCGCTTCGTTCAGCCCCTATTGCGTCGACCGGTCTCCCGCAGACGCCGAAGCCCGCGAGTCCCGTGTCATGGTGTTCCGCCATTACCATGACAGGCCTGCACCATCTGCCGTCACGAGGGCGACCAGCCAACTGGGCAGAAGACTTATGTTGGTGATATTAGATTGACAACCTTCAGCCCACTGATATTATCACATGTCCAGACGGTTAGGCAAGCCGCAGGAGGAAGTACGCATGCCGTTATCCCGGGGGCTTTACGGCATGATCCTGGCGCGAAAGTCAAAAGGCGCGGAAGCCACCGTGCGTGAGGCGCTCGACGCTCGCTTGCACCGCGCGGCGCTGATCGCTGACACCGCGATCTCCGTCATCGACGGTGGGAATGCTCTTCGGAGAAGAGAAGTGCTTCGTTCCGGAACTCCTGCTCTCAGGGCGAATGCGGGCGCGATGATCACCGTGCACGCGCTGTCTGACCGCATAAGGGGCCCTCGCCATTGTCAGCGTCAATTGGCCGGAGTTTGAAAATCCATGACAACATCGCGAGAACGCGTGCTTTGCTCCTTGAATCATCATCAGCCTGACCGCGTGCCAGTGGACCTCTCCGGTTATCGCTCATCGGGTATCGCCGCGATCGCATATCCAAAACTTCGGGCAGCGCTCGGGCTCGAACCGCGGATGGTCGACGTCTACGATCCGGTCCAGCAACTGGCGATTGTCCACGATGACGTACTCGACCGCCTGGGTGTGGACACTGTGGAGTTAGGACGGGGCTTCTGCCGCGAAGACAACTGGTGGGTTGACTGGACCCTGCCTGATGGAACGCCATGCCGGATGCCGGCGTGGGCGAAACCAGAGCGGGCCGGAACAGGGTGGGTGGTGCGAGCGCCGAGCGGGCGAGTGATGGCGCGAATGCCCGAGCAAGCGATAACCTTCGATCAGGTTTACTGGCCGTTCCTCGACGACGAGGAGGATCTGTCCCGCATCGAGGAGCTCTACCCAGAACATTTGTGGACCGGTATGGCGTCGCCGCCTGGGCCGTCGATATCCGGGCCGGCTGAACTGGCCGCCGGAGCGCACGCGCTACGCGCCAGCACGGACCGGGCGATCCTCGGATTGTTCGGGGGCAATCTGCTCGAAATGGGGCAATTCTACTACCGGATGGACAATTTCCTGATGATGCTGGGCGGCGAACCGCAGCGTGTGCATCGGTTCCTGGACGCGCTCATGGAAGTTCACCTGCGGAATCTCGAGCAGTTCCTCGGGGCAGTGGGCGACTCCATTGACGTCATTTGCTTCGGCGACGATCTCGGTACGCAGAACTCTCCGCAGATCTCTCCACGGATGTACCGCGAATTCTTCAAGCCGCGCCACGCCATCCTATGGGGGCGCGCCAAGCAACTCGCCAACGTAAAGGTCATGCTTCACTGTTGCGGGGCGGTGCGTCCTCTGCTGCGGGATCTGATCGAGGCGGGGCTGGACGCCATCAACCCGGTGCAGATTAGCTGTAGGGGCATGGAAGCCGAGGGACTGAAGCGCGATTTCGGAACTGATCTCACTTTCTGGGGTGGCGGCTGCGACACTCAGCGCGTCCTACCGAACGGCACACCCGCCGAAGTGCGCGAGCACACGCTCCATCAATGCGAGGTTCTTGCTCCCGGCGGGGGGTTCGTCTTCCAGCAGGTGCACAACATCATGGCGAACGTGCCTCCGGCAAATATCCTCGCGATGTACCACGCAGTGCAGGATTTCAACGCGCGCGTACCGGCATAACTCGCGCTGTTCATGACACGAATAGCCGCGCCCCTTCGGCTGCACCTCGAAGCGGGCTGAGCCCAAGACAGTCAGGCTTCGGCCCCGGGGGCTGTCAGATTACCTGACGGCCTAAGGTCCGCGCGACGCGGACATGGAGGGATTCCGGGGCCAGAATCCGCTCGAACCGGGTCGGTGTCATGTCACCGGGCTCCGCTCTCATGCGCTACCTCAATTTGATTGGCCTTCAACGGCCCAGAAGCCTGTGAGGCGGCGCCAATGTTGCTCATGTTAGATTGACAACTCGGGTATTCTGATATTATCAACCGTTCAGTGGGCTACGCGCTCGCCCGGCAACGGCAGGCCAATCATAGGAGGAAGTCCGGATGTTGTCCCAGGGACTCTACGATGCGATCCTAGCCGGGGACGCAAAAAATGCGGAAGCCGCCGTACACGAAGCGCTCGCCGCTGGCGTGAACCCGGCGATGTTGATCGCCGACACGATGATCCCGGCCATGGACGCGGTTGGGAAGCTATTCGAAGAAGAGGAGTACTTCGTACCTGAACTCCTGCTCGCAGGGCGGGCGATGAAGGCCGCCATGGAGCCGTTGCGGCCACTGCTTGCCGCCGCAGGGGCCAAGCCGGCCGGCGTGATCCTGGTCGGCACCGTCAAGGGTGATCTGCACGACATCGGCAAGAACCTCGTCGTATCGATGCTGGAGGGTGGCGGATTCGAGGTCCACGACCTCGGCGCGGACGTCGCGCCGGAGAAGTTCATCGCCGCCATCCGCGAGCACAAGCCGCAAATCGTCTGCCTCTCCGCGCTGCTCACCGTTACTATGCCGGCGATGAAGACGACGATCGCCGCTATCGAGCAGGCCGGGCTGCGCGGCGAGGTCAAAGTGCTCATCGGCGGCGCGCCGATAAACGAGCAATACGCACACGAGATCGGCGCCGACGGTTACGGCGCGTCGGCGAATGACGCCGTCTCTCTGGCGCGCACTTTCATCGGCAAGGCAGCGTGACATGACAGCCGCATTTGCGCCGCTCTCCTATTCGCACCTCGCCGTCAGAAGCGCCGACGAGCTAATCTTCGGCGTCGCGCCCAAGCCGGTGCGGTGCGGCCTAGGACTCGAAATCGGCGCTGGCAAGGTCTACCCCGAGGTCAACTTCACGTTGCCTACGATGGACATGACGGACGAGACTTGGCCAGACGTCTGTGCCCACTACGAGGAGATCGGCCGAAACGTTGTCGCGCGGGCCGTCCACCTGAAAGCGCCCGGGCTCGTCCTCGAGTTCGAGCTGTTGCCCCCGATGACCGAGCGGCCGGAGTGGGGCGCCGAGCTGACGGGCATTCTCAAGAAGCATATGAAGGCGGCCAACGAGAAGTGGGGGCTGCCGTGTGCGCTGCGCGTCACGCCGACGGACATCCGCGAGAAGGGCAAGCCGCCGCTGATGCGCCGTGGCGAACCCTGGGACCAGCTGCGTCGCTCCTTCGAACTGAACGCCGCTGCCGGCGCTGACATCCTCTCCATCGAATCGATCGGTGGTAAGGAAGTTCATGACAAGGCGCTGATGAATGGCGACCTTCCCGGCATCGTGCTTGGGCTCGGCGTTCTTGCCCCGCGCGACATGGCCTGGCTGTGGGCGCAAATCCGCGCGATCTGCGACGGCCACCCTGGCGTTGTCCCTGGCGGCGATTCTGCGTGCGGGTTCGCCAACACCGCGATGCAGTTGGCTGGCCAGAAAATGCTGCCCGAGGTGCTCGCCGCCGTCGTGCGGGCGATGAGCACGGTGCGCGCCCTCGTCGCGTTCGAGCAAGGCGCCATCGGCCCGTCGAAGGACTGCGCTTACGAAGGGCCGGTGATGAAGGCGATCGCGGGCGTGCCCATCGCGATGGAAGGTAAGTCGGCCGCCTGCGCCCACTTTAGCCCGATCGGCAACATCGCATCGGCCATGTGCGACTTGTGGAGCAACGAGTCCGTACAGAACGTGAGGCTGTTGTCGGGCAATGCGCCCGAGGTGTTCACCGAGTTGCTGGAATACGACTGCCGACTGATGAACGCCGCGTCCGCGACGGGTCAGGCAATGGCGTTGCGGGATTTGTTCACCCTCTCCGACGAGTGGCTGAGCCCGCAGGCGGTCGTGCTGTCGCCGGCGGCCACCTTCGAGATCGCCAGCGCCCTGGTTTCCGAGCAGGATCCCTACCTCCGGACAGTCGCCGCAGGCCAGACTGCGGTCAATCTTCTTCGGCGCGGTGTCCAGGTGGGCAAGCTGAAGCTCGGCAGAAAGGAGGAGCAGTGGCTCGGGCGCATTGAGAAGGCGCTGGAGGAGCTGCCGGGCTCGAGTGAGGAGCTGATAGACCAGCTCGAGCCGCAGTATGGCGTCTTCTACGACAAGAAGAGCTATGCACTTGCCTGCCGCGAGTGACGCACGTGACGGCGGATCGCGGTAAGGGAATGCTCGATCATGAAAGGCGCTCGGCCGATGACGGTGGAATACTTCAAACGGCTCGGCGCCGAGGGCTATAGCGTCAACGTCAGCATTGGGGGTGGCGAAGCCGATGATCGGACCGGAGGCGGCTTGAAAGGATCAATTCGGATAGTCTGATGAGCGATACCGTCAACGTCCGCCTGTTTCCCCTCGACGTAACGTTTGCGGTGGAACGCGGATCACTCCTGCGGTCTTCGCTCGCCGCCTATGGGGTGGATCTCCCTTGCGGCGGCGCCCGCGCTTGCGGAGGGTGCGGGATCAGGGTGTTGATCGGAGGCCCGGCGGTTACAAGCTGGGATCGCGACGTCTTCTCGCGCGCCGAACTCGCCGACGGATGGCGGCTCGCGTGCAGGATGCGCGCGGACACCGATATGCAGCTAGCCATCGGCGACACAGCGACGCCTATTCTCACCGATGAATCGCCGATTGCGGGAGGGAAACGTCAAGGCCTGGGAATCGCCATCGATCTCGGCAGCACGACAATCGCAGCCCAGCTGATCGATCGTGCCAGCGGAGCGATTGTCGGAGTCCGCACCGGCCTCAATCCACAGATGGCGCAGGGCGCCGACGTGATGAGCCGGGTCCGTTTCGCCCTGGGCAGCAAGGGTTTGACGGACGCCATCCGCGGCTATCTTGCCGACATGGTAGGCGACCTTGCCGCCGGTCGCGAAATAGCGGAAGTTATTCTCGTCGGCAACACAGTGATGCATCACCTGTTTGCCGGCCTGGACGTCGAGCCGTTGTCTCATGTGCCATTTGCCTCGCCAACGCTCGGCGAGCAGCGTTTTCAATCCAGAGATCTCGGGTGGCCACTATCAGACGTCACGCCGATCCGCTTCCTGCCGTGCCTGGGCGGCTTTGTCGGTTCGGATATCCTGGCGGGCATCGTGGCGGTCGATATCTGTCGCGACGGCGCTCTGCGAGCACTGGTCGATCTCGGCACGAATGGGGAGATCGCGCTAGGCAACTGCGACCGCGTGCTGGTCGCCTCCACGGCCGCGGGAACCGCTTTCGAGGCGGGCTGCATCCATAACGGTATGCGGGCGGCGAGCGGCGCCATCGCGCATGTGACGGCGGACACGGACGGTCGACTCGACTGCGAAGTGATCGGCGGCGGCTATCCGCAGGGCATTTGCGGCAGTGGTCTGGTCGACGCCGTGGCGAGCGGATTGACCCTTGGGCGCATCCGGTCTTCCGGCAAGATCGTCGACGGCTCGCGGACCTTCCCGGTAGTCGGCGAAATCGCCCTGTGGCAGGCCGACGTTCGCGAACTGCAACTCGCGAAGGGGGCCATCGCCGCCGGCTTGCGCATTCTCCTCAAGCATTGGGGAGCGAAGATGGCCGATATCCAGACACTGTATCTCTCCGGTGCTTTCGGCAGCTACCTAAGAGTCGACAGCGCCCGCCGCATCGGCCTTCTCGAGTGCCCATCCGAGGTTATCACAATTGCCGGCAATACCGCCCTGAAGGGAGCCAAGCAGATTTTGGTCGGGAAGGTTGCCCCCGTCGGAATAGACATCCACCATGTCATGCTTGCTTCCGACGCCGATTTCGAGGAACTGTTCGTCTCCTGCATGCGGTTTCCCGCCCCTGAAATGGGGGAGGCGTGTTTGCCTTCCGCTGATCAGGCGCGGGGCGCTGTTGCGACGCGGGAGTGATGCCGTGGCGCGCAGTCCGCATTTACTCTTCGATGGCGCGCTGAGACATAAAGTGCCGCCTGAGGGGCGCGATCGGCGGCCCGTCGGGACACCATCGTCGCATCGGCGCGCAAATTCACGGCCCAAGGTGCGCACCACGTTGATTCCGGAAATTCCCGACAATGGCTAGCCCTGGGCTAGTTCCGCCAAAGCGCCTGTTGGCGATTGGCTGCGAAATTCTGTACCGCGAGGCGTCAGCCGCGATTGCGCAAAGTCCGTGCGTCGTCGACATAGAATATATGGCTAAGAGCTTGCACGACATTGGCGAAGGGCCGATGTCGTCACGGTTACAGGCCAAAATCGACCTGTCGCTCGCGTCGCGGACTCCTGACGCCTGGCCTGACGCCGTCGTCTTGCTCTATGGCCTGTGCAACAACGGAATTCGCGGCTTGCGCGCGCCCGTGCCGATTGTTGTCCCCCGCGCGCACGACTGCATCACACTCTTGCTGGGTTCGCGGGCGCGCTACGACGAACACTTTCAGGCCAATCCGGGGACCTTCTATCGATCGCCCGGCTGGATCGAGCGCGACAGCGATCCCGACGCCAATCCGGCGAGCGTGACCAGTCGGCTGGGCGTGACCCGCGACTACGCCAAACTGGTGGAAAAGTACGGCGAGGATAACGCCAAATACTTGATGGAAACCATGGGCGATTGGTTCAAGCATTATCGCCGCTTGACCTTGATCAACACCGGCGTCGGCCCCTACGAAAAGTATCGTCCAATCTGCCAAGCTGAGGCCAGAGATAGAATTTGGATTTACGAAGAAGTAGCTGGCGACACCGTCCTGATTAGGAAGCTCCTGAGCGGCAATTGGGACGATCAGGATTTTCTGATCCTTCGACCCGGCCAGAAGATTGCCGCGAGCAATGATGAGACTGTTATCTGTGCGGATGGCGCTCTGGGAGTAAACATAAAAGAAGTGAGCAAACAATAACTAATACAATCGCGCGGCATCTGATCATCTAGAAGCGCCGCAAGCGATCAATCAAGGATCGTCGCCCGGCGGGATCGACGCCTCGCTACAAGTGGCTGACCTCTGTCGGGAATATTCGCCGAGCGAAGATCAGGTTAAGGCTTTCGTTCGTCCGTGATCAGCGGCGTGCGAGCCGGCCGCTCTCTCAAGGCGCAAGTTCACGGCAGTTACGGTAACCAATGCCCAAGCCAAGAGCGAAGCGTCCCGCTCGTAGGACAATCGGTTCCCACGGCGCGTCGCCTTGCGGAGCTTGGCTCACCCACGAGTTCCAGGTTTGATTCCAGGTGTCGCCGCGTCCTACCTGTCGGTTATCCTGGAGCAAACGACCTGTTGCCACTGATCGTGACTTGCGCCAAGTTCATCGGCATCTTCACGATTGATTTGGGGCGGCGTGCGAATTGGGCTGTCAATCTGTCCGATCATGGTGGGGTTAGCGTGACGCGCATCGAGAGAGTCGAACTGCGGCTGGTCGACATCCCACCGAAGGTCAGGCGTACCGACGCGATCCAGAGCTTCGTCTCGCAGGAGACACCAATCGTCGCGATCACCGATTCCGACGGCGCAGTCGGCGTTGGCTACAGCTACACTATCGGTGCCGGCGGCTCGTCGATCATGCGACTTCTCGGCGATCACCTTGCGCCACGCCTTATCGGCCGAGATCCTGAGCGCGTCGAGGCGATCTGGCGCGAGCTCGAATTCGCGATCCATGCGACGACGATCGGCGCGATTTCCGCGTTGGCGCTGGCGGCGATCGACACCGCACTGTGGGACCTGCGCTGCAAGAAGCGCGGCCTGCCGTTGTGGATCGTCGCGGGCGGCGCGGCGGACCGGCGTCCGCTCTATACGACCGAGGGCGGTTGGCTGCATATCGAGGCGAGCGCGCTCGTCGAGGACGCACTCGCCGCTCGGGAGCGGGGCTTCGCCGGCTCGAAGATCAAGATCGGCCGCCCGCACGTAGCGGAGGACCACGCCCGCCTCGCCGCGGTGCGCTCCGCGCTCGGCGACTCCTACGAGATCATGACCGACGCCAACCAGGGATTCACACTCGACGAGGCGTCTCGCCGTGCCGGCCGTTTCGCCGAGCTCGATCTCGCCTGGATCGAGGAGCCGCTGCCCGCAGACGATCTTGACGGCCACGTCCGCCTGTCGCAGTCGACCTCGACGCCGATCGCCGTCGGCGAGTCGCTGTATTCGATCCGTCACTTCCGCGAATACATGGCCAAGGGCGCCTGCAACATCGTCCAGGTCGATGTCGCGCGCATCGGCGGCATCACGCCGTGGCTGAAGGTCGCGCATGCGGCGGAGGCTTTCGACATGCCGGTCTGCCCGCATTTCCTGATGGAATTGCACGTCAGTCTGGCCTGCGCGGTTCCCAACGGCAAATATGTCGAATTCATTCCCCAACTCGACGGCCTGACAACCTCACACTTGCGCATTGAAAACGGCTGCGCCGTCGCGCCGACGACGCCGGGCATCGGCGTCGACTGGGACTTCGACGCGGTGAAGACGAAACGAATCGCCGAAGCCGACAAAATCATCGTCGAGGGAGGAATGCGATGAAGCGGATGGGCATGGTGCTCGGCCTCAAGCCAGAGCGGATCGCCGACTATAAGCGCATTCACGCCGGGGTCTGGCCGGAAATCCTGACCAAGATCACGGCTTGCAACATTAGAAATTATTCGATTTTTTTGCGCGAACCGGAGAACCTGCTGTTCGGCTACTGGGA
>NZ_JBEKVH010000034.1:0-28520 GCF_049514155.1 Roseiarcus sp. | reverse complement strand
GGCGGCGGCGACGAGCAGCGAGAACGGCGCGAGGCCGGCGAGCGCAGGCGGCCGGCCGCGATCGGCGAAGCGCTTGGCGCTGAGGAAATATTCCGCCACCGCGCACAGGATCAGCGCGAAGGAATAGACGATCAGATAGGCGTGCCGCGCCACCACCAGCGGATCGATGAAAGCTTCATGCGCGAGATCGCGCGGCGCTTCCGGCGCGATGGCGTAGGCGACGATCGTGAGGACAAGCGCGATCCCGACCGGCGCGAGGCTGGCCAGCGCCCATTCGCGGCCGCCGACGAATCCTTCGCTCTCACGGTAGAGGAAGCGGAACCGCGCCGCGCGCAAGCTTTCCGCCATCAGTCTCTCAACAGCTCGTTGATGCCGGTCTTGGTCCGGGTCTTGGCGTCGACCGTCTTGACGATCACGGCGCAATAGAGCGACGGGCCCGGCGAGCCGTCGGGCAATGGCTTGCCCGGCAGCGAGCCGGAGACGACGACGGAGTAGGGCGGCACGTAGCCGACATGGACCTTGCCGGTGGCGCGGTCGACGATCTTGGTCGAAGCCGAGATGAACACCCCCATCGACACCACCGAGCCCTCGCCGACGATCACGCCCTCGACCACTTCCGAGCGCGCGCCGATGAAGCAATCGTCCTCGATGATGGTCGGGTTGGCCTGCAGCGGCTCGAGCACGCCGCCGATGCCGACGCCGCCGGAAAGATGGACGTTCTTGCCGATCTGCGCGCACGAGCCGACGGTGACCCAGGTGTCGACCATGGTCTTGGCGTCGACATAGGCGCCGAGGTTGACGAAGCTCGGCATCAGCACCACGTCGGGCGCGACATAGGCCGAGCGGCGCACGATGCAGCCGGGCACGGCGCGGAAACCGGCGGCGCGAAACGCGCTTTCGTCCCAGCCGGCGAACTTCGACGGCGCCTTGTCCCACCACGCCGCGCCGCCCGGGCCGCCGGGGATGACCGCATTGTCGGCGAGGCGGAACGACAGCAGCGCCGCCTTCTTCAGCCACTGGTTGACCTTCCACGAACCCAAGCCGGTCGCGCCGGGAATTTTCTCCGCCACCCGCGCTTTTCCGCTGTCGAGCAGCGCGAGCGCCTTCTCGACCGCGTCGCGCACGTCGCCCGTCGTCTGCGGGCCGATCTCGGCGCGATCCTCGTAGGCCTGTTCGATCAGGGCTTGCAGCTTGGCGTCGGACATCAGGGGTTCCAGAGTGTTTTTTGCGCCGGGAGGTTTCTTCGTCGGCGCGGCTTATGTCAATGGCGGGGGCGTCGCTCCCTTCTCCCGCCTTCTCTCGCGCGCGAAAGCAAGGCAACATCGTCTCGGCCGTCCCCGGACTTGATCCGGGACAAGCGTTCAGCCCGGCCATGACCGAGTCCCGTAAGCCCGCGCGGCGCCGCGCGCCGCTTCCGGCGGTCAAAAGTGCGATCTCGGCCCGCCGGACAGGCTTCTGCGGCGCGTTGCGGGCCCGAATGAGGCTTTGAGCCGATGAAGATCGGCGGACGAAACGGCGAGCGATTTTCCAGCCCGCGTCGCGCGGACTCGCACGGTCGAGTCCGCTGTCGGAATCCCTTTTGGGGACTCGAATGTCAGGTTCGATTCGCGCTTACGGCGCCGGCCGCTCCGGCGCTTCCATTGGCTGAAGCATGATGATATCGAGCGCGGACACGAAGCCGAAAATGACCGTAAAGAAGTCGATCGTCAACGCCGTGATGTAGGCTGCGGCGTTGTAGTCGGCTGCGGCGCTGTATTGGAGGCTTACGAAAGTGTAGACAAGCAGCGCCAGCGTCACAGCGGAACCGAGCACAACGAAGATCGCGAATATTGCCGGCGGTGGGCCTTTGCCGACCACCTTGCGGCGTCGGCGCGGATAGGTGACCTGAAGAGACAGCATCGGTAGCGCGAAAAGCACGCCGGAGCTTCGCCAAATCCACTTTTCCGGAACGTCGTAGAGCGCAAATATCGCCGGCAGCAGCGCCGCAGCGGTCAATACGAAAACATAGGTCATGACCGTTCTGGCGAGGTATCGGTCAAGCATTGACACCTTCGCTCCAGCGGCCTGCCGGAGGATCAACAACAGCGACGAGAACCCAGCGAAGGTGATCATCAGGCCAGCCAACGTGTACAAAAAGGTGGCGCCTTTGACTTCCATGTTTTGCTCCGCCTGAGAGCCCGACCCGAGCGAGGTCGACCGGCTTCGCCAGGCTAGAGTCGCCGGATTTTGCAAAGACTTCCGGAGATTCGCGGCGCCGTGGAACAAGGCCGATCGGGCAAAGTATGATGTGATCCGCGAGCGCTATTCAAGCGATTTGTCGGATGCGGAATTCGCGTTGATTTTTCCCCTGTCTTGCGAATCGCGGCAGCGCAGCGGCGGCTCGGCGCGGTCGCGGCGGCGAAGAGCCTGGCGACGACCCCCGAGGCGAAGTCGGGGCATGAGCAGGCTGTCGCGGTAGCGCCAGCCGAACGCCTTCTCTCCAGTTGATCGCCGTCATTGCGTCGCTTCGCCATCGCGCGCCATTTTCCCGGCTGCATCGTGGCGTTCAGCTTCGGCGGCTGAGAGCGGCGATGGCGGGCGTGAAGCGCCGTCGCATGTCGACCTCCCGCAACCCGACCTCGTCAGAGCCTCGGCGCGCCCGATCGGCGTTCGCGCCGCGCGCCTGCAGACGAAGCGCTTTTCGAGGAGGATCGCATGGAATTGAAGGACTCTCGCACCGCCAAGAATCTGCTCAAGGCGTTCGCCGGCGAAAGCCAGGCGCGCAACCGCTACACCTTCGCCGCCTCGGTCGCCCGCGCAGAAGGGTTGGAGCATGTGGCGGCCGTCTTCCTCGAAACGGCGGACAACGAAAAGGAGCACGCCAAGCTGTTCTTCCGCCATCTCGCGCCGCTCGCGCCTTCGGCGCTCGAGATCATCGCGAGCTACCCGATCGTGGCGGGCGACGCCGCCCAGCAGTTGAAGGCGGCCTTTGAAGGCGAGAACGAGGAATGGTCGGACCTCTACCCGGAATTCGCCCGGGTCGCGAAGGAGGAGGGCTTTCCCGACATCGCCCGGTCTTTCACCCTGATCGCCAGGGTCGAGAAAGCGCATGAGGATCGCTATCGCCGCTTGTACGATCACGTCGTCAACGGAACGGTGTTCCAGCGCGGCGAAAAGATCTACTGGCGCTGCCGCAACTGCGGCTACATCCACGAAGGCGACACGGCCCCCGGCGTCTGCCCCGCCTGCCAACACCCGCAAGCCTTCTTCGAGCCGGTCGGGGAGAAGTTCTGAGCGTTGCGGTCGCGCACTGCGTGACGCCAGCGCCCGCACGCAAAGAACTATCGTCATGGCCGGGCTTGACCCGGCCATCCACGTCTTTCCGTCGCGCCTAACGCCGACTGTTTCGACCTGACGGCGCCGTGTGGATGGCCGGGTCAAGCCCGGCCATGACGGGATCACAAAAGCCACGCACTGCGGTGGCGACGAGCGGCGGGAGACGTCGAGGTTGATTGTGCGCGTCATGGCCGGCGCCAGTTCGGCAGGGAGCGCCGTCGACCCCACGGAAGCCTCTTCTTTCCGAAGTCTCGAACCTGTCAAGGGCGCGCGTACCGCGCGCCGCCTCCGGCGGCCGCAGGCCATTGACAGGCTCGAGACCTCGGAAGGTCATGCTGCCGTGAGGTCGACGGCTTCGTGTGTGACGGAAAGGGGCGGGGCGACTCGGGGCGGGGAGGGTCGGCGCCGATTGCGAATGGAAAAAATAAGGCAATTCATGTCCTGTCCACGTAAGCGCCCGTAAGCGAACAGCCAGCGGACTGGGGATTTCGCCGCGAACGAACTCGACGGGGCGCGACTGGCAGCCTAGTTTCCAGGCATATGGATCTGTTCGCTTCGGCTGGGATGGACTTGCCACGCTCGGGAGGGCCGGGACGGCGGCCGGCTGCGCCGCGATCGCTGCGCGCGCCGCTTCTCGCCTACAAGGTCGTCGAGGAGGCGATCAGACGTTGTCCTCCGTTTGACGAGGCAATCGTCAGCGCTGCTGCCGATTATTCTCGTAAGGTGCGTGGCCTGAAGGCGGCGAAGGAGAAGACCTTCAGCCCCGTCTTCATTGACGAAGTCCTCATCAAAATCCTCGGCTATTCACGGATTGATCCAGACAAGCCATACACGCTTGCGGACCAACAGACCTTAGGCAGTGGGGCGGTTGATACCGCGCTTGGGAATTTCCAAGTTGGTGAGGAGACAAGGGTTCTCGCGCCTTTCGAACTGAAGGGCCCCGATACGAAAGACCTCGATCACATCATGCCGGGACGCGGCAAGACGCCGGTCCAGCAGGCGTGGGAATACGCCAACGACGCGCCCGGCGCGAAGTGGGTGCTGGTGTCGAATTGCGCCGAGGTGCGGCTCTATGGTTACGGGCGCGGACGCGAGGCCTATGAGGTCTTTGACGTCTCGCGGCTCGACGAACTGGACGAACTGCGGCGGCTGTGGGTCGTTCTTGCCGCGACGAACCTTCTTGGCGACGCGACCGAGCGGCTCCTGCGCGACACCGACGCGGCGCACGCCGACATCACCGACAAGCTCTATCAGGATTACAGCGGCCTGCGAGAACAGCTAATCGCCTATCTCACCGACTCGGCCGACGGCCCGAAGCTCGCGCTGGGCGCGGCGATCGAACCGGCGCAGAAGATTCTCGACCGCATCCTGTTCATCGCCTTCGCCCAGCGGCGCGACCTGATGCGCGATGGCCTGCTCGAACGGGCGCTGAAGGCGGGCAACGAATTCGATCCGCAGCCGGTGTGGCGCAACTTTCTCGGGCTCTTCCGCCGCGTCGACAAGGGCGACCACGACTTGGACATTCCGCCCTACAACGGCGGCCTGTTCGCCCACGACCCGGTCGTCGATTCGCTCATTCTGCCTGAAGCGCTCGCCAAGGAGATCGCGGCGCTCGGCAATTGGGATTATCGCAGCGAAGTGCCGGTGACCGTCCTCGGCCACATTTTCGAACAATCGATCACCGACATTGAAGAAAAGCGCGCCGCAGCACGCGGCGAAGCGCCGCCGAAGGTGTCGCAGCGCAAGCGGACGGGCGTCGTTTACACGCCGGACATGGTGACGCGATTCCTCGTCGAGCAGACCATTGGTCGCACGCTCGATGAACGGCGCGCAGAATTGCGCGCGCGGCATGGCGTGAGCGAGGGTGACGTCCCACCGGACAAGGAAGTCGCCTATTGGCGCGCATGGCTCGAAGCGTTGCAGAGCTTGACGATCGTCGACCCCGCCTGCGGCTCGGGCGCCTTCCTCATCGCCGCCTTCGATCGATTGGCGCAGGAGTATCGGCCGGTGCTGGCGCGGCTCGAAGAGCTCGGCGCGCCGGCCGGCGTCGACGACTTCGACGAGATCGTGACCAAGAACTTGCACGGGGTCGATTTGAATCCCGAGTCGGTCGAGATCACGCGCCTTTCGCTGTGGCTGAAGACTGCGCGGCGCGACCACCGCCTGCAGAACTTGGAAGCGACGATCCGCGTCGGCGACAGCCTGATCGAGGACGCGGCCTTCACGCGCCGCCCGTTCGATTGGCGAGCGGCCTTTCCGCAGGTGTCCGCGCGCGGCGGCTTCGACGTCGTGATCGGCAATCCACCTTACGTGCGAATGGAGTACGTCAAGCCGTTCAAGCCGTACCTGCAGGAGCGATACGCCGTCGCCTCCGATCGCGCCGACCTCTACGCCTATTTCTATGAGCGCGGCTTGGGAGTCTTGAGGGAGGGTGGCCGCCTCGGTTACATTTCCTCCTCGACGTTCTTCCGCACCGGCTCGGGCGAACCACTGCGCAAGTTGCTCAGCGAAGCGACGGCGATCGAGACGATCGTCGATTTCGGCGACGCCCAACTGTTCGAGGGTGTGACCACCTATCCGGCGATAGTCTCTCTGAGAAAAGCGAGGGGCGCCGAGGGCGACCTGCGCTACTTGGTCGTTCAGGGCGACGCGCCGGCAGATCTCGGCCAGGCGTTCGCCAAGGGCGCGCGCAGCATGCCACGGACGCGACTGTCAGCTGAGACTTGGCGGGTCGAGGACGACGCGTCGGCGCGGCTGCGCGACAAGATCGTCAATGGGCGTAGGACGCTCGGCGAGGTCTACGGTGCGCCGCTCTATGGCATCAAGACAGGGCTGAATGACGCCTTTGTCATCGATACGCCGACGCGCGACCGCTTGGTGAAGGCCGACCCGAAATCGGCGGAATTGCTGAAGCCGTTCCTGCGCGGCGAGAACGTCAAGCGCTGGCGCGTCGAGCCCGAGGGCCTGTGGCTGATCGACACGCCGAAGGGCAAGGTCGATATTGACGCCTACCCAGCGGTGCGGGACTGGCTGCTGCCGTTCAAGCCGCAGTTGGAGGCGCGGGCGACGAAGCAGGAGTGGTTCGAGCTGCAGCAGGCGCAGTTGGCGTATCAGCCGAAGTTGGCGCAACCCAAATTGGTTTGGTCGCATTTCCAATCGGAGGCCTCCTTCAATCTCGAGCTTTCAGGAGCGCTGCTGAATAACAAGTGCTTCTTCTTGCCTTTCGCGGACGCGGCGCTGTGCGCTCTTCTCAATAGCGCGTTGGGCTGGCGTCAGTTGCAGGCGAACGCCCGAATCAAACGCGGAGGTTACATCGAGGCCGAAGCTCAGTACGTTGAACGTCTCCCCATACCAGACATGGGGCCAGATGCACGCGCGCGCCTCGCCGCGCTCGGCGATGCTTGCACGAAGGCCGCGCGCCGGCGTTTCGAAATCGAATCCGCCGTTCGCCGCCGCATCCTCGACCTCGCGCCGCCTGAGCGCGCCAAGCTGACGGGGAAGTTGGAGCACTGGCATGACCTCGAATTCGCCGCCTTCCGCGCCGAGGTCAAACGCGCCTTTCATGCCGACGTCCCGGTCAAGGAGCGCGGCGAGTGGGAGGCCTATCTCGCCGACAACGCCGCCAAGGTTCGGTCGCTATCGGACCAGATAGCCGCGGCGGAGCGCGAGATCGACGCAATCGTCTATCGGCTGTTCGACCTGACGGCCGACGAAATCGCCCTCCTGGAGGCCTCGCTCGAAGGGCAGTATTAGGCCGGTTGCAAACGGCTCGCACCGCAACCCGTCATCGCAACCACAGCGAACGAGCCAGCGCTCGACGGGTTGCAGGGCGCCCATGGCATGCTTCGTCGCTCCGCTTCTGGCGATGATAGCTGCAATATACATTATTTTGATGTTATATTCGACACTCTCCGCCACCCCACCGGCGCGCGCAAAATGGCGCCCAGCCCGTTGATATCCCTCGCTCGCGCAACGAACTTGTCGCCGCCCCCCTACCGCACCAGCACATTCCTGAACTGCCACGGATCGCTCTCGTCGATGTCTTCGGGAAACAGCCCCGGCCGTCCCGTCAGGGGGGTCCAGTCGGTGTAGGCGCCGATCACCGGGCCAAGGTAGGGGGTCTGCACTTCGAGGCAGCGGCAATAGTCCATCTCGTCGGCTTCGACGATGCCGGCCTTCGGGTTCTCCAGCGCCCACACCATGCCGGCGAGCACCGCGGACGTCACCTGCATGCCGGTCGCGTTCTGGTAGGGCGCGATCGCCCGCGTCTCCTCGACCGAAAGCTGCGAGCCGTACCAATAGGCGTTGCGCTTGTGGCCGTAGAGCAGCACGCCGAGCTCGTCGATCCCGTCGAGGATCTCCGCCTCGCCGAGGATGTGATGCTCCTTCTGCATCGCGCCGGCGCGGCCGAACATTTCGTGCAGGGAGAGCACCGCGTCGTCGCAGGGGTGATAGGCGTAGTGGCAGGTCGGGCGGTAGATCGCCTCGCCCTGGTCGTTGCGCAGCGTGTAGTAGTCGGCGATCGAGATCGATTCGTTGTGGGTGACGAGGAAGCCGAACTGGCCTTGCGCCGTCGGCGTCCACGAGCGCACGCGGGTGTTGGCGCCGGGCTGCTCGAGATAGATCGCCGCGCCACAGCCTTCCTTCTGGAAGCCGGCGTTGGCCGGCGTCCAACGCTCGTGCGTGCCCCAGCCGAGCTCGGCCGGCTGCATGCCTTCGGAGAGGAAGCCCTCGACCGACCAGGTGTTGACGAAGACGTTGCGCGGCTTCGGCTGCTTGGCGCGCTGGGTGTCGCGCTCGGCGATGTGGACGCCTTTGACGCCGAGCCGCTGCGCCAGCCGGCCCCAGTCCGCGCGCGTCTTCGGCGCGTCGCCCTTGTCGCTGAGATCGGCGGCGAGATTGATCAGCGCCTGCTTGACCAACCACGACACCATGCCCGGATTGGCGCCGCAGCAGGAGACCGCAGTCGAGCCGCCGGGGTTGGCGCGCCGCTCGGCTTGCACCGTCTCGCGCAGCGCGTAATTGGTGCGCGACGCGTTGCCGCGCGACGTGTCGAAATAGAAGCCCGGCCACGGCTCGACGACGGTGTCGATATAGAGCGCGCCGATCTCGCGGCAATAACGCATGATGTCGAGCGACGAGGTGTCGACCGACAGATTGACGCAGAAGCCCTGGCCGCCGCCCTCGGTCAGCAGCTTGCCGAGCGTCTCGCGATAGTTCTCCGGGGTGATGGCGAGATGCACGAAGCGGATGCCGCGCTCGTCGAGCAGCTTGCGGTCCGACCCGTCGGGATCGATGACGACGAAGCGGTCCTTGTCGTAGTCGAAATGGCGCTCGATCAGCGGCAGGGTTCCCTTGCCGATCGAGCCGAAGCCAATCATGACGATCGGGCCGGCGATGCGAGCGTGGCGGCGCCAATGCGGCATGAAGCTCTCTCCTCGTGGCGGACAGGGTCGCCGGGGTCCGGCGCGGCGCTCTAAAAGCAAGCTGAGCCCGGCGCGTCAATAGGCGGGGGCGCCACGTCAGCCTATGGCGCGGACTTCTCGCGTTTCGACGACGGTTTCGTGAATTGCCGCGGCTGGCCTCAGATCCCCGCCGCCCCGCCGTCCGAGCGCGGGTCGTGCGCGGCGGCGATCTCGCCCCTAGGCGAACGCATCAGCGCGCCGGCGTGGCCGAACAGGTCGCGCTCGGCCGCGCTGCGCCGTTCGATCGCGTGGCCTGCCGCGACAAGCGCCGAGGCGACGGCGTCGTCGTAACCCTCTTCGAGTTTGACCGTCGCTTCCGGCTCGCCCCAGGCGCGGGTGAAGAAATGCCGCGGCGCGGCGAGCGCGGCGTCGAGCGCTTCGCCGGCGGCGATGCGCGCAAAAACCTGCGCCTGGAACTGCGGCTGGCCGTCGGCGCCCTTCGAGCCGTAAGCGAGGACGCGGCCGTCGTCGAACACCGCGAGGGCCGGGTTGAGGGTGTGGAACGGCCGCCGCCCCGGAATCAGCGGATTGCGCGACTGCGGATCGAGCGAGAAGGCGGCGCCGCGGTTCTGCGTCAGCACGCCGGTTCGCGGCAGGACGCAGCCCGAGCCGAAGTCCCAGAACACCGACTGGATGAACGAAACCGCGAGGCCGGCGGCGTCGATCGCACCCATCCACACCGTGCCGCCCCTGTCGGGCTTGAGCGGCCAGGGGGCGGCGCGGCGCATGTCGATCCGCGACGCCTCGCGATCGAGGTTCGCTGGCGAGAGGAGCGCGCCGAAGTCGTGCGTCACATGGGCGAAATCGACGCAGGCCTGGTCGCGGATCGCCATCGCGCGCTTCGCCGCTTCGATCAGCGCGTGGGCGTGGGCGAAACCCTCGGGCTTGCCCGGCGCCAGCCGCTCGTAGAGGCCGAGCAGCATCAGCGAGGCGAGCCCTTGGGTCGGCGCCGGGGTGTTGAACAGCGTCGCCGTCTTCAGCCGCAGCGACAGCGGCTCGCGCCATTCGGCGCGATAGCGCGCAAGATCGTCGCGCGTGATCGGCGCGCCGATGCGCTCGAGGTCGGCGGCGATCTCGCGCCCGACGTCGCCGCGATAGAAATCGTCGAGGCCGGCGCGCGCGAGTTGTTCGAGCGCATCGGCGAGCCGCGGCGCGCGGCGGATCGATCCGGCCTCGACCGGCTTGCCGTCGACCATGAAGGCGTCGGCGAAACCGGGCGCGGCGACCAGCGCCGGATCGCTGGTCACATCGAAGCGCGCCTCCGACGCCGAGACCGGATAGCCGTCGCGCGCCCTCCGCACGGCGTCTTCGAGCAACGAAGGCAACGGCAGCCGGCCGCCGCGGGCGCGCGACAGTTCGAGCGCCAGCGTCCAGCCGCCGAGCGCGCCCGGCACGGTCAGCGTCGCCTTCGGCCCGCGGATCGGCACGGCGTCGAGGTCGAGCGCGCGATAGGCGGCGATCGAGGCGCCCGCGCCGGCGTAGCCGCAGGCTTCGATCGCCCGCACGCGGCCGTTCGGCTCGCGGATCAGCCAGAAGCCGTCGCCGCCGATCGAGGCGTTGTGGGGATAGACGACCGAGATCGTCGCCGCCATCGCGATCATCGCTTCGATCGCGTCGCCGCCCTGGGCGAGAACATCGCGGCCCGCCTGCGCAGCGAAGGCGTGCGGCGCGGCGACGGCGGCGCGGGCATAGACGGCGGTTTCGGACAAGGGGAGGGGCTCGTTTGCGGGAATCAGGCGATGCTTGCACGCTGCGGCCGGTTGGTATAGCCCTTTCGCCGTCTCGAAGCCGCCCGGAGCGCGCCGTGCACGCCAAAGGTTCGATCAACTGGATCAACGTGTTGACGATCGTCAGCGTCGCCGTGCTGGTCGGCACGGAACTGGTCGGCGCCGCGGGCGCGGCCGGCTGGGCGATCGGCGGCCTGTTCCTGCTCGGCGACCTCATCACCCACATTCTCGAGGGGGTGTTGATCCTCTGCGCGCTGTTCGGCCTGACCCGCTTCCTGCATGCGGTGCTCGGGCACGAGCAGCTTCGCTACTAAGGCTGAGGCGCGGAAGCGCGCGCTTGTTCGGCGAGAGCTTGGCGCACCGCCGGCGCGACCATTGTCCCGAACAGCTCGATCGAGCGCATGATCGCCGCGTGCGGCATCTGCCCGACGCGCATCTGCATCAGATAGCGCTGGTGGCCGAAGATTGCGTGCTGGGCGAGGATCTTGGCGATCGCCTCGGCCGGCGTCCCGACCGTCAGGTGGCCGTTCGGCGCCCGGCCGGCTTCGAACTGGGCGCGCGTCAGCCCTGGCCAGCCACGCTCGCGGCCGATGCGCGACATCGTCTCGGCATAGGGCTCGTAGAAGGCGGCGGTCGCTTCGACTGCGGTGTCGGCGAGGAAGCCGTGGCCATTGATCCCCAGCGCCAGACGGGCAGGGTCCTGGCCGGCGCGCTTGGCGGCCTCGCGATAGAGATGGGCCATCGGCGCGAAACGCGCCGGCTCGCCGCCGATGATCGCGAGCGCGAGCGGCAAACCCAGAGCCCCGGCGCGCGCGATCGATTGTGGCGTGCCGCCGACCGCGATCCAGACGGGCAGGGGATTCTGCAGCGCGCGTGGATAGACGCCGAGGTCCTTCAGCGGCGCGCGAAGCTTCCCCTCCCAGGTTACGCGCTCGCTGGCGCGGATCGCGAGCAGCAGCTCGAGCTTCTCAGCGAACAATTCGTCATAGTCGTCGAGGTCGTAACCGAACAGGGGAAACGACTCGATGAACGAGCCGCGTCCCGCCATGATCTCGGCGCGTCCGCACGAGAGCAGGTCGAGTGTGGCGTATTGCTGATAGACGCGCACCGGGTCGTCGGAGCTGAGCACGGTGACGGCGCTGGAGAGGCGAATGGTCTTGGTGCGCGCCGCTGCGAAAGCAAGCGCGACGGCCGGCGCGGAAACCGCGTAGTCCGGCCGATGGTGCTCGCCGAGCGCGAACACGTCGAGCCCGACGCGGTCAGCGAGCTCGATCTCCGCCATCGTCTCGGCGAGCGTCCGCTCGACATGGATCGGCCGCCCCGTCGCCGGGTCGCGCTCGGTCTCGACGAAGGTGTAGACGCCGAATTGCATGGCCTTGATCCTTCGCCGAAAAGGGGAATCCACTCGTCGCGCGCATTGTGGCGGCCGCCGACCCGATCGGCAACCTCGGCGAAGGTTGCGCGCGCGCTCGGCGTCTGTAGGCTTGCGCCGCGCGCGCCGCGACGAGGACCGTTCATGCCGCCGATGATTTCCGCCAGCGACGTCACCAAGACCTACGCGTCGGGGTTCACCGCGCTTGAAAACGTCAACCTCGAGATCGTCAAAGGCGAGATTTTCGCGCTCTTGGGGCCCAACGGCGCCGGCAAGACCTCCCTGATCGGCGTCATCTGCGGCATCGTCTCGATGACCTCGGGACGGGTCCTGGTCGACGGCCACGACATCGAGCGCGAATATCGCGCCGCCCGCTCGAAGCTGGGCCTGGTGCCGCAGGAGATCGCGCTCGACATCTTCTCGACGGTTTGGAACACCGTGCGCTTCAGTCGACGCCTGTTCGGCCGCCGCGCCGACGATCGCTACGTCGAAAGCCTGCTGCGCGACCTCTCGCTTTGGGAAAAGCGCGACAGCCGGATCGTCGAGCTGTCCGGGGGGATGAAACGGCGCGTCATGATCGCCAAGGCGCTCAGCCACGAGCCGGACGCTGTGTTCCTCGACGAGCCGACCGCCGGCGTCGACGTCAACCTTCGCCGCGACATGTGGGCTCTGGTCCGCAGGCTGCGCGACAAGGGGGTCACTGTCATTCTGACGACGCACTATATCGAAGAGGCCGAGGAGATGGCCGACCGGGTCGGCGTCATCGACAACGGACGCCTGGTGCTGGTCGAGGACAAGACGGCGTTGATGCGCAAGCTCGGTAAGCGGCGGCTGATCCTCACGCTTCACAAGCCGTTGTCCGAGCTTCCCGCTTCGCTGGCGGGTTGGCCGCTGGAACTCGATCACGCCGGACTGCGCCTCACCTACGCGTTCAATGCGGACGCGGAAGGCGCCGGCATTTCTCGCCTGCTCGAACGCCTCGGCGAACTGGGGATCGACTTTCGCGATCTCGAGACCTCGACGAGCACGCTGGAGGACATTTTCATCGACCTCGTGGGGCGGAGCGCATGAGCAAGGCGATGTCGATCAACGCGGACGGCGTCTGGGCGATCTACCGCTCGGAGATGGCGCGCACGGCGCGCACGATCCTCCAGAGCGTGGCGATGCCGGTGATCACGACGGCGCTTTATTTCGTGGTCTTCGGCGGCGCGATCGGGTCGCGCATTCAGCGGGTCGAGGACGTCAGCTACGGCGCCTTCATCGTGCCGGGCTTGATCATGCTCTCGCTTCTGACCCAAAGCATTTCGAACGCGTCGATCGGCATCTACTTCCCGAAATTCACCGGGACGATTTTCGAGGTCCTGTCGGCCCCGCTCTCCTATATCGAGGTCGTGATCGCCTATGTCGGCGCCGCCGCGACCAAATCGGTCGCGATCGGCCTGATCATCCTGGCGACTGCGACGCTCTTCGTACCGGTCCACATCCTGCATCCGTTGTGGATGGCCGCGTTCCTGGCGCTGACCTCGGTCGCCTTCAGCCTGTTCGGCTTCATCGTCGGCATATGGGCCAGGAGCTTCGAGCAGCTCGCGATCTTTCCGGCGCTGGTGGTGACGCCGCTCACCTTCCTCGGCGGCGCGTTCTATTCGATCGACATGCTGCCGCCATTCTGGCGCACCGTGAGTCTGTTCAATCCGGTCGTCTATCTGGTGAGCGGGTTCCGCTGGAGCTTTTACGGCAGCGGCGACGTGAGCGTCGTCGGCAGCCTCGCCTTCACCGCCGTCTTCATTGCCGCGTGCCTCGTGATTTTGTGGCGGATGTTCCAGACCGGCTATCGGCTCAAGCCCTAAACCGCGATGAAGCGAGACCGACGGCCGCTTCAGGCGTCGTCGCCTGCTTGCGGAACAGGCGTCGCCATCGCATGGGCCTTCCGGCCGCCGCGCTCGACCGCAGCGCGCGCCTCGACATGCGCGAGTAGATCGCCGGCCGTCTCGAGGCAGCGCTTGGCCAGCATCCGCGCGCCTTCCGCCAGTTCCGCCGATTCGCGCACGATTTCGACGTTGCGCTCCATGTCTTCGTGCGACCAGCCGCGCGAATGCGCGACATAGGGGAATTGCGGAAAGGAGAAGCCGAGTTCGGCGAAGAAGCCGAGCATCTGCCCGGCGACCGCCTGGATGTTGTCCTGACCGCCGACGATGATGAAGCCTGCAACCTTATTGCGGATCAGCACCTGGTTGCGAATGGTGATCGCATTCTGCACGCAGTTCAGCCGCTCGGCCATTTTGAAATAGAGCGACGACGCGGCGCCCCAGCGGATTGGCGAGGCGACGATGATCGCGTCCGCCCAATGCACCAGCGCTTCGTAAACCTGGTCCATTTCGTCGCCGGCGTCGAGTTGCGTGATCGAGCACGGCCAGGTGCACGCGCGCGCGTTCTTGGAATAAAAGCCCTCGCAGGCGCGGAACTTCAGCGCGTTGAGACGGATGAGCCGCGTCTCGGCGCCGAGGCGTTCCGCCTCGCGCAAAGCGTGACCGAGCAGATGATCGGAACCGGAAAAGCGGGGATTGGCTTCATCCATCGCCGTTGTCGAAACGCCGGCGAGCCGCAACGGTCCGGCGCCGCGCACGATCGGACGCGCTAGCGGATGGGGGGCGTGCGGCGCCTTGTTGCGCTTGCTGGCGCCGGCAAGATTGACGAGAACCCGGCCGCCTTCCTCTCTGACCGGGAAGCCCGGCACGCAGTCGGTTTCGAAGCCCGGCTCGCCGGCGCCGGTGCAGCGATGGAACTTCCAGTAGTGCCAGGGGCAGACGATATAGTCGCCCTCCAATCGCCCCTCGCCGAGCGGTCCGCCGACGTGATTGCAGAGGTTCGAAACCACGCCGACTCGGCCGTCAACCGACGAGACCGCGAAGTCCTGCCCTTGCACGCGGACTCGCTGCAAGGGCGCGGCCGAGAGTTCCTCCAACGATCCGATGTCGATCCACGTCTCGAGGTCCGCCACCGCACGTCCCCTTGGCGTTTCCGTCCCAGGAAATCCAGCGAACGACGCCACGATCGCCGCGCTGACCTCTGTTCGCGTGTAACATGGCGTTGTTACGGGCGAAAGCATCGCAGGGCCATCGATCCGCGCTCCATCTTGCGGGTCGCGCCAAAGGGAGCGCTCGCCATGCCTATAACGCCGTCCTGGCGACCGCTTGGCGGCGTCGACGCAAAGCGCCTGGGCGAAGCTCGGCTTCAGGCGCATTACGCCGTGCAATGGTTGGCGAGGCTCGCCCGCGCCGCCGTGCCGCCGCAGCCGGACGACAGCCACACCAATCTCGGCTGGGACGATGAACTCGACGGCTTCGTGACTCATCGGCTTCGCGACGGCGGGCGGCTCGGGCTGCGGCTCAGCGATCTCACGTTGTCGGCGGAGGACGGCGCGGCGGGGCGGCCGCAGCGCTCATTCTCGCTCGTCGGCCGCAGCGACGCCGAGGCGCGCGAGTGGGTGGGTCTCGCGTTTGCCGCCGACGGGCTGGACGCGCAAGCGCTCGACGCGCTCTCGCCCTACGCGATGCCCTCCCACGCGATC
Organism: Roseiarcus sp.; assembly: GCF_049514155.1. Classification (GTDB taxonomy): domain Bacteria; phylum Pseudomonadota; class Alphaproteobacteria; order Rhizobiales; family Beijerinckiaceae; genus Roseiarcus. The sequence goes on along the minus strand of NZ_JBEKVH010000034.1, from coordinate 13,073 downwards.
GCTCGAGGAGGAAACTACGGCGGCGCCGACCTAAGCGCGGCGCTGGTCGATCTCGCCGCCTGGTTCGCCAACGGTCGAACCGCGGTCGAGAAGGTGCGCGGCGCGATGCTCGGCCACGGCTGCGATGCGCCGGCGCCGCGCTGTTGGCCGCACCATTTCGATTTGGCGACCCTGACGTCGTTCCCCCTGCCGCGTCGCGCGACGACGGCCTACATCGGCGTCGGCCTGTCGCCGGGCGATCGCTTCTATGGCGAGCCGTATTTCTACCTCTCCGTCTATCCCGCGCCCGATCCCTCGGCGTTGCCGAAGCTGCCGCCGCTCGGCCATTGGCGCGTCGAAGATTTCACCGGAGCGGTCGCGACGGCCACGGCCATCTTAGCGACAGCGCGACCTGAAGCAGAGACCGACGCGTTTCTCGCCGCCGCCCTCGAAGCGGCGCTCGCTCTGTGCCGGTGAGCCTCGTGTCCGCGACACGGCTTGGCGGCGGGACCGAGAACCCTTCTCCTGCTCGCGGGAGAAGGGATCAGCCCTTCTTCCCCCATCCGCCGCCCGTCGGCGTGACGATTTCGATCGCTTCGCCGGCCTCCAGCACGGTCTGCGCGCAGCCCGGCAATTCTTCGCGCCGCCCGTCATTGCGTCGCACGATGTTGCGACCCAGTTCGCCCGGATCGCCGCCTTCCATGCCGAAGCTTCTGACGCGGCGGCGGTCGGTCAGCAGCGCGAGCTCCATCGGCTCGCTGAAGCGGATGCGCCTGAGCGTGCCGTCGCCGGCGTTCCAGCGGCCCTTGCCGCCGGAGCCGCGGCGGATGTGAAAGTCCTCGAGCACGACCGGGAAGCGGCTCTCCAACACTTCCGGGTCGGTCAGACGCGAGTTGGTCATGTGAGTGTGGACGGCGCTCGCGCCGTCGAAGCCGGGCCCGGCCGGCGCGCCGGAGCAGATCGTCTCGTAATACTGATAGCGCGCGTCGCCGAAGGTCAGGTTGTTCATCGTCCCCTGCGCCGAACCGAGCGCGCCGAGCGCGCCGAACAGGGCGTCGACGACCGCCTGACTGGTCTCGACGTTGCCGGCGACCACGGCGGCGGGATAGCGCGGCGCGAGCATCGAGCCATCGGAGATGACGATGCGGATCGGTCTCAGGCAGCCGGCGTTCATCGGGATGTCGTCGTCGACCATGACGCGGAAGACGTAGAGCACGGCGGCGCGCGCAACCGGCTCGGGCGCGTTGAAGTTGTTCGGCTGTTGCAGCGAGGTTCCGGTGAAGTCGACCGTCGCCTCGCGCGCGGCGCGATCGACCGTGATCTTCACTTTGATCAGAGCGCCCTGATCGGTCTCGACCGCGAATGCGCTGTCCTTGAGCCGGTCGATGACGCGCCGCACGCTTTCAGCGGCGTTGTCCTGCACATGGCCCATATAGGCGACGACGGTCTCAAGCGAGAAGGCTTCGACCATGCGGCGCAGTTCCCGCGCGCCCTTCTCGTTGGCGGCGATTTGCGCTTTGAGGTCGTTAACGTTCTGCACCGGATTGCGCGCCGGGTAGGGGCCGCTGGTCAGAAGTTCGACCAGCGCCTTGTCGCGGAACCGCCCGCGCGCGACGAGGCGGAAATTGTCGATATAGACGCCTTCCTCTTCGATGGTCGTCGCGCGCGGGCTCATCGAGCCGGGCGCGACGCCGCCGATGTCGGCGTGGTGGCCGCGCGAAGCGACCCAGAACAGGATCGTCCTGCCCGCCGCGTCGAAAACGGGCGTGCAGACGGTGATGTCGGGCAGATGCGTGCCGCCGTTATAAGGCGCGTTGAGCGCGAAGACGTCGCCGGCGCGGATGCGGCCGGCGTTGGCGCGGATGATCGTCTCGACCGAGCGGTCCATCGACCCAAGATGGACCGGCATGTGCGGCGCGTTGGCGACCAGCCGACCCTCGCCGTCGAACACCGCGCAGGAGAAGTCGAGCCGCTCCTTGATGTTGACCGAATAGGCGGTGTTCTGCAGCGTCACGCCCATCTGCTCGGCGATCGACATGAACAGGTTGTTGAAGATCTCCAGCATGACGGGATCGGCCTTGGCGCCGATCGCCTCGCGCCGCGCCGCCGGTCTGATCCGCCGCAGCACGACATGGTTCTTGGTGGTGATCTCCGCGCCCCAGCCGTCCTCGACGACGATCGTCTGGTGCGGCTCGATGATCAGAGCCGGGCCGGCGACGCGCGCGCCGAGTGCGAGCGCTTCGCGGCGGAAGACGCCGGCCTTGCGCCACGCGCCGTGCGAGAAGAAGCGCGTCTGCACAGCGGCCGCGGGCGGCGGCGCGTGCGGATCGATGGCGCGCGCGCGTTCGGCGAAACGCGCCGCGCCGCCGATCGCCTCGACCGCGACCGCTTCGATCGTCAGCGGCTTGACTCGATCGATGAAGCCGAAGCGCAATCTATGCGCCTTCTCGAACGCGCGGCGCATCGCGGCGGCGGCGGCGAGTGCAATCTCAAGCGAAGTGTCCGAACCGGCGTAGCGCACATGCGCGGCGGCGCAACGCTTGATCGCCGCCGCCGCGACGCCCTGGCCCTCGACCTCGCGCGCCGCCGCGTCGCCGAGTCGCGCGATGAGCGGTGTGAGCCGCGCGAGCGCGTCGTCGGCGAGCGGCTCCTCGACCCCCTGGCTGCGGTGGGCGCTGATGTCGGCGAGCCCCATGCCGTAGGCCGACAGCAGCGACGACAGCGGATGGATCAGCACCGTCTCGATCGCCAGCGCGTCGGCGACGTCGCAGGCGTGCTGGCCGCCGGCGCCGCCGAAGCAATTGAGCGCATAGCGGGTGACGTCGTAGCCGCGCGCGACGGATATCTTCTTGATCGCCTCGGCCATCTTGGCGACCGCAACGGCGATGAAGCCGTCGGCGACGTCCTCCGCGCTGCGGCCGCCGCCGATCTCCGCCGCCAGCGCGGCGAAAGCGGCGCGCACGGCCGCCGCATCGAGAGATTGGTCCTGGCGCGGGCCGAAAATCCTGGGGAAGAATTCGGGCGAGAGCTTGCCGACCATCAGATTGGCGTCGGTGACGGCGAGCGGGCCGCCGCGGCGGTAGCATTTCGGGCCCGGATCGGCGCCGGCCGAATCCGGCCCGACTCGAAAGCGCGCGCCGTCGAAATGGAGGATCGAGCCGCCGCCGGCGGCGACGGTGTGGATCTTCATCATCGGCGCGCGCATACGCACGCCGGCGACCTCGGTCTCGAACGTGCGCTCGTAGCTTCCGTCGAAATGGGCGACGTCAGTCGAGGTGCCGCCCATATCGAAGCCGATCGTCTTGGCGAAGCCGGCGCTCAACGCGGTGCGCGCCATCGCGACGACACCGCCGGCCGGGCCGGACAGGATCGCGTCCTTGCCGGCGAATAGCTCGGCGGCGGTGAGGCCGCCCGACGACATCATGAACATCACCCGCGCGCCGGTTCGCTTGGCGTCGAGCGCGCTCGCCACACGCCGCACGTAGCGCGCGAGGATCGGCGACAGATAGGCGTCGACGACGGTCGTGTCGCCGCGCCCCACCAGCTTGATCAGCGGCGAACATTCGTGGCTGACCGACACCTGGTCGAAGCCGAGCTCGCGCGCGATCCTCGCCACTTGTCGCTCGTGCTCGGGGTAACGATAGCCGTGCATGAAGACGATCGCCACCGCCGCGAAGCCGTCGGCCCTGGCGCGCGCGAGCGCGGCGCGCACGGCGTCGAGATCGGGCGCCGTCTCGACCGTTCCGTCGGCGAGCGTGCGTTCGTCGATCTCGATCGCCTCGGCGTAGAGTTGCTCCGGCTTGACGATGTTGCGCGCGAAGATGTTGGGCCGCGCCTGGTAGCCGATCTCCAGCGCGTCGCGGAAACCCTTGGTCGTCACCAGCAGCGTGCGTTCGCCGCGCCGCTCGAGCAGCGCGTTGGTGGCGACGGTGGTGCCCATTTTGACGGCGCCGATCGCGCCCTCGGGGATCGCGTCGCCTGACGCAAGGCCGATCAGATCGCGGATCGCTTGCACGGACGCGTCGTCGTAGGCGGGGTTCTCCGACAGCAGCTTGCGCGCGTGCAGGCGGCCGCGCGGGTCGCGGCCGATCACGTCGGTGAAGGTGCCGCCGCGGTCGATCCAGAAGTCCCAGCGCCGCCGTTCCCGCGCATCGCCTCCGCGGTTTGTGATCACGCTCGCCTCTTTCGCTGTGGCGCTTTTGTGGCATGGCCCGGCGCCGGGGTCTATATTGGCGGCGAGGGGCACAAGGAGTTTGCGGCGATGGAAACGGTGCGGTTCGGCAAGACGGGCATGAAGGTCACACGGCTGTGTCTCGGCTGCATGACCTACGGCTCGACGAAGTGGCGCGACTGGGTGCTCGACGAGGAGGCGTCGCGGCCGTTCATCCGCGAGGCGCTCGAGCGCGGCATCAATTTTTTCGACACCGCCGACATGTACTCGGACGGCGCGAGCGAGGAAGTCCTCGGCCGCGCGCTGAAGGAATACGCCAAGCGCGACGAGGTCGTCGTCGCCACCAAGGTCTTCAACCCGATGGGGTCGGGGGCGAACGCGCGCGGCCTGTCGCGCAAGCACGTCATGGAGGCGATCGACGCCTCGCTGAAGCGGCTCGGCATGGATTACGTCGACCTCTACCAGATCCATCGCTTCGACGCCGAGACGCCGATCGAGGAGACGGTCGAAGCGCTCGACGACGTCGTGCGCGCCGGCAAGGCGCTCTATGTCGGCGCGTCGTCGATGTGGACCTGGCAATTCGCGCGCATGATCTCGGTTGCGCGCGAGCGCGGACTGGCCGAGTTCGTGTCGATGCAGAACTTCTATAATCTCGTCTATCGCGAGGAAGAACGCGAGATGATGAAGTTCTGCCTCGATCAAGGCGTCGCCGTCATCCCGTGGTCGCCGCTGGCGCGCGGCTATCTCGCGCGCGAGGGCGCGGCGCCGCTCGGCGAAGGCGCATCGACGGTGCGCGGGCGCACCGACGCTTACCCGCGCGCACTCCAGCTCGGCTCGCGTCAGGATGAAGCGATTCGCCGCCGCGTCGGCGAAGCAGCCGACAAATACGGGGTCAAGCCGGCGGTGGTCGCCTTGGCCTGGGTGCTGTCGAAACCCTATGTCACCGCGCCGATCGTCGGCGCCTCGAAGCCGCACCATCTCGCCGATGCGGTCGCGGCGCTGTCGCTCAAGCTCGATGCGCGCACGGTCGCGAGGCTTGAAGAGCCGTACCACCCCAAGGAGGTGGTCGGGCATCAGTGAGGCTTCCCCTCATCCGGCGCTTCGCGCCACCTTCTCCCGCATGCGGGAGAAGGGTTTCGCCCCCTCTCCCGTATGCGGGAGAGGGCCGGGGTGAGGGCAAGTCGAGGTGTTACACCGCCCGAGCGAACACCGCGTCGACCGCATTGGGGATCTCGCGCGGCGAGGCGATGATCGGGTCGGCGCCGGCTTCGGTCAGCTCCGCTCGGTCGCCGTAGCCCCATAGCGCGCCGATCGCCGGAATGCCGACCGCGCGCGCGCCGAGCGCGTCGTAGCGGCGGTCGCCGATCATCACGATGCGCTGCGCCGCTTCGAGCCGTGCGCCGGCGATCGCCGCCGTCAGGACCGTGCTCTTCTCCGCGCCCCGCCCGTCCGAATTCGCGCCGTAGACTCCGTCGAAATAGTGGTCGAGGCCGAAGTGCGCGACGACGCGTTGCGCATCCGCCCGTCGCTTCGATGTCGCGACGAACAGGCGGTCGCCGCGCGCGCGCAGATGATCGAGCGCCGCCGCGACGCCGTCGTAGACCTTGTTCTCGAAAATGCCGATCGTGTCGTAGCGCTCGCGGTAGAACTCTAGCATCCGGTCGGCGTTCTCGTCGCCGGCGAGCTTGGCGAAGCTCTCGCGCAACGGCGGACCGACGATCCAGCCGAGTTCTGACTCGGCTGGAATCGGCCGGGCGCCGCCATCCTCGGCGTTGAGCCGGCGCAAGGCCTCGCGCGTAGATCGCTGGATTCCGGCCGCGGAATCGGTCAGCGTGCCGTCGAGGTCGAACAGGACCGCCGCGGCTTCGGTCATTTCAATAGCACGTAGATGTCGACCTGCAGATTGGGGTCTTCGGGCGATTTGATGTCGTTGAGGTATTCCTCGACGAAGACGTCCTGGGCGTCGACGCCCTTTTCGTCGAGATAGGCGGTGATCGCCTCGTAGGTGCCGTCGATGTCGTCATAGGCGCCGCGATGCTCGAATCGCATCGCCTTGCCGACCGGCGTCTCGCCGATCTTCACCGCATCGGAGAGTTGGGTCTTGCCGTCGGGCGCTCCGGCGAGCGGCACCGCAGCGCGGAACTTGAAGCCGGAATCGTCGGCCTCGAGGAAGATGGCGATCGGATGATCGACCGGCTTGAGCCCGGCCTTGCCGATCTCAGTCCGCACCAGGCCGATTGCGCCGATGATTGCCGAATAGACTTCGTCGCGGCCGGCCCTGCCGTCTAGGTAGGCGGCGGGCCGCGCCGTCAGGTCGGTCGTTTCGCCCATCGAGCCGTCGCTGTCGCCGGAAGCCGCGCTGGGCGTGGGCGCCGGCGTCGCGGCCGGGGAAGGATTGGCGGCCGGCGCCGGCGCGCCCGGCGAGGGGACCGGGGCAGGCGAAGCGGAGGCGGGGGTCGGAGTCGCCGCGGGCGAGGATGCAGCCTCGCTCGGCGCCGGCGCGGCGGCGGACGGCGAAGCCGCAGGCGCAGCGGCCGCGCCGGGGGATGGCGCGGGCGTCTGTTGGGCCGCGGCCGCTGCGGCAAACGCAACCAACGCGCAGGCGAGCCACGCCGCGCGCGCTCGCGTCAAGCTGCGGTTCATCGCTTAGCCCCTTCCGCCGGTTGAATGTTGCGTCGCGCCAGTATGCGGGCAAGCGCGCGCGGCGCCAAGCGGTCCGTGGTCGCGGCCTTTAGGCCGGCGCCGGCTTCGCCCAGCGCAGCGTCGGCTGGCGCGCCGCCCGCGTCTCGTCGAGTCGCCGTCGCGGCGCGGCGACCGGCGCGGCGACGAAGCGCTCGCGCTCGCCGGCGAGCGCGCTCATCGCCAGGTCGCGCAATGTCATGATGAACAGGTCGAGGCTCGCCTTCGATTCCGATTCGGTCGGCTCGATCAGCATCGCGCCATGCACAACCAGCGGAAAATACACCGTCATCGGGTGGTAGCCTTCGTCGATCATCGCCTTGGCGAAGTCGAGCGTCGTCAGGCCCGTGTCCTTCAGCCAGCGGTCGTCGAACAGGGCTTCGTGCATGCACGGCCGGTCGCCGAAGGGGGCCGACATCAGGTCGACGAGCGAGGCGCGCACGTAATTGGCGGCGAGCACTGCGTCCTCCGCGGCCTGCCGCAGCCCGTCGCCGCCGTGCGACAGGATGTAGGAGAGGGCGCGCACGAACATGCCGACCTGGCCGTGGAAGGCGCTCATGCGGCCGAACGCCTGCGTCCCTTCGCTGTGTTCGGCGAGCGACAGCGATGGGCCGTTCCTGACGATCGACGGCGCCGGCGCGAACGGCGCGAGCCGCTCGGACAGGACCACCGGTCCGGCGCCTGGGCCGCCGCCGCCGTGCGGCGTCGAGAAGGTCTTGTGCAGGTTGATGTGCATCGCGTCGACGCCGAGGTCGCCGGGCCGCGTCTTGCCCATCACCGCGTTGAAATTCGCGCCGTCGCAATAGAAATAGGCGCCCGCCGCATGCACGGCGTCGGCGATCTCGACGATGCTGCGTTCGAACAGGCCGCAGGTGTTGGGATTGGTGAGCATGATCGCGGCGACGTCGGGCGCCAGCGCCGCGCGCACCGCTTCGGCGCTGACAACGCCGTCGGCCTCCGCCGGAACCGCGCGCACCGAAAAGCCGATCAGCGCCGCGGTGGCGGGATTGGTGCCGTGAGCGGAATCGGGCACCAGGACCACGGTGCGGGTCTTGTCCTCGTCGCGTGCGGCCAGCGCCGCTTTGATCGTCATCATGCCGCACAATTCGCCGTGCGCGCCGGCCTTCGGCGACATCGCCACCGCGCTCATGCCGGTCAGCGTCAGCAGCGCATGCGCCAGCGAATCGATCAGCTCCAACGCGCCCTGCACGGTGGCGATCGGCTGCAGCGGATGGAGATCGGCGAAGCCCGGCAGGCGCGCCATCTTCTCATTGAGGCGCGGGTTGTGCTTCATCGTGCACGAGCCGAGCGGATAGAGCCCGGCGTCGATCGAATAATTGTTGCGCGACAGTCGCACGTAATGGCGCACCGCCTCCGGCTCGGTGAGGCCGGGCAGGCCGATCGCTCCGTCGCGCGCGTGCGCGCCGAGTTTCGAGGCGAACGGCGTCGGCGCTTCGAAGTCGACGCCGGTCGCGTCGAGCCGGCCGGTCTCGAAGATCAGCGCCTCTTCGATGTCGAGGGCGCGGTTGCCGGTGAACGTGCCGCGGCGCGGCGCGTCGCCCGCGTTCGGGCGGGTGGGGCGACCCTGGTTGTTCATTTCTGTCGCCCCCCTTGCAGACTTTGCGCGAGCGCCTCCGCATAGGCTTGCCGGTCGGCCGGCGTCGAGACTTCGGTGGCGGCGACGACGATCAGGTCGTCGAGCCCGGCGCGCGGCGCGAGCCGCGCCACCGGCAGGCCGCCGATGATTCCGCGCGCAGCGAGGTCGTCGATCAGCTCCGCCGCATCGCGCGGCGTGCGGATGGTGAATTCGTTGAAAAACGCGTCGTTGAGCACGCTGACGCCGGGAATCGCCCCGAGTCGCTCGGCAAGATCGACCGCGGCGGCGTGATTGAGCGCGGCGACGCGGCGCAGGCCCGTTTCTCCGAGCAGCGTCAGATGGATCGAGAAGGCGAGCGCGCACAGGCCGGAATTGGTGCAGATGTTGCTCGTCGCCTTCTCGCGACGAATGTGCTGCTCGCGGGTCGACAGCGTCAGCACGAAGCTGCGTCGCCCATCGGCGTCGACCGTTTCGCCGGCGAGCCGTCCCGGCATCTGCCGCACGTTCTTCAGCCGGGTCGCGAACAGGCCGACATAGGGGCCGCCGAAATTGAGCGCGTTGCCGATCGACTGGCCTTCGCCGACGACGATGTCGGCGTCCATTTCGCCCGGCGATCGCACCGCGCCGAGCGACACCGCCTCGGTGAAGACGGCGACCAGCAGCGCGCCCTTGGCGTGGGCGGCGGCGGCGATCGGCTCGAGGTCGCGGAGGTTTCCGAAGAAGTCAGGCGACTGGACGACGACGCAGCTCGTCTCGTCGTCGATCTGAGCCGCGATGTCCTCCGCGCCGCGCGGATCGAGCGGAAGGCGCACGATCTCGTCGTTCGCCATCGCGCCGAGCGTGGCGGCGACGTCCGAATATTGAGGATGCAGACCGCCCGACAGCACCGCCTTGCGCCGGCGGGTGAGGCGGTGCGCCATCAGGATCGCTTCGCCGCAGGCGGTCGAGCCGTCGTACATCGACGCGTTGGCGACCTCCATGCCGGTCAGCGCGGCGACCTGGGTCTGGAACTCGAACAGCACTTGCAACGTGCCCTGGGCGATCTCGGGCTGATAGGGCGTGTAGCTGGTCAGGAATTCCGAACGCTGGATCAGGTGGTCGACGGTCGCCGGGACGTGGTGGCGATAGGCGCCGGCGCCGAGGAAGAAAGGAACCGACCCCGCCGCGACGTTGCGCCCGGCCATACGCGTCAGGCGCCGCTCGACCTCGATCTCACCCAGGCCGTTCGAGAGGTCGAGCGGCGCGGCGAGTCGCTTGGCGGGGGGAATGTCGGCGAACAGGGCGTCGATGTCGGGCGCGCCGATGCGCGTCAGCATCTGGGCGCGGTCAGTCGCGTCGAACGGCAGATAGCGCATTGTGGCTCACGCGAGGGTCTTGAGGAAGGCTTCGTAGTCGGCCTCGCTCAACAGCGAGGCGAGCTCGCCCGCGTTGGCGAGCTTGATCTTGAAAATCCAGCCGCGGCCCATCGCGTCCTCGTTGATCAGCCCAGGCTGCGCATCGACGTCCGCGTTGACCTCGACCACTTCGCCCGAGACCGGCGCGAAGACGTCGCTCGCCGCTTTGACGCTCTCGACCACCGCTGCGCTGTCGCCCTTGGCGAGCGCGGCGCCGACGGCGGGCAGTTCGACGAACACGACATCGCCGAGCGCCTGCTGGGCGTGATCGGAGATGCCGATCACGGCCACGTCGCCTTCGACGCGCACATATTCATGATCCTTGGTGTAGCGGGTTTCGGTCATGAGCGCGTTCCTTTTCGCAAGCGGGTCGTCAGCCGCGGTGATAGGCGTGGGGGTGGAAGGGCAGGGGCGAAACGCGCGCCGCAAGCGGCTTGCCGCGCACCATCAGCGACACTGGCGTTCCGGAAGCCGCGGCCGAACTCGCGACGTAGCCCATGGCGATCGGCGCGCCGACGCTAGGTCCGAAGCCGCCGGAGGTGATGCGGCCGATCTCGGCGCCCGAGGCGTCGACGATTTCCGCGCCTTCGCGCGCCGGCGCGCGGCCGTCCGGCCTGAGGCCGACCCGCTTGCGCGCGGGGCCCGCGACAAGCGCGGCCTGGACGCGCGCCGCGCCGGGAAACCCGCCTTCGAGCCGCCGCCGCTTCTGGATCGACCAGGCGAGCCCGGCCTCGATCGGATCGATCGTCTCGTCGAGCTCGTGGCCGTAGAGGCAGAGGCCCGCTTCCAGCCGCAGCGAATCGCGCGCGCCAAGGCCGATCGACGCTACGTCAGGGTCAGCGAGCAGTCGCCGCGCGAAGGCTTCCGCCTCGTCGGCCGGCAGCGAAATCTCGAAACCGTCTTCGCCCGTGTAGCCGGAGCGCGAGACGAAAGCGGAGATTCGGCCGAAGCGGACTGGCTGCGTCGACATGAACGCCATCGCCGCGAGGCCGCTGTTCGGCTCAAGCCGCTGGAGGACGGCGACGGCGGCTGGGCCCTGGAGTGCGACGAGCGCGAGTCGGTCGAGCCGCGTCAGCCGAACCGAGGGCGGAAGGTTCGATTCGAGCAGCGCAAAATCAATGGCTTTGCGCGCGGCGTTGACGACCAGGTTGAGCCGGCCGTCCGCCCCCGGCGGCCGCGAGACCATCAGGTCGTCGACGATTCCGCCCTCGGGGTTGAGCAGTTGGCTGTAGCGCTGGCGGCCCGGCGCGAGGCCAAGAAAGTCCGCCGGACAGAGTCGCTCGAGCGCGGCGGCGACGGTCGCGTGGTCGGATCCGACGAGTTCCGCCTGGCCCATGTGCGAGACGTCGAACAGGCCGGCGTGGGCGCGGGTATGGAGGTGTTCGGCGAGGATGCCGGATGAGAATTGAATCGGCATGTCGTAGCCGGCGAACGGCCCCATCCGCGCGCCGAGTTCGACATGCAGCGCGTGAAGCGGCGTACGCAGCGTCGCGGAATCCGACATGGAAGCACCCCGGTCGCAATCAATCGAGCGGCCGCGGCGCGACGTCTAAGGCGCGTTGGACCCCGCGGCGCCCCCTCTGTCTCGAGACCTGAGAGATTTCCCGCCGCAACGCGGCGGTTACCCCCGTCGGTGGGCGGACGCGCAGCCGGCGCCTGCCGCTTTCCAGAGCGTCATCACCCAACGGTCCATTGGCCTGAGCGTTTCCGGGGCGGTTGCGCCTTCGGCGCCGGAGGCTGACGCCTCCGGACTCTTCCGCTGGGTGTCTTCGACTGACTCGGGCAGGAAGCCCGAAGCGCCGCGCTTTGTCAATTCGGCGCGTCGGTCTTCTTCGGCTTCGGGTGCGGCTTCTTCGGCTTCGGCGCCGGGGCCGCCGCCTTGCCGTTGTCGAAGCCGACGGTCAACGTGTAGTCGTCGGCGAGCTCGGTGCGGGTCATCGGCAGGACGATCGGTTCGGTGACGAGATCGAACGGCGCGTCGCCGTTGTCCGGCACGCTCGCCTCGACCTTGTAGACCTTGGTGAAGGCGTCCTTCTTCGTGTTCTCGTCGTGGACAGTGACGCGCAGCGGCGCGCTGTAGGTCCCGGGCTTGCCGGCCGGGCCGATCAGTAGGCGGCCTGAGACGCCAACCTTGAGGGTGAACTGATTGGCGGACACCGGCGCGCATTCGCGCGCCGTCTGGCTGATGGCGAACTGATAGCGCACCGTCGCGTTGTCGGGACCGCCGATCCGCGCCGCCGCGCCGCCCTCGTCGATCTCGACCGGCGGACACTGGAGCTCTTCGGCGGTGAGCGGCAAGGCGACGGGCTTCTCCGAATCGGGCGTCGCGGCGTCGGCATTGTGGACCGGGGCGGTGTCGCGCACCGAATGGGCGCCCGGCATGAAATTGTCGAGCGTGCTGCAGGCGCCGAGGAGGCCGGCGGCGGAAAGCGCCAGCGCCAAGGGGAGGGCGCGGGGGAGGGCAATGGACTTCATCGAATCTCGCTCCGGGTCGCTGAAACGTGCTTCTTGCCGTGGCCGCGTCGCGGCGCGCCGCTCAATCTTAGGGCAGTTTGTCGAACGCGTCCTTGAATCCCGCCATGGGCGCCGGCACGCCGATGCCTTCCTCCGGCGTCTGAAACAGGACGAACGTCATTGTCTGCGCGCTTTCCATGCGCTGCAAAAGCTTGTCGTCGATCAGCGTCTCGGCGACGCAGCCGTTGGGCAGGCAGCGCACGAATCCCATCCGGCCGACGTCGTCGGCGTCGAGTTTGAGATCGAGGCCGGTCGGCAGCAGCGCGCCGAGCGGGGCGATGACCCGCAACAGCCGACTCTTATGGTCGGCTGTCTTGAGCGCAATGATCACCAGGGTGATGTTCGGGCGCTGGTCGTCGACGACGCTCTGGATGACCGCGCATTGTTCGTTTGCGGCGCCTGGCGGCGTCTCGCAACGCGTCTCCCAGGCGCTCGCGGCGTCGCCGGCCGCCGCCGCGCCGCCATTCGCCAGCGCCAAGCCGACCGCGACGAGCCCGACGGCTGCGGCGCGCGACGGCCGCACGGCTGTTCGCGTTCGGGTCCCGCCGCCGGCAAACTCCGAAGCCATCAATACCGCTGTCCGCCTGCCGCCGAAACCCTTGCCCTATCAAAAGTCGCAGTCCTGTCAAGACGCGCGCCGCGACCGTGGCGCAGGGCGGATCGACGCTCTGCGCGGACCTTCTTTGTGATTTGCAATCCGTCAGAATGCGGTATGATGCCGCAGGGCCGCGGCGCATCG
>NZ_JBEKVH010000033.1:0-28955 GCF_049514155.1 Roseiarcus sp. | reverse complement strand
CCGGTCGACCTTTCGGCGATCTGCGCCGGCCTGTTCGAGTTCTACGAGCCGCTGGCGCAGAGCAAAGGCGTCGCCATCGCCATCGCGGCGCCGCGGCCGACGCTGGTGCGCGGCGACGAGGACCTGCTGCGCGAAGCGATCTCGAACCTGGTCGACAACGCGATCAAGTTCACGCCGAAAGGCGGGCGCGTGCTGATCGCCGCCGAGGCGGCGGACGGCCGAGCGACGGTCGCGGTGAGCGACAGCGGCTGCGGCGTGCCGCCACAAGACCGGGAGGACATCTTCCGTCGCTTCTATCGTGGCGCGCGCGACGGCGCGGCCCCGGGATACGGGCTGGGCTTGAGCATCGTCGCCGCCGTCGCCAAGCTGCACGGCTTCCGCCTGACGGTCGAGGACAACGCCCCCGGCGCCCGCTTCGTGCTGCGCGGCGAAAGCCTGGCGTTCGACTCCGACGAAGCGGCGCGCGACATCGGCGCCGCCCCGCCGAAGCGGCTGAAAGCTCCCGCCTAGGGCGCGTTCGTCACAAGGTGCGGCGAGCGGAATTGTCAGCGCGCCGCGGCGAGCTCGGCCCGCGCGGCGGCGCGCAACAGATTGAGGTCGGACGACACCGAGCGCAGCGCGAAGCCGCGCGCGAAGGCGGCCTTGGCGCTTCGACCGTCGTGGCAGTACAGCCCCGCGAACTTGCCGTGCGCGGCGGCGCGCGTGGCGACCTCGGTGAGGGCGCGATCGACCTCCGCGCCGTCAGGATCGATGGCGCCGCCGCGATGGAGCGCGATCGACAGATCGTTGGGGCCGACGAACACGCCGTCGATTCCCGGGCTCGCCAGGATCGCGTCGAGAGAAGCGAGCGCTTCGCGGGTCTCGATCATCGCGATCGCCAGCGTGACGGCGTTGGCGCCGTGCAGATAGGCGGGGCCGACGAAGCCGCTGAGCGCCTGGGCGGCGCGCGGCCCCCACGAGCGCTGGCCGAGCGGCGGGAACTTCACGTGCTCGGCGAAGCGGCGCGCCGTCGCCGCATCGTCGATCATCGGCGCGATCACCGCCGCCGCGCCGGCGTCGACGAGCCGGCTGGCGAGCGCGAAATCGCCGACCGGAACGCGCGCGATCGTCGGTTTGCCGGCGAGCGCCACGGCGAGGATCGCCTGCGACGCGCCGACGAAGTCGACGCCGCCATGCTGCAAGTCGAGCGTCACCGCGTCGAAGCTTTCGCGCGCCAAGGCCTCGGCGACCGCGGCGTCGTTGACGCCGACCCAGGCCGAGAGCACGTCGCGGCGTTCCGCCAATCCGCGAGCCAATTTGCCGATCACGCCGCCGTCGCTCATCGCCGATTCCTTATCCACGCGCCGCGCGCTTTTCGGACAGGCGCGCCCGCGCGTCAATCGACCACGCCGCGGGCGGGTGAATTGCTTGTAACTTGAGTTTAATCCCGACGGAGCGGAGCCTTCCCGCGTCTGTTCCCACCGGAAAGGCTCCACCATGAAGAAATTTGTCGTCGCCGCCCTCGCCGTCGCGGCTCTGGGCGGCTCGGCCCTCGCGCTTGGCGCCGCCGCCGCTCCAGGCGACCCGCCGCCGCCCGGCGACGCGCGCGAAGCGGGCGGGTTCATGCTCGACGCGCATCTCGCCGGCATGAAGGCGGCGCTGAAGCTGACGCCCGACCAGGAAAAGAACTGGGCGGCGTTCGAAGCCTCGGTGCGCGACGCCGCCCAGGCGCGTCGCGACGCGATGCGGGCGATGCGCGACGCCGGGCGCGGCGACGAGCGCCCCACGCCGATCGAGCGCATGGACGCGATGGCCGACCATCTCGCCAAGGCCTCGACCGAGATCAAGGCGATCGCCGACGCGGCGAAGCCCCTCTACGACAGCCTCGACGACGGCCAGCGGCGCCATTTCGGCCCGCTGATGGCGACATTGATCGAACACGGTCCGCATCGCGGCATGACGATGGGACCCGGCGGCATGATGATGGGCCCGCACGGCGGCGACGGGCCGCACGGAATGGGCCCCGACGGTCATCGCCCCGGCGATACCGAGGAAGACTGATCCCAGAACCGTTTCAGGCGGCGCGCGCCAATTTCAGCGTCGCCGCCTGAACACGCGGCGCGACGACGCCGGCGATCGAGCCGGCGCTCGCCTGCGCGGCGAATTCGGGCCTCCGTTCGGCGGCGAGAACTGCCGCGACCGGACCCGAGGTCGGCGGCAAGCCGACGATCCAATCGCCGATCGCCAGGTCCCAGCGCCGGCCGGCAGGGCTGGCGGCGACCACCGCCGCGCGCGTGACCACCAGCTTGAGGACAAGCAGGTTCGTGCAAACGCGCTTTGCGCGAGGCGACCGGCCGCGTTGATCGGACGCGGCGCCCGATACCGCAAGCGGCGTTGTGCGCAGACCGCAGTTGACGCAAGTTGACCGATGGACGCGCCCTCCCCTCGGGCGCCGGATGGAAAACTTGGCATGTCGGCGTCTGTCGTTGTCGCGCGCGGCGCGATCCGTTCGGTCGCGCGCGTTCGGCGCTCGGCGAGCGCGATCGGGCGCTGACGATGGCGCAGGCGACCGCGACGGCGGCGCAGACCCGTTTCCTCGCCAGCGCCCTCAGCGTATTGGCTGGAGGCTTGTGCTGGAGCTTCACCGGGGTGTTCGTGCGGTTGGCGCCGCACCTCGATTCCTGGCAATTCCTCGTTTACCGCGGCCTCGGCGTCGCCGTCGCGTTCTGGCTGATCGGCGGCCGACGTTCGCCCTTCGCGGCGCTGCGCAGGCTGGACGCGCTCGGACTGGTGACGACGGCGGCGCTCAGTCTCGCGGCGATCGGCTTCATCGTCGCGCTCAAAATGACCAGCGTCGCCACCGCGCTGTTCCTCTCGTCCTGCGCGCCGCTGCTCTCCGCTCTGCTCGGTTTCGTGATTCTCGGCGAGCGCCTCAACGCGCGCCAGATCGGCGCGGTGGCGCTCGGCTTTTGTGGGCTGGCGATCATCCTCAGCGGCGGTTTCGAGGCTGGGCGGCTGGCCGGCGATCTGTGGGGGCTCGCCTGCGCGGTGAGCTTTGCGACCGTCAGCGTCTGCACCCGACTCGCCCCGCGGCGCGACTTCGGCCCGGCGATGATCGGCTACGGCGCCCTGTGCGCGGCGGTCTCCGCCGCAGTCTGCCTCGGCAAGGGCGCTACGCTGGCGCCGCCGCCGCTCGAGGCGCTGTCGGGCTTCGCCGCCGGATTCCTGCTGATCGGATTCGGATTCATGCTGTTCCTGCGCGGCGCGCCGGCGGTGCCGGCGGTCGGCCAGACGATGCTGGCGCAGACCGAGACGATCTTCGGCCCGATCTGGGTGTGGTTGCTGTTCGGCGAGACGCCGGCGGCGACGACGCTGATCGGCGGCGCGACGATCCTCGCCGCGGTCGTAGCGATGGCGCTGGCCGGCGCCGGCGGCGCGCCGCCGCCGCGCTAGCAGGCGGCTTTCAGGCGTCCATCGCCGCGAGGCGGGCGCGGTCGCGCAGACGGATATGGCGGGCGCCGGCGAGCGCCAGCACGCCCTCGTCGTTGAACTGCGACACGGTGCGCGAAACGGTCTCCAGCGTCAGGCCGAGGTAGTCGGCGATGTCGCAACGCGACATCGGCAGGGCGAACTGGCCAGTGACCGCCAGACGCTTATCCATCTCGAGCAGGAAAGTGGCGACGCGCTGCGCCGCGGTCTTGCGCCCGAGAAGCAGCATGTGGTCTTCGGCGTGGCGCAGCTCGCCGGCGGTCATCGCCCACAGCTTGCAGGCGACGACGACGTCGCTCTTGGCCGCCGATTCGAGGCTGCGGCGTTTGACCATCCGCACCGTGGTTTCGACGATCGCTTCGGCGGTCAGGCGATGGTTGGCGTCGGATTCGAGACCGAAAATGTCGCCGGCGAGGTGAAAGGCGCCGATCTGGCGACGCCCGTCGCTGAGCAGACGATAGCTGCGAACCGCGCCGCGCACGACCTGGTAGACGTACTCGGACGGCTCGCCCTCGCCGAAAATGCATTCGTCGCGGCCGTAAGTGAATTCGGTGGCGATGAGCTCGGGGTGGCCGGAGAGCAGCGCGCTGTTGGCGGCGTCGCCCGGGAGCGGCTGACCCCAATACTGACGAACGGGCGCGGAAGCATGCGACTGGTTGAGCATCGGGCCATCTCCTGGATACGGGCGACACCTGCAATCTAGGGGCGTCGTCGGGACCAGGAAATTTGGGGTGAAGCCCTAAGGGCTTTCCCGGAGGCGCCCCTCAGCTGGGGTGCGCCTCGCGCATCGCCGCCCGCACGTGGCCGATCAGGCTGTCTTCGATATGCGGCTTGAGGACGATGTGGCGCACGCCAGAAGATTCCGCCCGCGCGCTGACGGCCGGGCCAGGATAGGCGGTCACCAGCACGACCGGCGCCGAGACCCTTTGGCTGCGCAGCCGCTCGATCAGCTCGAAGCCGTCCATTTCGGCCATCTTGTAGTCGACCACCAGACAGTCGCCGGGCCCCGGCAGGCCTTCGGCGAGCAACGCCGGTCCGCTGGCGAAGGTGCGAACGTTGAAGCCCTCGGTTTCCAGCAAAAACCGCAGCGAGACCAGAACGTCCTGATCGTCTTCGACGACGAAAATGGTTGCCTGTCGCACTTGCCCGTCCGCCAACGCCGCCGCGCGCCCAGCCTCGCTGGGCCGTTGCCGACGACCGCTGACCGATAGCGCGGACCAGGATGGACGAGCTTGACGCAACTCAATCTCTCAAGAGACCGGCCCGCATCGCCATGCGAACGAGGTCGGATAGGCTCCCCGCCTGCATCTTGGCCATCAGGTTGGCGCGGTAGACTTCGACGGTGCGCGGGCTGATGTCGTGGGTGCGGGCGATCGCCTTGTTGGACAGGCCGGCGACCAGTCCGTCGAGCACCTGACGCTCGCGCGGGCTCAAAGAGGCGACGCGAACGCCGATCTCATTGGCGGGGTCGGCTTCACGCGGCGCGCCGGCGAGCGCGGCCTGGACGACGCCGAGCAGGCGCTCGTCGTCGAACGGCTTCTCGACGAAATCGGCGGCGCCGAGCTTCATCGCTTCGACGGCGAGCGGCACGTCGCCATGACCGGTGATGATCACCACCGGCAGGTTGGGGCGCGTCGCCTTGATCCGCCTGAGCAGCTCGAGCCCGTCGATGCCGGGCATGCGCACGTCGCTGACGACGCAGCCGCAATTGCCGTCGCTCAAGGCCTCGAGCAGGCGCTCGGCCGTTTCGAACGTGCGCACCGCACAGCCGGCGCTCGACAGCAGGAAATCGAGCGAGTCGCGCATCGCGTCGTCGTCGTCGACGACGAACACGGCCAATTCGGGTTGCGACGCCATGGCCACTTAACCCGCCGCCGGCAGGGTCAGGCGGAACGTCGCGCCGCCCGCGGGATTGGCTTCCGCGGACAATTTGCCGCCGTGCGACTCGATGATGGTTCGGCTGATCGACAGCCCGACACCCATTCCGGCCTCCTTGGTGGTGAAGAACGGTTGGAACAGATTGGCGCGCACCGCCTCCGGCAGGCCCTGGCCGGTGTCGGCGACGACGATCTCGACCAGGCCGTCGGCGACCGGGCCGCTCGACACGACAAGCTCGCGTCGCGGCGACTCGGCCATCGCCTCCATCGCGTTGCGCATCAGGTTGACCAGCACCTGCTGGATCTGGACGCGATCGGCGACGACGCGGTCGCAGGTCGGGTCGAGCGCCAATCTCAGCTGCAAGCCCTGTTCGCGCGAGCCGACCAATCCCAGCGCCGCCGCCTCCTCGACCAGCTTGGCGACGCTCTCGATGCGCCGCTCGGACTCGCCGCGCAGCACGAAGTCGCGCAGGCGGCGGATGATCTGGCCGGCCCGGATCGCCTGGTCGGCGGCGCGGTCGAGCGC
The DNA here is from genome assembly GCF_049514155.1 of Roseiarcus sp. Taxonomy (GTDB): domain Bacteria; phylum Pseudomonadota; class Alphaproteobacteria; order Rhizobiales; family Beijerinckiaceae; genus Roseiarcus. Next base: position 23,084 of record NZ_JBEKVH010000033.1, on the reverse strand, counting down.
GGTCTCGATCTTGCCGGCGTTGGGGTCGGGGCTGTCGACGAGCAGCCGCCGCGAGCCCTTCATGTAGTTGCTGATCGCCGCGAGCGGCTGATTGAGTTCGTGGGCGAGCGCGGAGGCCATCTCGCCCATCGCGCTCAGGCGCGAGACGTGGGTGAGTTCGGCCTGCATCTGCTCGAGGCTCGTCTGGGTGCGCTGCTGCTCGGTGAGGTCGCGCACGAAACCGGTGAAATAACTGCGCTCGCCCCACTTCGCCTCGCCGACCGAAAGATGCATCGGGAAGGTCGAACCGTCGGCGCGCCGGCCGGCGACGATGCGGCCGATGCCGATGATGCGCGGCTCGCCTTCGGCGCGGTAGCGGGCGAGATAGGAATCGTGGCGGCCGCTGTCTGGCTCCGGCATCAACACGCGCACGTTCTGGCCGATCGCCTGGTCCTGGGAGAGGCCGAACATCCGCTCGGCGGCGCGGCTGAACAGCTGGATCGTTCCGGTCGCATCGATGACGATCATCGCGTCGGGGACGGTCTCGAGGATCGAGCGCAGGTGTTCCTCGCGGCTGCGCAGCGCCTCCTCGGCGCGCATCTGCGAGTCGATGTCGAGCACGCCGCCGGAGAGGCGCCGCGACGCGCCGGCGCCGGCCGACGCGGCGAGCAGGCGCAGCCAATGCGGCTGTCCGTTGCGCCGGACGCGGAACGCAACGTCGAGGTCGTCGCCGGCCGCAGCGCAGCGCGCGAGTTCCCGCTCGACCGCGGGGCGATCCTCGGGATCGACCAGTTCGGAGAGCCGAACCGCGTCAGCGGGCGAAAGCGGATCGAGGCCAAACAGCGTGCGAGCGGGCTGCGACCACACGGCCGCGCCCGTCGCCGGATCGACGACGATCGGGCCGAAGCCCGGCCCGCCGGCGATCGCCGAGGCAAAGTCCGCTGCAGGCGCGGAGGGCGTCTCGGGGCCTGCGCCGCGTTCCATTCCGCTCCGGTCCTCCCGGCGCCGACCGCGCCCGTCTTGCGACGAAATGTCGCAATCCGACGCTTTAGAGGAAGAATGCGGCGCTGCAAAGACTCGCGGCGCCGAACATTTACAATTTAAGTTGAATCGAGTCGTCGCGTTTGGACGAGCGTTCTGGTTAACAAATTCTTCCAGAATAATAGAGTTGACACTGCGTAATACCGCGCGCAGATTCACTCGGCTTGAGAATTGCGGGTGATTGTCTTGACGAATGTCTCAGCTTGTTTCAGCGGCGACGAAGGGTTGTCTTACAGCCTGCGTATCCGCGAACCGCGTTATTTCGACCTTGGGACGTTGTTCGGCCGCGTGGAGCGGCTCGAGGCGCGACGACGGCGTTACGCGCCCAGCGCGGTCATGGCCCCGCCGCGCGCGCTCGACGCCGCGCTGCTCGAGCAGGGCCGCGCATTCGAGCGGGCCTGGGCGAAGGAAGTCGGGACGCTGATCGCGTTGAAGCGCAACGACACGGCGGAAGCGCGCTTCGCCGCCCGCCGCGCCCGCGCGGCCACCGAACGGCTCGCGGCGCGGATCGAGACGGCCCGCGCAGTCAGCCTCGAGGGATTGAAGGTCAAGGCGCGCGCCATCCTGTGGCGGCGCAACGGCGAACCGCTCGGGCGGATCGGCTCCGACGGCCAGCCGATCCAACCGGTCGAGTAAGAACCAGCCCTCGCGCGAGCCTCAGTTCGACGTGTGCGAATGCGGCGCCTGCACCGAGGTCGTGGTGTGAATGCCGTCCTCCTCGAAGGTGACGGTCACGGAGGCGTCCGATGCGAGCCCGTCGGCGAGCAGCGAGAAGTCGGCCAGGGTCGAATTCAGCACCCGCTCCTGCGCATTCCAGTAATGGAAGTTATCCTTCTCCCAGATCGCGAATTGGCGCCCTGAACTGCTCCACACACGCGTGACCGACGCGCCCGACGCATTGCGATAGGGCACGCTCTCGCCGCGGTAATAGACCGCGCTCGGATGCAGAGCCGAGTCGAACTCGGCGCAGTCGCCGGTGTCGATCTCGAGCCAGCCGCGCGAGATCCAGCTCTGATCCGCCTGCGGATAGGCGATCGCGACGTAAACCTTCTGCGGGAATTTGTTGCAGAACTGGATTTCCGCCCGCGCGCCGGTCGTCGCCCCCAGGCCGACCGCGACGAGGGCGAATGCCGCCAACCTGCCCATGGCTCCTCCTTCCCGGCTTTCGCGCCGAGGCTGTGTTCGCCGCCTCAGTATTGGCGCGCCGCCTGTTCGCGGCAAGCGCCCTGCTGCGCCGGCGCGCCGCTTTGTTGCCGATCTCGCAATAGTCTTGTGCCCGGGCGATCGATTGTCGCCGAGGCCGCGCAAATCCAAATGAAGGCCAGCGGGCGCCGCGACGGCGCCGCGTGGCCCTCATCGCAAGGATCCGACCATGTCGCTCGTCTCGCCCTCTCCCGCAAAGCCGCTCATCCCGAGCGTCGGCGCGCTCGAACAGGCGCTGTCCCCTTTCGCTGAACCGCTGGTGCGCGTCGCCGCCGGCCTGATGCTGATGCCGCACGGCGCGCAGAAGCTGTTTGGCTGGTTCGGCGGTTACGGCGTCGACGCCACCGGCCAGTTCTTCGCCGCCAAGCTCGGCCTGCCGGCGTCGTTCGCGCTGCTTGCCGGCCTCATCGAGGTCTTCGGCGGCCTCGCGCTCGCCGCCGGCTTCCTCACCCGCGTCGCCGCGGCGCTGGTGTTCGGCCTGATGGCGGTGGCGGTGATCTTCGTTCATTTGCCGATCGGCTATTTCTGGATGACGGGCGGTCTCGAATACCCGCTGATGTGGGGTCTGGTCGCGCTCGCCTTCGTATTCCGCGGCGGCGGACGCTACTCGCTCGACGCGCTGATCGGCCGCGAAATCTGAATCCGAATCGAATCTGAATTCGACTTCGACTGTGAGATCGAACGGGCGCTGAGCGCCCGTTCTTCATTTGGAGGCTTCGCCATGTCCATCGTCGTCAGACCTTCGGCGGAGCGCGGCCATGCTGAGCATGGCTGGCTCGACAGCCGTCACACCTTCTCGTTCGCCGACTATTACGACCAGCGGCATATGGGCTTCGGCCCGCTGCGCGTCATCAACGAAGACCGCGTCCAGCCGTCCGCCGGCTTCCCGACCCACGGCCATCGCGACATGGAGATCATCTCCACCGTGATCTCCGGCGCGCTGCGCCACAAGGACAGCATGGGCAACGGCTCGGTGATCCGCCCTGGCGACGTGCAGGTCATGTCGGCGGGGAGCGGCGTGCGCCATTCCGAGTACAACGACTCGGCCAGCGACCCGGTGCATTTCCTGCAGATCTGGCTGATGCCGGACGCGGACGGTCTGGCGCCGCGCTACCAGCAGAAGGCGTTCCCGACGGCGGAGAAGGCCGGCAAGCTGCGGCTTGTCGCCTCGCCCGACGGACGCGACGGCTCGCTTGAGGTTCGCGTCGACGCCGAGCTCTACGCGACGCGGCTCGAAGCGGGCCAAAGCGTGACCCACGCGCTAAGACCCGGCCGCCTCGCCTGGGCGCAGATCGTCGAGGGCGGCGCGACCGTCAACGGCGCCGCCGTCTCCGCCGGCGACGGCGTCGCGATCGAGGCCGCCGACCAAGTGACGATCGCCGCGCGCGCGGAAGGGACGGAAGCGCTGCTGTTCGATATGGCGGAGTGAGGAGGCGGGCGGCGGCGCGCTTCATCCGCGTTGCTCGCCCCGCCAATTCATTCGGGGAGATGGCGGCAAGGAAAGGATTGCGACTGCGACGCGCTAAGCGATTGAAATTCGTCTCGACGCGCCGCGGCGGGAGCTCCCCCCGCCGGTTGCTGGCGACAACAGGGAAAGGCCGGCTGGGCTAAATGCGCCTCGTCTCGAGTTGGCGCCGTCGCCAATCCAAGCTGGGGCGGGACGACGCCGGCGGCGGCGCCAAACATCCCCCGACGAGTCGGCGGCGGTTCGCAGGGCGGTCGGGACTTGCCAGGCGCCCGAAACCGCCGGAGATTGGGCTTGAAGCGGCGGCCATCGGGCGGATGTCGGCTCAGAATTGCGCGCTGTGGAGGCACTTATGAAAATCAATCGTCGCATGGCGTTTGCCTCAATCCCGCTGTCGCTTCTTTTCGCGAGTTCCTTGCAAGCCGCGCCGAAAAGTTCCTGGGACGGCACATGGAGCGGGTCGTGGGGCGGCAGGGATCCCACGTCGATAACGATCGCCGGGAATCGGGTCGTAAGCTACGAATTCCAAGGCGCCTCGACGCAGGTGGCAAAGAGCAAAGTGACCCCGAAACGAGTGATTTACATCAGCAATGGGATCACCGTTACGCTGACAAAGACCGGCAAGACGACGGCACACGCGACGTTGCACAGTTCGCAGGGCGACACGACCGCCGCGCTGACGAGGCAGTAGAGCGCCGCTCACGCGTTCTCTCTGGGCTTTCCTGCCTGCGCGCGTCGCTCGACGCCCCGAACGTGCGGGACTTATCCGTCCGCGAGGCTTGACAAAAGACGCCGATGTTCCCTCTATGTTCCCATGGAGGTCGAGACCCCAAGCATGGCGCGGCGCCTCGGCTGGAAGGCGCCCATGCCGCGCATGCTCGGCTGCCGCGAAGGCGTGAAGGCGATGCGGCGGCGCCTCGATCGCAAGCCGCTCGATCTCGACACGCTGGTTTGCCCGCGGGGACCGAACTTTCCGCTCTCGCTTCGGGAGTCGCGGCTGATGGGAGCCGCCTGCGGAAATCGGAGCATAATTGTCATGTTCGAACCGCCGATCCATCGACAGGTCGGCGGCGGATGACAGGGAGGTTCGAATGGCCTCGACGACCTATTACGTCGCGCTCGCCTTCACCCGTTCCGAGGACGGCGACATCGTCGCCTGCGAGCCGAAAGAGGCGCGCAGTTCAAGCCAGGCGATCCGCATGGCCGACGCTTTGGCGACGACGGAGGGCCATTGCGGCGCCATCGCCTTCTCGCGCACCGGCGACCCGGCCCTCGGCGACTTCGCCGACGCAGTGATCTTGAAGACGGTCGGCGAGGTCGATAGCGGGCTGTTGGCGGGGTAGCGGTTCGTATGGATTACGTGTTGTGACCAGCAGAACATAAGAGGTTGACGAGGGTCGCACCTCAACACGAGCTCGGTATGCGTAGCAGTACAGCTCGATCGATGCGACGATGAGAAAAGGGCTGAACTGGGCGTTTGTCGCCGTTATGGCCGTGACTCCCTGCGCCTATTTTGCGGCGAAAATCTTCAGGCAGTTTGGCGTCTACCCGGTGCAATGGAACCTGAACGAGGTGATACAGATTATCGCGTTCCTCGTCCTGGTGGGTGACTCAAAAGGGTGGTTAGGCGAACATCCACGTCAGAGCGGTCAACCACAATCTGCAACCACCGCTTCAAAGCATTTCAGCAGATTTCTATCGAGCTTGACGCCTAGGTCCGTCAGCACGGCGAGCGCCTGCTGAGGGGGCATCGGCGCTTTGTAGGAGCGGCGTTCAATCAGCGCGGCGTAGATGTCGCAGATGGTGACCATGCGCACGTAATCCTTAATCTGCCGCCCCTGAAGACGGTCAGGGTACCCCGTGCCGTCCAGGTACTCATGGTGATGGCGTATCACATCCAGAATGACCGGGCTGATGCCGCGCTGGCCCGCAAGCATGGCATGACCCAGCGCCGGATGGGTCCGCATGACGTCCATCTCGGGCTTCGATAGGGCACCAGACTTGTTGAGGATGCTTGAGGGTATGCGCGCCTTGCCGACATCGTGGAGAAGCGCGGCCTGCAACAGCAGATGCTGATGATCCGACGCGAGGACCCACTTCAAGGAGAACGCAGCACACAAGCCGGCCACCAGCAGACAGTGCTGGTAGGTTACGTCATCGAACTGCCAGACGACATCCAACCACGATCTGATTTTGGCCTGTTTGATGGCGCCGAGTATGACGCTGGCGCCCCGGTCCAGTTCTGCAATCGATACGGGTTCACCTCGCTTCACGGCGTCAAAGCAGCTGGCAAGCGCCGATTTTGCGTCGGATGCGCGCGCTTCCGTCACGCTGGCAGGGCGTGTGGCGCCTTTGTTTCTGCTCTGATAGGCGTAGAGCAACCTCTCGGCCGCCGCATGAATCACCGCCGGACGGTCGTTACAGTAAACCAATTCTGTCGCGTCGAGCGAAATCGCCAAAGCGGCCGTGAGGCGAGTGCTGTCGCGCGTGAGAAATAACACCGGGATGTCGGCGTCGACGCGATGAAGCTTCAGCGCAGCGCGGAGCAGTCTGACCGAAGTCATGTTACCGATATCGACATCACAAACAATTATCGGATATTTTAGGGGTTGCGCCTGGGCCTGATGCAGGGGGACGACCTGGCAACTTCTGCCACGGGTCAGATAGTCGTAAATTGCAAGGCCGCCTTTGGCCCGGTCAGTCAGAATTAGCATTGGGTCGTAGAGCGCGGCAAAATTGTGAAATTGCAGTCAATTGGGTCCCCGCGATCTAGATAATCCAGGTCGTTGATTCGTCGGGCAAGGTCGCAACGAGAAGCGGCGCCAAACCGCGTCGAACTGTGACCCGTCGCGGATGTCGAATTCGTTCGCAGTCTCATTGTATTACGTCGCATTTAAATGGGGAACCACTTCGGCGCCAGTTCACAGGCGCGCTCCCAGCCGGTGAATGCGTTCGAGCCCGACCTTCTTGTAAAGTTCCGATCCTAACAATCGATTGCACAGATGCAAAAACGCGGCCCATGCGCCGTTACAGAGCGTTACAGAGCGTGGAACTGGTATTGGCTTTGATTCTCAAGAGAGAATGAACACCGCTCAACTCATATCAAGCTGGCTCCGTTGAGGATTCCGTAAACAGACACCCTTCCAATTCCAACCGATCCGGCAATTTCGGATGGCCTCCCATTGGCCTTGAACCGGGCGATGACTTCCTCACGCTTTGCCCTGGCAGGGAGCGGACGTCTCAAGCAAGGACTTGACGAAACTTGACGCCGCTTGACAGGACTTGACGAAACCGACGGCCAAACTTGACCGGCGGCCGCCGCGCTTCTCAAGCGCGCGTCGCGTGCGCCCCACGCTTTGCAGTCCGCGCGGTTTTTGGCGCCTAACTGCCTGATAATGAACGGCCGGCGAATCGTCTTGTCGCGGCTCTTTTTCCATTCGGCGAGGATGAGGCGAGGCCTGCCGCGTTTCGGCCGCGATTGCCAATTCGGGCCGGTCGATCAGCCGATCGCCTTCCGCATGCGCTCTTCAATTTCCGGAAATGGTGCCCAGGAAAGGACTCGAACCTTCACGGCTTGCACCGCTGGTACCTGAAACCAGTGCGTCTACCAATTCCGCCACCTGGGCACGGCGCGCTTCATAAGGGCGCGCGCGGCGGCCTGTCAATGGCGGCGGGCGGCGCCGCGAGCGCCCCGCTTCCCTTCGCGCCGCGCCTTGGCTAGGGATGCGTCGAACTTCCGCCAGAGGAGTCCCCATCGTGACGACCTACGCCAACATTCTCGTCGAGACCCACGGCCGCGTCGGGCTCGTCCGCCTCAATCGGCCGCAGGCGCTGAACGCGCTCAACAGCGCGATGATCGATGAACTCAACCAGGCGCTCAGCGCCTTCGCCGCGGATCCAGCCATCGGCGCGATGGTGCTGACCGGCTCGGACAAGGCCTTCGCCGCCGGCGCCGACGTCAAGGAGATGCAGGAAGCGAGCTTCGCCGAGATGTTCCTCGGCGACTTCTTCGGCCACTGGGATCATGTGACGCATGCGCGCAAGCCGCTCATCGCCGCGGTGGCGGGTCTCGCGCTCGGCGGGGGCTGCGAGCTGGCGATGATGGCCGATTTCATTCTCGCCGCCGACACCGCCAAGTTCGCCCTGCCGGAGATCAGGCTCGGGATCATCCCCGGCGGCGGCGGCACGCAGCGGCTGACCCGCGCCGTCGGCAAGGCCAAGGCGATGGAGTTGACGCTGACCGGTCGGACGATGGACGCGGCCGAAGCCGAGCGTTCCGGCCTCGTCGCGCGCCTCGTGCCGGCGGCCGAGCTGATCGACGAAGCGCTGAAAGTCGCCGCGACGATCGCCTCCTATTCCGCGACGGCGGTCTATGCCGCCAAGGAGAGCGTCAATCGCGCCTTCGAAACGACGCTCGCCGAAGGGCTGCGGTTCGAGCGGCGGATGTTCCACGCCCTGTTCGCCACCGAGGACCAGAAGGAAGGCATGCGCGCCTTCGCCGAAAAGCGGCCGGCGGCGTTCAAGAACCGCTGAGGCGCGCTGCGCTGAATGTGTCATTCCCGGCCGGCCGCAGGCCCGACCGGGAATCCAGACGCTCGGCGATCTGCGTCCGCGACTCTGGATTCCCGATCGGCCGCTGGCGCGGCCGTCGGGAATGACACGATCAGGGCGCTCTACGCCGCCTTATCGAACGACTCGCGAGCGGCGAGCGCGGACGTTCACATGGCCCAGTCCGCCGCCTTCACCTGCCGGCGCGCCGCTTCGGCGGAAAGCTCGCTGAGCAGCGGCATCGAACGGGCGTCGTCGAGCCGCCGCATCTGACGAATCTGCTCGGCCGTCACCGTCGCGCCGACCCGCTCGCTCAGCCATTCCCCTTCGAGCTTGATGTCGTAGCGCAGGAAGCGGAACAGCGCCCCGCGCGGCGCGACGAGCGAACCGAGGTCGCCGAGCTCGGCGTTGATCGGCCATGGCGTCGGGCTTTCGCTGAGCAGCGACATCAGCGTCAGGATCAATTGCTGATTGTCGCCGATCTGCTGAATCATCGCCCTCAGCGCCAGCCTCACCGAGGCGGCGCGCGTCAGGGTGGAAGCCTCGAAGCGGTCGCGGAACGTGCCGGCGCCGACCGAGACGATCGTCAGCTTGTCGGGGCCGACGTCCCAGCCGATGCCGAGACGCGGCACGAAGACGGACAGGAACAGCGCCAGCGCCGGATTGTTGTGCGGCGTCAGCCCGCCGTCGACGAACAGGCCCTGCACGCCGTCGGCGATCTCGATCTCCTGCGGATCGAAATAATGCGGCGCGGCGGTGCTGGCGCGCACGATCTGGGCGAGCCGGTAATAGCGATTGCCGATGTAGCTGCGGTCGGCCGGCGACTCCCAGAACGCCGAACGCGGATTGTTGACCAGCACCCAGGCGCTGCCGGTGTCGAGCCGCTTGAGCGTAATGCCGAGGCCGGTCTGCAGGTCCTCGGTGTCAAGCCGGCGGTCGCCCATCACCCCTTCGAGCGCTTTGGCCAGCGCGCGCGCGTCGAAGATCGCCTTCCAGCCGGGCAGCTTCACGATTGGCTGACGGAACACCCGCGGCGCGAGTTCTTGATAGAAATCGATCAATTCATCGACGCTGTGACCGAGCGCGAGGCCGGCGGCGATGATGGCGCCGGTCGAGGTGCCCCCGATCAGGTCGAAGTGGTCGCACAGGCGCACCGGCCGCCCCGCCTGCGCCGCCAACGTGCGCTCGATCTCCTTGAGGAACGCCAGCGCGACGACGCCGCGCACGCCGCCGCCATCGAGCGCGAGGATGCGCTTCGGGCCAGGCGCAAACAGGTGACGATCGCGGGCGGACGAGGCAGTCTGGGTCGCGTCGCTCATGCCATCCTCCTTGCGCGCTACGGCCTAGACGATCTCCATCGCCCGATCCCAGGCGGAGACGTCGTCGAGCATGATCTCGGCGGCGCGCCTGGCGGCGCTGCGCGCCAGCGCGGCGTTCGGCGGCGCGTCGTCGAGGGCGCGGCGCAGACGACGCAGCGCGAGGCCGATGCGCGCCGAGCGCGCCGCCTGCCGCACCACGTCGAGCTGATTGCGCAATCCGTTGAGCGCCGCCGAAAGTCCCGGCCCGGCGCTGAGCGCGAGGCCGACCGCGGCGAGCAGCGACACCGGCGCGCGCAGAAGCCCGGAGAGCGCGACCGCCGCCAGCGCCGCGCCAAGCGCCGCCGACGTCAGCAGGACCGTCGTCGCGGCGCGGCGCAGGCGCGCGTCGAGCCGACGGAAGCGTCGATAGGCGGCGCGATGGTAGGCGATCTGCGGGTCGATCTCGACCTCGCCGAGGTAGGTCAGGAATCCTGCGGCGTCGCGCTCCGCCAACCCCGCCGCCGGGGCGCCGCGCAGCGCGCGCTTGAGCCGCCAGTCGACCCACGAGCCCGACGCGGCGTCGGGAGGGGCGATTCCCCCCAGCACGCAGAACCGGGCGATGCGCGCGGCTTCGGCGGCGCGGCGGTAATCGATCCACTTGATCCGCCAGCGCCGCCGCCTGGCGACATGCTGATCGAGATAAAGCAGCCCGGTCATCGCAAACTGCAGCGGCACCGTCACCGGCGAAGCGACCGGGAACAGCGCGCCGACAAAACCGGAAGCGAAGTTGACGGCGAAGAGCAGGAACGAGCGCGCCGCCAGCGTGCTGCGCCAGCGCCGGCCGTAGGCGAGCGCCAGCGCGTCGCCGCGCTCGTATTCGCGGCGCAGGCGATCGAGCGCCTCGCTGCGATCGACGCTCGCCGAGGAATTGGCCGCCGCCGCGCGCGTCCAGGAATCGTCGAGCCCCGAACTGGTCTCGGACGGCTCGCCGATCAGCCGCAACAGCAGCGCGTATTCGTAACGGTAGGCGCGGCGGCCCGGGTCTTCGCGCTGATACTCGCCGAGGTCGCGCCGGTCGGCGACGCGGCGCGGCGGCGACAGCAGCGCCTCGGCGATCGCCTCTGGGCTCGCCGCGGCGTCGCCGCGCCGACGCGGCGCCCCTTCGAGCGACGGCTCGAAGCCGGAATCGATCGCCAGCCGCGCCGCCGCGCCCGATTCCGCCACCAACGCCGGCAGCGTAGCCGGAATCTTGGCGAAGTCGCGGCTCGCCAGCAGCGCCGCGTCGCAGGCCGCCGCTCCGCCGCCATGCACGTCGATTTCGACGCCGGCGCGCTTCGCCGCCTCGGCCACCGCGACAGACGGCGGGTCGTCGTCGCGGCAGATCAGCCGCGCCCGGCCCGGCCCGCGATAGACCTCCGGCCAGCGCTCGACCGCCGCGCGCGCCGCCGCCTGAAAGAGCTTGGCCGCCTCGCCGATTGCGGCTGCGTCAGCGCCGTCGCCGCCCGCCCACAACACCGTGAGCACGGGCGCGAGCCTGAGATCGTCGTCTCCGGAGACCTGTGCGGGGATCATGATCATCAAAGGCGGCGGCAAACTGGGACAATCAGTAGAAATTCAATCGCGCGAACTTGTCGAGTGAAAAATGGCTTGGGATGATAGGCGTAGCGCCCATCGCTCGTCCTTAGCGCCGGAGCCCGTCGCCCAGTGAGCCGCCACCCGCCCAAGCCTCGCCTGGCGCTGACGCTCGGCGTCACCGGCCATCGCCTCACGCGCGCGCCGGCGGCGGCCGAAAACGGCCAGGGCGCGCCGCGCGCTTTCGACGTCGCGGCGGTGGGAAAGGCGCTCGAAGCGGCGTTCGCCGCTACGGCTGCGGGCCTCGCCGCGATCGGCGCCGAGGCGAAGGCGAGCTTCAGCGAAGTTCCGCCGATCGTGACGCTGATCTCATCGCTCGCCGAGGGCGCCGACCGCATCGCCGCCCGCGCCGCGCTCGAAGCCGGCTTCGCCCTCGACGTGGTTCTGCCCTGCCCAGCGCCGATCTACCTCGAGACGTTCGTCGACGACGCGTCGCGCCAGGAATTCGCTGCGCTTGCGGCGCGCGCCCGCGCCACGCTGATCCTGCCGCTCGCCGGCGATTCCGCCTCGCCGCTCGCTGAGCGGTTGCCGGCGACGTTCGAAGCGGCGGGCCTGACGACGCTCGCCCAATCCGACATCCTTGTCGCCGTATGGGACGGCAAGCCGGCCGAGGGGCGCGGCGGCACCGGCCAGATCGTCGAGGAAGCGGCGCGGCGCGGCGCGCCGATCATCGTCGTCGATCCCGAGGACGGCGCGACGCGACTGCTGTGGGCCGACGAACCGGCCGACGAGGCGACGACGCGGCGCGCGCTCGACATCGCGCCGCGCCCGCTGGCGCCGGCGTTGGCCGAACTGATTGCGCACATTGTCGGCCCGCCGCTGGCAGCGGAGGAGCGCGCCGGGCTCAAGCAATATTTCGCCTGCCGCGTCGGCGCCGATGCCAGCCGCCGCGCCAGTCACGTGTTCGACGGTCGCGACCTGAAGGCGCCGCGCGCGCAATGGCCGCGCGTGAGCGCCGCCGTCGGCGAATCGCCGACCAATCGCGCCGCGGCAAAGCGCTATGCTCAGGCTCTGTTAGCGGCCGAAGACGTCGCCGCGCGTCACGCCGGCGCCTATCGCCGGCTGTTTCTGGTCAGCTCCGCGGCGACGGTGCTGGCGAGCGCGTTGGTCGCCGCCGCGGCGCGCTTCCGAGAGTTGCATCTGACCGCCGCGGCGTTCGAGCTCCTGACCGTCGCGCTGGTCGGCGGGCTGGTGCTGTTCGCCACCCGCCGGCGCTGGCATCATCAGTGGTTCGAGGCGCGCGAAGTCGCCGAACGGCTGCGGATCGTCGCGCCGGCGTGGCTGCTCGGCGCCTGGCCGTCGCATCTGAAGCCGGCGCAAGCGGCCTGGCCCGGTTGGTGCGCGCGCGCGGTCGCGCGCGAACTGCCGTTGTTCGCCGGCGAGATCGCTAACCTCAGCGGCGAAATCCGCGACATCCTCGCGGCTTTGGTCGACGAGCAGCTCGCCTACCACATCGCCAACGCCGAACGGCTGGAACGGCGCGACCACGTCTACGAAGGGATCGGCGTCATCCTGCTGGCGGCCTCGCTGGTCAACAACGCCGTCTATCTCGCCGTGCGCTTCTTCGTCGCGTCCGGGCTCGAAAGCTACGAAAGCTGGGGCCTGGCGGCGGCGATCTTCCTGCCGGCGGCCGCGACGGCCGCCTATGGCGTGCGCTTGTTCGGCGACTACGAGGATCTGGCGCGCCGCTCGCGCCGCACCGCCGGCGAGTTGCGCGCGCTCCAGGCGCGCATCGTCGGCGCGCTGGACATCCGTGGGTTGCGCGGCGTCGCCGAAGCGACGACGCGGGCGATGCTGTCCGATCTCGACGCGTGGCGGGTGGCGGTCGAGAGCCGTCGCTTGTCGGCGAGCTGAGGCTTAAGGCGACGACGACGCCAGAGCGTCGGCCAGCCGTCGCCGCCATGCCTGCGGCTCGAACGCCGGCGCGGGAAAACCGACTCGCGCCGCCGCGCCGCCAGCGGCGAGATCGAGCCCCTCGGCGTCGAGCCCGATCGCGCGCCAGACCCGCCGTCCCGCCTCGCGCCGCCCGGCGAGCTGCGCCGCCAGCCCTTCAGCCGCGTTGATCTCGGCGAGAAGAACGTCCTCGGCGTCGGTCAGCGCCGCCGCCTCGCCTGGAGGCGCGAGAATGTCGGCGGGAACGAGCTTGTCGGCGCGGCCGAAGCCGCCGTTGAAATGCACCGCCTCGATCCGCATGCGGTGGATCGCGAAATCGACGAAAGGCGCGTAAAGCTTGGCCTTGGGATTGCGCTGCAGGTAGCGCCTGCGCGCGTAAGGGTCAGAATGGGGCGCGATCGGCCCGCCGACGGTCAGACGCGGGTGGTTGAGCGGATCGCCGCGGTCGGGCGGGCTGGTCAACAGCAGCGAGCCGCGCGCGTCGCCGGCGAGGTTCTTGGTGTGCTGAGCGAGCGTGGAGAGCAGGAACAGCGGCGCGCCGTCGAGATCGCTGGCGCAGCCGACCCAGGTCGTCAGCGGCGAACCGTCGGCGCCGAGCGTCGCCAGGGCGGCGGTGCGCGACAGGCGCAGCAGCCGCTTGGCGTCGGCGATCGCGGCCGTCCGCGACTCTTCCGCGCCCGCCGCAATCATGTTCGCCGTCCCCGCCTCGAGGGTCGCCGGCTTAGCCGCCGCCGGCCGGGAGAGACAAAGCGCGCCGCGCCAGCGCGGTCAAGTCGGCGGACCGGCTCGCCCGGAGCGCGGTTTGAACATTTGGCAAAGCGGGCTATTTTGGCCGGCGACGGGCGAAAAGGCGCGCGGCGGAAGCCCCTTCGCGACCCAAGCGGTTCTTAAGAGGGCCACATTTCGGCCGCGAAAGGCTTTATTGTGCCGCCGCGCCTTGTGGGAAACGGCGGCGGCTAGCCGACGCGACGCAAGCGGATGGAAGCAGGAGAGTCATGCCGACGATCGCCCTGGTCGACGACGACCGCAACATTCTCACCTCAGTCTCCCTGTCGCTGGAGGCCGAAGGCTATCGCGTGCAGACCTACACCGACGGCGCCAGCGCCCTCGACGGGTTGAAGGCCAACCCACCCGATCTCGCCATCTTCGACATCAAGATGCCGCGCATGGACGGGATGGAGCTGTTGCGCCGGCTGCGGCAGAAGTCCGACATGCCGGTGATCTTCCTCACCTCCAAGGACGAGGAAATCGACGAGCTGTTCGGCCTCAAGATGGGAGCCGACGACTTCATCCGCAAACCGTTCTCGCAACGGCTGCTGGTCGAGCGGGTCAAAGCGATCCTCAGGCGCTCCAATCCGAAGGACGCCGCCAGTCAAAAGGAGAGCGAGGCCAAAGTTCTCGAGCGCGGCCGGCTGAAGATGGACCCCGAGCGCCACACCTGCACCTGGGACAACGAACCGGTGACCCTGACGGTGACCGAGTTCCTCATTCTCCAGGCGTTGGCGACGCGCCCCGGCGTCGTCAAAAGCCGCAACGCGCTGATGGACGCCGCCTACGACGACCAGGTCTATGTCGACGACCGGACGATCGACAGCCACATCAAGCGACTGCGTAAGAAATTCAAGGTCGTGGAGCCCGAATTCGAAATGATCGAAACGCTCTACGGCGTCGGCTACCGCTTCCGGGAAGCGTGACGCCGGAGAGGACCGGGGCGCGGCGCGACCAGCGCCGCGCGCAGCGATGAGCAGCGAGGCCCACAGCGAACCGTTCCTGACCGCCGCAAGCGCGCGATGGCGGCGCTCGCGCGCGCGCCAACGGCTGCGCGCCTTCAGGCGCGCGGCGCTCTCCAGCTTTTCCTCTTCGCTCACCCGCCGCATCGTCTTCCTCAATCTCGGCGGGCTGCTGGTCCTGGTCGTCGCCTTCCTGCTGCTCAACCAGTTCCGCGCCGACATCATCGCCGCGCGAACGCAAAGTCTGAAAACCCAGGCCGGCATCATCTCCGCAGCGATCGCCGCGTCGGCGACGGTCGAGACCGACACGATCACCGTCGATCCCGAGAAGTTGCTGCGGCTCGCGCCCAACGAGAACGCCGAGCCGCAGAAAGACGACGAAGACTCGATCGAGTTCTCGATCAACCCCGAGCGGGTCGGTCCAGTGCTGCACCGCCTCGTCACGCCGACTCGCACCCGCGCCCGCATCTACGATCTCGACGGCCTGTTGCTGCTCGATTCGAGCACGCTGTCGGTGCGCGGCCCCGCCCTGCGCTCCGAGGCGAACGTCGAGACCCCGCCATGGTGGCAAAGAGTGTGGAGCGACCTGCGCCAGTCCTTAACGCCGGCGAAGAAACGGCGCGCCGCCGAAGAATGGGCGACCAACGGCAAGTCGATGCCTGAGGTCGCTGCAGCGTTCGCCGGCCGAACCGAATCGGCGGTGCGGGTCGACGCCGCGGACGAGACGATCGTTTCGGTCGCAGCGCCGATCCAACGCGCGGGCGGCGCGATCCGCGGCGCGTTGCTTCTCTCCACCCTGGGCGGCGACATCGATTCGGTGATCGCCTCGGAGCGCTGGGCGCTGCTGCGCGTCTTCCTGGTGCTGGCGACGGTGATGCTGGTGCTGTCGCTGTTGCTCGCCAACACCATCGCCGAGCCGGTGCGCAAACTGGCCGAAGCGGCCGAGCGGGTGCGGCGCGGCATCCGATCGCGCCAGCAGATCCCCGACTTCACCGCCCGCTCCGACGAGATCGGCCATCTGTCGGGGGCGCTGCGCGACATGACCCAGGCGCTCTACAACCGCATCGACGCGATCGAGAGCTTCGCCGCCGACGTCGCCCACGAGCTGAAGAACCCGCTGACCTCGCTGCGCAGCGCGGTGGAAACCCTGCCGCGGGTCAAATCCGGCCCTTCGCGCGACCGTCTGCTCGACATCATGCAGCACGACGTGCGCCGCCTCGACCGGCTGATCAGCGACATCTCCGACGCCTCGCGGCTCGACGCCGAGCTCGCGCGCGGCGACGCCGGCCCGGTCGATCTGGTCGAGGTCGCCAAGGCGGTCGCGGCCATGGTCTCGGATTCGCCGCGCAACAACGGCGTGACGGTGAAGCTGACGGTGGAGCGGCGCGGCGCCCAGCGGCCGAGCGACTTCATCGTCATCGGCCACGATTCGCGCCTTGCTCAGGTGCTCACCAATCTCATCGACAATGCGTGTTCGTTCTCGAAGCCGGGCGGCGAGGTGCGCGTCGCCTTGCGCCGCGCCGTCTATCAGCCGACCGCCGAAGGCGCGCCGAAGCAAGAGGAGGTGTGGGCGCTCGTCGACGACGACGGCCCCGGCATCCCGCCGCACGCGCTCGAGCGCATCTTCGAGCGCTTCTATACCGACCGGCCGGAGCAGGGATTCGGCCAGAACTCCGGATTGGGCTTGTCGATCTCGCGTCAGATCGTCGAAGCGCACGGGGGGCGCATCTGGGCCGAGAACCGCCCGGGACCGTCGCAGGCGGCAAACGACGAAGCGGCGACGCGCCATGGCACCGGCGCGCGCTTCGTCGTCGCCCTGCCGGCGATCGTTCCGTGAGCGCGACGCCGATGGGGTGGACGGCCCTGCATGCGACGGCGCTCGTCGTCGGCGAAAGCGGCGTGCTGCTGCGCGGTCCGTCGGGCGCCGGCAAGAGTTCGCTCGCGTTGGCGCTGATTGGGGCGGCGCGCGAGCGGACCTGTTTTGCTGCGCTGATCGCCGACGACCGCGTCTTCGCGCGCGCTTTCGGCAGCCGCCTGATCGCGCGCGGCGCGCCTGAATTCGCTGGCAAAATCGAACGGCGATTCGAAGGCCTGATCGCGGTCGCCGCCGAGCCGGCCGCGGTTATCCGACTGGTCGTCGACCTCGCCGGGCGGGGCGAAGCGCCGCCACGCCTGCCCGGCGAGAGCGAATTGTCGGCTGAAATCCTCGGCGTCCGGCTGCTGCGCGTCCCGCTCGACCCGTCCCACGGACCCGCCGACCACGCCCTGGTCGTCCTGGAATCGCTGGCGCGCCGGGTTTGAGGCGGATCATGGCGCCCCGAGGCCGATCATGGCGCCGTGGGGCTGATCGCGGCGCTTTGCGAATTTCGCTTGAACATTGCGCCGCACTGCACAAAAATGCGCCCTCCGCAGGGTCGAGACCCTCCGCCGGCGCGGCGGCGGCGCGCGAAGACGATGGAATCTTGATGATCGGAATGGTCCTGGTCACTCACGGCCAGCTCGCCACTGGGTTTCGCGCCGCGCTCGAACACGTCGTTGGTCCGCAGTCGCGGTTCGAGACGATAACGATCGGCCCGGAAGACGACATGGAGCAGCGCCGCGCCGACATTCTCGGCGCCGTGGCGCGCGTTCAGGACGGCAGCGGCGTCGTGCTGCTCACCGACATGTTCGGCGGCACGCCGTCGAACCTCGCGATCTCGGTAATGGACGGCGGCCGCGTCGAGGTGATCTGCGGCATCAACCTGCCGATGCTGATCAAGCTGACGACGTTGCGCGAAAGCGCCGACCTCGATCACGCCGTGATGGAAGCGCGCGACGCCGGGCGCAAATACATCACCGTGGCAAGCAAGGTTCTGGCCGGGAAATGAGCGATACGCCGTTGGACGAGGACGACTGTCCCCCGCCGCCAGTCATGGCGGGCGCACACGCGCGCGATCTCCACATCGTCAATCGCAAGGGCCTGCACGCGCGGGCGACCGCCAAGTTCGTGCAATGCGTCGAACGCTTCGACGCGGAGGTCAAGGTCACCCGCTGCGGCGAAACCGTCGGCGGCGATTCGATCATGGGCATCCTGATGCTCGGCGCCGGGGTCGGTTCGACCATCACCGTCACCGCCCTCGGCGCCCAGGCGACCGCGGCGCTCGACGCGCTCGAGGCGCTGGTCGCCAACCGCTTCAACGAAGACGAGTGAGCGCCGGCGCGCGCCGCTACATGCGGAAGTCCTCGCCGAGATAATAACGGCGCACGTCGGGATGGTCGACGATCTCTTCCGGCGGCCCCTCGGTCAGCACGTGGCCGCTGTGAATGATGTAGGCGCGGTCGATGAGGCCGAGCGTCTCGCGCACGTTGTGGTCGGTGATCAGCACGCCGATGCCGCGACCCTTGAGATGGCGCACCAGGTCCTGGATGTCGCCGACGGCGATCGGATCGATGCCTGCGAACGGTTCGTCGAGCAGCATGAACGACGGCTTGCCGGCGAGCGCGCGCGCGATCTCGCAACGCCGGCGTTCGCCGCCCGACAGCGCGATCGACGGCGCCTTGCGCAGCCGCGCGATATCGAATTCCTCGAGCAGCGAATTGAGCGTCGCCTCGCGCGCGCGGCGGTCGGGCTCGGTGACCTCGAGCACGGCGCGGATGTTGTCTTCGACATTGAGGCCGCGGAAGATCGAAGCCTCCTGCGGCAGGTAGCCGATGCCGAGCCGCGCGCGCTGATACATCGGCAAGCTGGTGACCGGATAGCCGTCGAGATCGATGACGCCTTTGTCGGGCTTGACCAAACCGGTGATCATATAAAAGACGGTGGTCTTGCCGGCGCCGTTGGGGCCAAGCAGACCGACCGCTTCGCCGCGCCGGACATAGAGGCTGACGTCCTGCACCACGGCGCGCGCGCCATAGGTCTTGCCGAGATTGTGAACGGCGAGATAGCCGTCGGCGACGTCCGCCGCGGCGCGGGGGGGCGTTTCAGCCGCGGCGCGCGGCCGCGATTCGAGCGACCAGGCGCCGCTCAAGTCAGGGCGTTCCGGGCGGGGCGACTGCGCATAGCTGGCGTCCGATGCGATGATGAGGTCGCCTTCTCTACTTCGGCGCGCCGGTCTTGTCATCGCCGCCCGGTCCGCTCGAGCCAGGGATGAACAGGCCTTTGACCCGGCCGGCGGCGCCGGTGTCGACCGTCGCCTCGCCGGTGGCGAGGTCGTAGGTGAGCTTGTCGCCCTTGGTGACGTTGCCGCTGTCGCTGAGCGTCACGTTGCCAATCAGCCAGACTTTGTTCTGCGCCTTGTCGTAGGAACCATGGTCGCCGGTGGCGACTTGGGTCTTGGAGATGACGGTGACCGGCCCGGCGGCGTCGAGATGTTTGACGTGGCTCGACGACCCGCCCGCGCCGTTCTGGGCGGCGTTCGCGGCCGGAGCGGCGTCGCCGGGCGCGGCGGCCTTCTCCATGTAGATCGTCAGCCCGGAGCAAGTCATCTTGCTGTCGCCCTGGATGACGACGACGTTGCCGGTGTAGACCGCCTTCTGCTCCTTGTCGAAATAGACGAGCTTGTCGGCTTCGATCGACACCGGCTGCTTCGACCCTGCGCCCGGAAGAAGCGACGCGCCGGAGTCTTTGGTCGCCGCAGCGGCGGACGCAACGGCGACGAACGCCAGCGCGAGGGCGACGGCGACGGCGACACTGCGCCGAGCGGCGGTCATGGAGCGGCTCCTTTCAAATTGCCGAGAGCCGGCGCCGCGATGGTTTCGCCGGCGAAGGTCGATCGGACGTGGCCGATGAACGTCAGCTCGGCGCCGTTGTCTTGCGCCTCGGCCGAATCCGCGTGGATCGTCGCGCCGTTGCCGGTGACGACCGTCACCGGCTGATCGGAACGGTAGACGCCAGCCTTGAAGTCGATGTCGGCGACGGAAAGCGTCACGTCGTAACTCGGGCTGCGCAGATGCACATCCTGCGTCAGTTTGAGAAACTCGCGGACGCTGTCGTAGAGGCCGACGGCGGCGCTAACGCGCATGCGGCTGTCGTCGGCCATTGCGACGTCGCCGTCGATCTCCCTCAGCTCGACGGTCGTCGGATGCGCGACGTCCTGGATCGCCTTGACGGCGTTGACGACATAGGCGCGGCCGTCTTTGCGCGAGCCGGTCAGGCGCGGATGGCTCATGACGATCTTCGATCCGTCGACGCTGAGCTCGCCGACCGTCAGGCCGCCGATCTCGCGGCGAAACGGATCGAACATGGCGAAGAAAATCAAAGCCGCCACGGCGAGCAGCGCCGCCGTCGGCGTTGCGATGCGCATGAAGCGAACCACCCGCGAATGGCGCTTAGCCGCCGCGAACGCGCGCCGCCGAACCGGGTCGCGGCCAAGCGGCGAAGTCGCGTCGGAAGCGAACTTTGGCCGGCGGGCCGCCCAATCCGCTCTGGTTGCGGGGGCCGACATCGTCTCCTTGGGTGCGCCGCGGCGAAAGAGCGAGCGGTCCGCAGCCGCGTCGCCTAGCATAGACCGAGCGCTAATGAAACGAAATCAATGGCGAAGTTGGGGCGGCGGCCGGCCCTTGGCGGCAAACGTTTGCGTCTTGGGTCCGGATTGGGTTTAATCCCGCGCCCGCTCGCGCCCCCTAAAGGGCCGGTAGCTCAATGGTCAGAGCCGGCCGCTCATAACGGTCTGGTTGCAGGTTCGAGTCCTGCCCGGCCCACCAGGCGCGGCGGGATCGCCAGGCAAGCGAGAACATTCAGGCTTTTCAGCCGTCTCTGCGGTCTTGCGGACCGGCCGACTGCATAACATGGACGACGAAACGCCCTTCGCTTCCCGCCTCGTCAAACGAGACGGAAGCTGCCGGTATGTGCGCCGTGCGCCCAAAGCCATCGCCGACCCCTTTCCGCTCCGCCTCTAACCGAAATCCTCCAAACAAAGGCTCCGACGAGGCCGAGATTCCGACCGCTGGCTTCCTTTTCAAGACGAACCCATAGTCGGTCCACGCGCCGGCAAGCGGCTGTCGCGTTTCACTGCGCGACTGCGCATCGCCAACAAATTGTCCAGCCAGCGGGCCTACGGCGACGCCGTGCGCGCCGCGACACTCAGCCGCTCGGCGATCAGTCGCGAAACGACGCCGGGCGACGCGAAGACCGTCAAGCCCAGCGCGTTTGCAAGATCGAGGCGGTTCGACTTGGCGGCGCCATCGCGACTGTGTCTCCGAAAGACTAGGCGCCTGCCACCGCCGTCTGCACGTACGCCATGCTTTCGCGCACCGCCGCGACAGGCAGCGCAAGGTCGTGGACTTCCTTGGCGAACGGCTCGAAAGAGACGATCCCGTCGAAGCCATCGGCATAAAGCTGCTTCAGTTGCTCGATATTGCCCAAGCGATCCTTCGGCCCAACGAGCACGCGGTGGCCATCCAGCATGTCGGTGAAGCTGATTGTCGGATCCTCGAGCCCCGAAATGTGCACAAGACCCGTCCGCGCCGCAAAACTCTCGTGCTCGCCAGCGCCACGATGATGAAATGTGTCATGCACCAAAGAGAATACGTCAGCGCCATTGACATCATCGATCGCCGCAAGCGCTTCCCGCTTGAAACGCAGCGAAGAAATCGGAAAGCCTAGCGGCTCGACGAAGCCCTTGAGGCCGAACGCGCCAAGGATTGCGCGGGCCTCCTTCAGCGCCGCGCGAAGGCCCGCCGCTTTCTCGGGCGTCGCTTCGAGCAACTTGCCTTCGTTGAGCGGGCACATCACCAGACCCACAGCCCCACAAGCGGCGGCGAGCTTGGCTAGGCTCTGCGTCTGGCGGGCGCGCTCGTCGTTCCAAACATTGAATGGATAGAGGGCGTTGATGCTTCGAACTTCGAGCCCGTGATCCTTGGCTTTGGCGCCGACGCGGCGAGCCGTGTCGACGTCCTTGATGCTGTTCGCGCCCACGTCGTTGCGCAATTCGATCGCGACGGCGCCGGCTTGAACCGCCGCGTCAACGAGCGCCTCGGGCGTCAGCGACGGCGACACCATATGATTGAAGCCGAACTTTATCCTGCGGTTCGCCATTTGCGCTCCCTCCGACTTTCCTTCGACCGCGCGCCGAAGACGTTCGCGCTGACGCGGTCGGATCGATACTATGTGAGTCTTCAATCGTAGAATGCAGGGCGTGGCGGCGTCACGATCGAGGCTGTCTCTCCCGTGCGCTTCGCTTCGAGACAGGCGTCAGCGGTGACCGCGGCAAAGTAGCCGTCCCAAGCGCTCGGACCGCTGATCTTGCCGGTTGTCGCCGCCTTGATCCAATCCTGAAGTTCGACGTCATAGGAGTCGATGAACCGCATTTTCCAATCCTGTCCGATCGCCGTGCTGAGCCTGCCCTCTCGGCGCAGCAAGACGCTTTCCGGCTCCGGCAAGTTGGCGATGCCTTCCTCGCCGACCACCTGGCACTGAATGTCGTAGCCGTATCGGCAGTTGACGAACACCTCGCCATCGATGTGCACGCCGCCCTTGGTCCTCAGCACCACGATGATTGGATCGTCGAGCTTGGCGTGCGTGTGACGCGTCTTGCGCGGCGTGAACACTTGCGCGGAAACATAGTCGTCGTTGATGAGCCAGCGAAGGGCGTCGATTTCATGAATGAACGTGTCGATGATCGCCATGTCGCTGACATAGGCCTCGGGCACCGACGGATTGCGGTGCGCGCAGTGGATCATCAGTGGCGCGCCGATGACGCCGTCGTCGATCGTCTTCTTGAGCGCGCGGTAGCCTTTGTCATACCGGCGCTGGAAACCGACCTGCACCAGATGTCGACCCGAAGCGATTTCGGCCTGAACAATGCGCAGGCAAGCCTCGGCGGTCGTAGCGAGCGGTTTCTCGCAGAACACCGGCTTTCCCGCCTCGATCGCCGCGAGCACATACGCCTCGTGCGTCTGTCCCCAGGTGGTGACGACCACCGCCTGCACTTCGCTGGCCTTGATCAGCGCCTCGCCCGATGCATAGACCTTCGCTCCCGGGACTCCGGCCGCCACCCTTTCCGCCTCTTTGGCGTTGATGTCGCTGATCGCGACAATCCGTGCGCCGGTGAGCTTGCGCGCGAGGCGGGCGATGTGCTCCTGGCCGATCATTCCGACGCCGATTACGCCGACTTGCAGGGTCATGTGCGTTTCCTTTGGTTCCCTTGCCAGTTTGTCTCAGGCGCGCCGGCGCGCCCGACGAGACTCAGGCTTTCGCCCGTTCGCCCCAATATTTATTGACGTATTTCTGCATTTCCTCGCGCATGAAGCGCCCGGATTGGTCGGCGCGCTCTTCCCAGGCGAAGACGCATGCGGTCATGATTCCGTCGAAGCCGA
>NZ_JBEKVH010000032.1:0-29411 GCF_049514155.1 Roseiarcus sp. | reverse complement strand
ACGCCGCGGATCGCGCCCGGATCGACGTCGTCGCGCTCAGGCGCGCTGCGCGCGCCGCGCAGCGCGTTCCAATAGGCGAACAGTTCCCGGCTCGCGGCGAGCTTCATGGCGGTCTCCCGCCGTCCGGCGTTCCAAAACGGGACAGAACCGACGGCGCGCCAACAAGGCTGCAGGGCGCGTGCCATGGTTCGCTTCGAGTCGGGCCGCCCGCGTTAAGAATAAACTAGGGACGAAGTTGCTCCGCGCCGGCTCAGCGCGCATAGTCGCCAGCGTTGACGAACACGCGAACGCGCAGCGCAAGCTCCAGCGCAGCGCTTCGCAGGCGAGCCGAAGTCGTCGCCGCAGCGGACGCTCCTCCGCCGGCGGCGACACGAGGCGGATCGGCGAACGAAAAGGGAGAGCCCGCGGTGGGCTCTCCCTTTCTTTTTGCGCGCGTCCGCGAAAGGCTCGGCGACGCTCGGGCCGCCACGGCGCTCGGCGCGACGCGCTGTTCGCCGCCGCGCGCGTATCGCCGCGGCGATCGGCCGCCGCCTCGGCCTGCCGGTCGTCGGCAAATCGCCTGAGCAGGCGGCCGAGCATTTCGGCGGCTGGTTCGCGCATTTCGTCGCGATCGGCCTCCTCGCCTCGAGCGCGCGCACCCGCGCCGAACTCGGATGGACGCCGACCCAGCCCGGGCCGCTCGCCGACCTCGACCGGCCATATTGCTTCAGGACCTGAGCGACCCGACGAACTCGCCGGCGACCGCCGGCGCAACTGAGCCCAAATCGCCCCGGAGGAGCCCATTTCCCGGGGCTTTTCGTCGTCGCGGCGCATTGGCGAAAAAGTTGTTGACATGGAAACAAACTCGATATAGTTTCCTTGGCAACAAAGGAGCTGACATGTCCGCGAAGCCGAAACCGATCGCCGCCCTCGACTCCCACGTCGGCTTTTGGCTGCGCTTCGTGTCGAACCAGGTCTCACACGCCTTCTCGCTGAAGACCCAGGCGCGCGGCGTGACCGTCGCGGAGTGGGTGGTGATGCGCGAACTCTACGACGGCGCGCTGCGCCCGACCGACCTCGCCGAGCGCATGGGCATGACGCGCGGCGCGATTTCGAAGCTCGCCGACCGACTGCTCGACAAGAAGTTGATCGCCCGCGCGGCGGTCGCAGGCGATCAGCGCGCGCAGATTTTGTCGCTGACCGCGGCGGGACGGGCGCTGACGCCGGAACTCGCCGCGTTGGCGGACATGAACGACGAAGATTTTTTTGGCCATCTGAGTCCCTCGGAACGCGAGGCGATCAAAGCGGCCATGAAAGAGATCGTGCGCCGACGGGAATTGAAGGCCGTTCCACTGGACTAGACGGCCTCCGCCGGCGGCGGACGAGCAACGCGAAACCTAGCTTTTAAGAGGAGAGACACATGGACGCTCATGTGAAGGAAGTCGTGCGCGCGGTGACCACGGCATCGAACGAGAACAGCCTGCCGTTCCCGGCGGTCGTGAAGGCGCTGGCGGAAGTTGGGGTCGAGCGCTATCACGCCGACTTGGTCGTCGGGGCGAAGACCTATTTCATGCCCAACGGCGACTGCGAGACCGTTGCGAGTCACACGTCGAAGACGACTGCCGACGCCTTCAACGGCGACGCCGTCGAAGCGGCGCTGCGCGCAATCCAGCGCGGCGCGATCAGCTACACGACGTTCTGCGATCGCATCGCCGAGGCCGGCTGCGTCGGCTACTTCGTCAGCCTGAAGGGCAAGCGCGCGCTCTACTACGGCCGAACCAACGACGTCTTCGTCGAGTGGTTCCCGGGCGCCAGGCCGTGAGCGCCTGGGCGCTGGTCGTCGGCGGCGTCGCGCCGGCGGTCCTGCTCGGCCTGAGCACCGTGCTGATGCGGCTCAGCATCGGCGCGGGCGCTTCGACCTCGCTTTACCTGACGGCCGTCGGCGTGACGATCGCTGTCGTCGGCGGCGCGGCGACCGCGGTCACGGGCGCGAGCGGCGGCGGCGCCCGCGCGATCGGCTTCGCGATCGCCATGGGCCTGAGCTGGACGGGCGCCATCGCCTGCATGAGCTACGGCTTCGGCGCGCTCAAGCTGCCGGTGTCGATCGTCGCGCCGCTCACCAACAGCAACGCGCTCGTCGCGGTTGCGCTCGGCGTGGCGCTGCTGGGCGAATGGCGGAACGTCGACCTTCGCTACGCGCTCGCCGGGGCTGGATTGATCGGCGCCGGCGCAACCCTGGTTTCGCTCGCCTAGCCGAGAGGCGGATCGCGAGCGCCCTACCCTTGCAACAAGAAGGAGAATGAAGAGATGATCGACCATATCGGACTGCGCACGCCCAACTTCGCCGCGTTGACGCAGTTTTACCAAGCGGCCCTGAAACCCCTGGGCTGGCGCCTGCTCGCCGAATTCGACGGCGGCGCCGGCTTCGGCGACGAAGACGGCCCCACGCTGTGGCTCGGCGCGAATGAGACCGCCTCCTCCGTGCATCTGGCGCTGGCCGCCAGATCGCGTGCGGCCGTCGACCAGTTCCATGCCGCCGCGCTGGCGGCCGGCGGACGCGACAACGGCCAACCTGGAGCGCGCGACTACGCGCCGAATTACTACGCCGCCTTCGTGATCGACCCCGACGGCAACAATCTCGAGGCCGTCTGTCATCAACCGTGACGCGGTCGGCGTTCCATCGATTGGGCGGAGCCAGGGGCGGGAAATCCGAACCACCAGTCGGCCACGGTCGCCGGACCGGCGCGCTTCTGCTACTCACAACGACGGGCGGTCCCGGCTCGCAACGCCGGGCCGCGCAAAGCCGACGATCGTTTTGAACCCCCAACCCGAGCGCGCCGCCGATGTCCGATTTTCCGCCTGCCGACGGCCTCGAGGCGCCGCGGCGCGAGCCGATCTTCGCCATTCCGCCGGTCGTCGTCGCGTTGATCGTCGCACTGATCGGCGCCTACGCCGTCTTCGATTTCCTCGCGCCGGCGACGCAGGACGCAGTGTGGCGCGTCTTCGCGTTTGTTCCTAAGCGTCTGACGCTGGCGCTGTGGCTCCCACGCCCGATCGACACTTTGACTCGCCTCGACATCGCTCAGCCATGGACGCTCATCACTTACGCGTTCCTGCACGGTTCGTGGACGCATGTGCTGCTCAACTCAGTGTGGCTTGTCGCTTTCGGACCGCCGGTCGCGCAGCGGTTTGGCGCGTTGCGCTTTCTCGCTTTCTTCGCCTTGACGGCGATCGCCGGCGCGCTGACCCATTGGGCGTTCTATCAGATGGATTTCGCGCCGCTGATCGGCGCCTCGGCCGCCGATTCAGGGATGATGGCCGCCGCGACGCGCTTCATCTTCGAGCCTGGCGGGCCGCTCGGCTCGCCGCAAGGCTATTCGCTGTCGGCGGGCGAAGCCGACCCGCTGCGGCCGGCGCCGCCTCTGGCGCGGCTGTTGCGGCAGCGGCGCCCGCTCGGCTTCATCGCGATCTGGATGGCGACGAATATCGTCTTCGGCGCCGGCGCGCAGGCGCTTGGCGCTTCCGAATCGCCGATCGCCTGGATCGCCCATATCGGCGGTTTCGTCGTCGGTCTGGTCGCGTTTCCGCTCTTCGACCGCGCGCCGACTCAGGGTCGTTGATCGAGGACGCGACCCACCGCCTCGCCTTCCGCCTCGTCGAGCGGCTCGCGCTTCTCCGGCAGGCGCGCGAGCAGCGCGATCAACGCGCGGTCGCCGAGCACCGCCAGCCGTTCCTTCCGCTTCAGCCAGACGCAGGCGTCTTCGAGCGACTGGGCGTCGTTGAGCTTGGCGGTCGCCACCGCCTCGTCGACGTCGATTTCGCCGCGGCGGCGGCGGCCCGCCTCGGGCAGGAAGGATTCGTGCGCCTTGCGCAGCGCCGGATCGGCGATGATCGCCTTGAGCGCGTCTTCGTCTTCGGCCCCGGTCGTGGCGAGCTGGGCCGACAGCGCGTTGGCGCGAGCGAGGATGGCCGGGACGCCGCTCTCCTCGGGCGTGGTCAGCAGTCCGAGGCGGCGCAGGCCGACGCCGATCGACATCTGGCCGCTCGCCCACGACAGCGGGATCGACAGCACGAGGCCGGCGATGGTCGGCGACATCCACACCACCAGCGAAGGCGACAGCACGCCCGCCGCCAGCAGCGTGACCACGCCGAGCGCCGTGTGCGAGCGGTGGCGGCGCACGATGGCGGCAAACGGGATCGAGCCGTCGTCGCGCCGCTGCGGGTTCCAGCCGGTGTCGCGGCCGGAGAGGATTTGCAGCACCGCGCCCGACTGGATCACCATCATGATCGAAGCGAGCGCGGCGGAGACGAGAATCTCGATGACCGTCGACAGGAACAGGCGAATGACGCCGCCGCAGCCGCGCCGAGTCTCAGGATCGACGCCGGCGGCGATCATGCCGAAGACCTTGGGCGCAAGCAGCACCGCGATCGTCAGTTCGAACAACTGCAACGCGCGCTCGTAGTCGAAGCGCGGCCAGGTCGGGAACAGCGAGAATTCGGCGGTGAAATATTCCGGCCGGATGAATCGCGACTGCAGCACCAGCACGATGCCGATCAGCAATTGCGCCATCCACAGGGGCGAAGCGAGATAGCCCATGATGCCG
The DNA here is from genome assembly GCF_049514155.1 of Roseiarcus sp. Lineage (GTDB taxonomy): Bacteria > Pseudomonadota > Alphaproteobacteria > Rhizobiales > Beijerinckiaceae > Roseiarcus. The sequence continues at coordinate 24,828 of NZ_JBEKVH010000032.1, read as the reverse complement.
TTGATCAGATGCAGCCGCGACGGAAACGCAAGACCGCTGGCCAGCAGCACGCGCGCGTGCTGCAGGTTGCCCTGGCACCAGCGCCGGTCGCGCGCCGCCAGATCGATCAGCGACGGCGGACTTTCCTCGTAGGAGCCGCCGAGCCTCGGCAGCATGTAGACCGCCCAGCCGGCGCGCCGGATCAGCGCCGCCTCGACGAAGTCGTGGCTGAGAATGAGGCCGCCGAACGGCGGCTTGCCGGGCAGATCGGGCATGCCGCAATGATCGGCGAAGGCGCGTGTGCGGATGATCGCGTTGTGGCCCCAATAATTGCCGTCGCGCCCCATCCACGCCGCGAGACCGGAGGCGATGACCGGCCCGGCGATGCGGGCGGCGAACTGCTGCAGGCGGGCGAAGAAGGTGTTGCGATTGACGATCAGCGGCAGGCTCTGGACGATGCCGGCGTCAGGGTCGGCCTCCATCGTCGCGGCGAGGCGGACGATCGTCGCGCCCGACATCAGACTGTCGGCGTCGAGCACCAGCATCTGCGGATAGGCCGCGCCCCAGCGCATGACGAAATCAGCGATGTTGCCGGCCTTGCGAGCGGTGTTCTTGCGGCGGCGGCGGTAGTAGACGCGCTCGTCCGGCAGCCGCTCGCGGATCGCCAGCAGCGCGCGTTCCTCGGCGATCCAGAGGTTGGGACTGGTGGTGTCGGAGAGGAAGAAATAATCGAAGTTGTCGCCGAGCCCGGTCGCGCGGACGTCCTCGCACATCGCTTGCACCGCGGCGAAGACGCGTTCCGGCGCCTCGTTGTAGATCGGCATCACCACCGCGGTCTTGCCCTCCAGCCGTTGCGGCAACGACCCGAGCGGCGGCGCGCGCAACAGCCAGACGAAGCCGTAGACGCTCGAGGCGAAGGCGAGCGCGATCCAGGCGAAGTTGACGACGAACAGCACGACCAGCGCCCATTCGAGCGTGGTGATCTCGCCGACCGCGACGACGCCGTACATTTCTCGCGCGCCGTAGACGGTCAGCGCCGCTGCGCCGCCGAAGATGACGAGCCTCGCCAGCGCCAGCGCGCCGATGGGACGCGGCATGACCGCGCTGCGCCGCTCGCGGCGATCGAACTTGCGCAGCGACTGCACCGGCATCGCCAACGGCGCCTCGCGCGGCGTCGCCGGCTGGGCGTGCGTCGGGGCCGTCAGGCTGTCCATCGATAGAGCCATGTCTCACTGACGGGCTGGTCGCCGACTTTGAGCTGAATGCGCAGCTCGGACAAGGATTCCGAGCCGGGGTCGAGGTCGAAGACGACGCGGATCGCGCGCCGCTCCTTGTAGGCGAACAGGCGCGACGAGACGATCTGCCCCGGCGCGGCCGAGACCTGCGCCGTCACCTGCGCCGCCTTCTGCGGATCGGCGAACAGGTCGGCGACGAATTCGACGGCGAAGCGGCGGCGCTTGCCGACCTTGCCGCCGCGCGAGTTGACGACGGTGGCGAGCGGCGGCCGCGCCGGCGGCGACCAGCACCAGAACTGGCGATAGGCGAACGAGACCGACGCGCCTTCGGCGAGGCCGGCCTTGGGCCGCCACTGGGCGATGACGTTGTCGTTGAACTCGGAATCGGACGGGATCTCGATCAGGATCACCTCGCCCTCGCCCCAGTCGCCGATCGGCTCGATCCACAACGACGGCCTCAGCTCCCAGCGCGCGTCGTCGTCGTAGAACGCGTCGAAGACGCGCGCCCGCTGCAACAGGCCGAAGCCGCGCGGGTTGACGTCGGCGAAAGCGGAGATCTGCAGCGTCTCGCGGCTGGCGATCGGCCGCCACAACCATTCGTTGGCGCCGGTGAGGATCTGCAGCCCGCCGATGTCGTAGGCGGCGGCGCGCGCGTCGTCGGGATGGCGATGGTCGAGCGGCCCAAAGACGTAGGTCGACGTCATCGGGCTCAAGCCGAGGCGATCGACCGCGACGCGCGCGATCAGGGTCAGCTCGGTGTCGATGATCGTCGCCTCGCCCGGCCGCAGCGTGAAGTGGAACGCGCCGGTCAGGCTCGCCGAATCGAGCAGCGCATGGATCGTCAACGCGTCGGCCGCGGGGCTCGGCTTTTCGATCCACAGGGCGCGGAACAGCGGGAACTCCTCGCCCTGCGCTTCGCCGGTGCGGATCGACAGGCCGCGCGCGTTGAGGCCGTAGGTCTGGCCGCGCGCGAGGCTGCGGAAAAAGGTCGCGCCCTGGAAGATGGCGAGCTCGCGCCAGCCCTGGTCGTCGCCGGCGCGCAGCACCCTGACGCCGGAGAAGCCCATGTCGGGGAGATCGACCGGCGGCTGCAGCTTGCCGAAGTCGAAGGCGCTGCGGTCGTAGACCAGGCGGCGCGCCTGGCCGTTCTCGACGACGTTGACCAGCACCGGCGACGTGAAGACGAAGCCGCGCTGCAAAGGCTCGAGCGCAAAGCCGATCTTCTCGTCGTTCCAGACAGCGGTGTTGGAGTTGTGGTGGATGGCCAGATATTGCTCGGCGGTGAGATTGGCGAATGCATCGGGCAGCGCCGCGCTCGGCGGCTTGAACGGCGACTTGGCGAGTTCGCGCGCCATGTCGAGCACGCTATCGGCGGAAAAGGGCGTCGGCTGCGCCATCGGCGCGGCTGCGGCGACCCGCTGCAACGCGATTCCGGCGGCGGCGAAAGCCCCGCCGAGGGTCAACTTGAGGAATTCCCGACGCGGGGTTTCTGCCATGACGCACTTCGTTCGCGCTGCGGGCCCCCCTTGCGGACGATGGTCTCGCCGCCGCGCGGACGCCCGCCACACGGTTCCATAAATTATCCAGTCGCTTAGCGGCATTTGCACGCCCAAGAGGCATGAAACGAGCATCGCGCGGCGCTATTTCTATATCCTATTCGGGCGAGTCGGCGACGGGGATTTTCGACTGTTCGTCCAAAGCCTGATAAGCGCACGGCGACGCCGGGGCGCTTCGCCCGCCGCGGCTTCCGCGCCAGGAGCCCGCCATGAACGCCCCGCCCTCCTCCAGCCGAACCTGTCTCGGCGTCCTCCTCGCCGCCGGCGACGGCGTGCGCATGCGCTCGGCGATCCCCAAGGCGCTGCACCCGGTCGCCGGTCGGCCGATGGTCGCCCACGCGCTCGCCGCCTTGCGCGACGCCGGCGCGAGCGCGATCGCGGTCGTGGTCGGGCCCGATCGCGACGACGTCGCCGCGGCGGCGCGCGCCTTCGCCCCCGAAGCGGAAGTCTTCATCCAGAGCGAGCGGCGCGGCACGGCGCACGCCACACTCGCCGCACGCGCGGCGATCGCGCGCGGCTACGACGATCTGCTCGTGGTCTACGCCGACGCGCCGCTGGTGACCGCGGCAAGCCTGAAGGCGCTGCGCCAGGCGCTGGCCGACGGCGCCGATGTGGCCGCGCTGGCGTTCGAAGCGGCCAATCCGACCGGTTATGGGCGGATGATCGAGCGCGACGGCCGCCTTGTCGCCATCCGCGAGGAGAAAGACGCAACCGCGGCCGAGCGCGCGATTCGCCGCTGCAACGCCGGACCAGCGGCGATCCGCGGCGCCCAAGCGCTCGCCCTGCTCGAATTGGTCGGCTGCGACAACGCGCAGAAGGAATTCTACCTCACCGCCGTCGCCGAGATCGCGGCTGGACGCGGGCTCAAAGCGGAGACCCGGCTCGCCGCCGAAGAGGAGGCGATGGGCGTCAACGACCGCCTGCAGCTCGCCGCGGCGGAAGCGGCGATGCAACGGCGACTGCGCCACAAGGCGATGGTCGAAGGGGCGACGCTGGTCGCGCCGGAAACCATCTTCCTTTCCGCCGATTCTGTGATCGGCCGCGACGTGACGATCGAGCCCCATGTCGTGATCGGCGCGGGCGTCACGATTGGCGACGGCGCATGGATTCACGCTTTCTCCCATCTCGAGGGGGCGAAGGTCGCCGGCGGCGCCGCGATCGGGCCGTACGCGCGGCTGCGCCCCGGCGCCGACATCGCCGCCAAGGCCAAGGTCGGCAATTTCGTCGAGATCAAAGCCTCGACAATCGAGGCCGGCGCCAAGGTCAACCATCTGACCTACATCGGCGACGCGCGCGTCGGGGCCGGAACCAACATCGGCGCCGGAACGATCACCTGCAACTACGACGGCTTCGGCAAATACAGAACCGACATCGGCGCGGGCGTGTTCATCGGCTCCAATTCGGCGCTGGTCGCGCCGGTCAAGATCGGCGACGGCGCCTATATCGGCTCCGGCTCGGTGGTGACCAAGGACGTCGAAGCCGACGCGCTCGCCGTCGCCCGCGGCCGCCAGGTGGCGAAGCCCGGCTGGGCCAAGGCGTTCCGCGAGAAGATGAAGAAGAAGGGTTAGCGAGCGAATCCCATCCGCCTGCTCGCGCCGGAGCGCCGCCCCCCTTCATATTGCGTCACCCAACGTGATTTGAGGCGCGCGCGACGTTTGGCCTATGCCTTGCACGCGCTCGATTCGGGTGCGCCGAAATCGGACAAGGGCGATGTGCGGAATCGTTGGCGTTCTGGGAAGCAAGCCGGTGGCGCGGGACATTGTTTCCGCCCTCAAGCGGCTCGAATACCGCGGCTACGACTCGGCCGGGGTGGCGACGCTCGAGGGCGGTCGGCTGACCCGGCTGCGCGCCGAAGGCAAGCTCAAGAATCTCGAAGCCAAGCTGGATTCGTCGCCGCTCGCGGGGACGATCGGCATCGGCCACACCCGCTGGGCGACGCACGGCAAGCCGAGCGAAGCCAACGCCCATCCGCACGCCAGCCCGCGCGTCGCGGTCGTCCACAACGGCATCATCGAGAACTTCAAGGCGCTGCGCGAGGAGCTGATCGCCAAGGGCCATCGCTTCGCCACCGAGACCGATTCGGAAGCGGCGGCGTTCCTGGTCGAGGACGAGCTGGCCAAGGGCAAGAAGCCGCCCGAGGCGGTCGCCGCGGCGCTGAAACGGATGCGCGGCGCCTTCGCGCTCGTCTATCTGTTCGCCGGCGAGGACGACCTGCTGATCGGCGCGCGCCAAGGCGCGCCGCTCGCGGTCGGCTACGGCGACGGCGCGATGTTTCTCGGCTCCGACGCTTTGGCGCTCGCCCCCTTCACCGACCGCGTCGCCTATCTCGAGGAGGGCGATTGGGTTGTCGCCACCCGCGCCGGGGCGACCTTCCACGATGCGTCGGACCGCGTCGTCAAACGCAAGACGATCCACAGCGCCGCGGGCGGTCTGCTGGCCGAAAAGGGCAACTACCGCCACTTCATGGCCAAGGAGATCCACGAGCAGCCGGAGGTGGTCGGCCACACCCTCGCCCATTACGTCGACATGGCGGCGCAGCGACTCAAGCCCTTCGCCTGGCCGGTCGATCCGGCGACGATCTCGCGCGTCTCGATCATCGCCTGCGGCACCGCCTACATGGCGGGCCTGGTCGGCAAATACTGGATCGAGCGCTTCGCGCGCCTGCCGGTCGAGATCGACGTCGCCTCCGAATACCGCTACCGCGAACCGCCAGTCGAACACAACGGGCTCGCCATCGTCATCTCGCAGTCGGGCGAAACCGCCGATACGCTTGCTTCGCTGCGTTACGCAAAGGCGAACGGCGCCAAGACGATTGGCGTCGTCAACGTGCCGAGTTCGTCGATTGCGCGTCTCTCCGACGCCGCCGCGCCGACGCTCGCCGGCCCGGAAATCGGCGTCGCCTCGACCAAGGCCTTCACCTGCCAGCTCGCCGCCGTCGCCTGCCTGGCGATCGGACTGGCGCGCGCCCGCGGCGCGATGACCGAAGCGGAGGAAGCGGCGCTGGTCGGCGAACTCGTCGCCGCGCCGGGTCTCATCGCCCAGGCGCTCAAGCTCGAGCCGCTGCTCGAACCGATCGCCCACAAGCTCGCCCGCGCCCGCGACGTGCTCTATCTCGGCCGCGGCACGGCCTATCCGCTGGCGCTCGAGGGCGCGCTCAAGCTCAAGGAACTGAGCTACATCCACGCCGAGGGCTATGCGGCGGGCGAGCTCAAGCACGGGCCGATCGCGCTCATCGACGAGGACATGCCGGTGATCGTGCTCGCGCCCAAGGACGCGGTGCTGGAGAAGACGATCTCCAACATGCAGGAGGTCGCCGCGCGCGGCGGCCGCATCATCCTCATCGGCGAGCGCCACGCGGCGGAGGAAGCCGCCCTCGAATTCGAGAGCTTCCTCGCCATGCCCGACATGGGCGCCACTTTCGCGCCGATCGTCTACGCCGCCCCGGTGCAGATGCTCGCCTATCACACCGCCGTGATCATGGGCAAAGACGCCGACCAGCCGAGAAATCTGGCGAAGTCGGTGACCGTGGAGTAGCATTGCCGGCGCCGGGGACGCGGTCGCCCGCGCCTTCCCAATCCGGGTGCAAGCATGACGACTGAGCCCAAGCCCGGCGGCCCGTTTCATCGCTCGCTCCTGACGCGGCTGCGCTCGTGGTTCTTCACCGGCCTGGTGATCTTCGGCCCGGTGGCGGCGACCGCCTATATCGCCTGGTGGGTCGTCGACACGATCGACAATTGGGTCAAGCCGCTCGCCCCGGCGAGCCTGTGGCCCGACACCTACCTGCCCATCCATGTGCCGGGCTTCGGCGTCGTCGCCGTCCTGATCGGACTGACGCTGCTCGGCTTTCTCGCCGCCAACATCACCGGCCGCACGTTCCTGAGGCTCGGCGAAGCGATGGTCGACCGCACCCCGGTGGTGCGCGGCCTCTACAAGAGCTTCAAGCAGATCTTCGAAACCGTATTCAGCCAGAGCGGCGACCACTTTCGGCGGGTCGGACTGGTCGAATTCCCGATGAAGGGCTCGTGGTCGGTCGTCTTCATCTCCTCCGAGCCCGCCCGCGCGGTCGCCGCCGCGCTGCCGGAGCAGCCGATGACGTCGGTGTTCCTGCCCTGCACGCCCAACCCGACGACCGGCTTCTATTTCTTCGTGCCGACCGCCGACCTGATCGAGATCGACATGACGCCGGAAGATGCCGCCAAACTGGTGATGTCGGCCGGGCTGATCCAGCCGGAAGGTCAGGTTGCGCTGGCGGCGATGGCGAGAGCGGCGCAGCTCGGCAAGCCGAACGCCGCCGCCGCCGACGCCGCGCCGTAACGCCGCGCCGCGGCCAAAAACCGCCGCAGGGCTGCGACCAGGCTCAACCTATGCTAACAGTGGCGCGCCGCGCGCGCATTGCGCGCGTTTCGATCGATCCCCGCGGCGCCCGGCTGGCAAGATGGTCCGCGGCGGGCAACAATGGGTTCCTTAGATGCCGACGCTGCCTACTTTTGATATCGCCGAACTCAAACGCCGCATGGCGGCGGTCCAAGCGACGCTGAAGCACGAACTCGGCGGTCTGCGCACCGGAAGAGCAAGCGCCAGCCTGCTCGATCCCGTCCAGGTCGAAGCCTACGGCCAGCGCATGCCGATCGGCCAGGTGGCGTCGATCAGCGTCCCGGAGCCGCGCGCGCTGTCGGTCTCGGTTTGGGACAAGTCGATGGTGCACGCGGTCGACAAGGCGATCCGCGACTCCAATCTCGGCCTCAGCCCGACGGTGGAAGGGACGGTGCTGCGCATCCGCATCCCCGAACTCAACGAGCAGCGCCGCAAGGAAATGGTCAAGATCGCTCACAAGTACGCGGAAGACGGTCGCGTGGCGGCGCGTCACGTGCGCCGCGAAGGCCTCGACACGTTGAAGCGGCTGCTCAAGGACCACGCCATTCCCGAGGACGACGAGAAACGCCAAGAAGTCGAGGTGCAGAAAGTCACCGACCAGGCGATCGCCGAGATCGACGGCTTGCTCGCCGCCAAGGAAAAGGAAATCATGCAGGTCTAGGCGTTTCGGGTTCCCCGGAGGCCGCCGCATGCCGACATCCCCGACCGAATCGTCGCGCTCGACCGCCAGCGGCCGCTCCCCCGAGCATGTCGCCATCATCATGGACGGCAACGGACGGTGGGCGCAGGCGCGCGGGTTGCCGCGCTTCGAAGGCCACCGCCGCGGCGTCGAGGCGGTGCGCGGCGCGGTGCGTTCGGCGATCGAATTCGGCATCCCTTACCTGACGATCTACAGCTTCTCGTCCGAGAACTGGAGCCGGCCGGCCGAAGAAGTCGCGATGCTGATGGGGCTGCTCAAGCGCTACATCCGCAACGACCTCGCCGAGCTGCACGGCAACGACGTTCGCGTGCGCGTCATCGGCCAGCGCGTCGGACTTGCGCCCGACATCGCGGCGCTGCTCGACGAAGCCGAGACGCTGACGCGCGCCAACCACGGCCTCAACCTGATCGTCGCCTTCAATTATGGGGCGCGGCAGGAGATCGTCGAGGCGGCGCGCCGCCTGGCGCGCGAAGCGACGCAGGGTCGGCTCGATCCGGCGCGGATCGATATCGACATGTTCGCTTCGCGCCTCGGCGCGCCCGACGTTCCTGATCCCGACCTCATCATCCGCACCTCCGGCGAGCAGCGGCTGTCGAACTTCCTGCTGTGGCAGGCCGCCTACGCCGAGCTGGTGTTCCTGCCGATCCATTGGCCCGACTTCGATCGCGCCGCCTTCGAATCGGCGCTGGCGCAATTCGCCGGCCGCGAGCGCCGCTTCGGCGGCGCCGGCGGGGCGGCGCCGGTCAAATCGGTTTCGTGAGCGGCGCCATGACCGATCCCGTCGACCGAGCGGCGGCGCCCCCAGCGGCGAGCCAAACCCGCGCGCCGCTGATCGGCGCGGATCTGAGCGTGCGCGCCGCCGCCGCCGTCGTGCTGGCCGCCTTGGCGCTCATCGCCGCCTGGATCGGCGGCTTCTGGTTCATGGCGCTGTGGTTCGTGGGCGGGGCGGTGGCGCTGTGGGAGTGGCAGCGGCTCATCGGCGGCGAGCGCCTCTGGGCGCGGATCGCGGTCGGCGTGCTGACGCTGCTCGTCACAGCGCCGCTGGCGTTGCACGGCGCCAAGTCCTGGACGGTGGCGGCGATGGCGATCGGCGCGGTCGCGGCCGGCGCCGTCGCCGGACGGAGCGGCCGCGCCGTCTGGACCGCAGCGGGCGTTTTCTACGCCGCCGCGATCCTCGCCGCGCCAACCCTGCTGGACGCGAGCCCCGCCTACGGCTTCGCCGCAATTCTGTGGCTGTTTGCGGTCGTGTGGGGCGCCGACACCTTCGCCTTCCTCGGCGGGCGGCTGATCGGCGGGCCGCGGCTTTGGCCGCGCGTTTCGCCAGGCAAGACCTGGTCGGGCGCGATCGTCGGAACGTTCGCGGGCGCGGTGGCCGGCGCGGTCGTCGGCTTTCTCGCAATGCATGGCGGCGTGCGCCTCGCGCAGCTGTTCTGGCTCGGCGTCGCCGCTGCGATCGTCGGCCAGATCGGCGACCTCGGCGAGTCGGCGATGAAGCGGCGGTTCACCGTCAAGGATTCGAGCCGCCTGATCCCCGGCCATGGCGGCGTTCTCGACCGTCTCGACGCGTTTGTCGCGGCGGCGGTTTTCGCCGCGCTGGTCGGCTGGGCGCGCAGCGACGGCGTGTGGATCGCCGCCGGACTGTTTCAGTGGTGACCGCGTGACGCGACCTTTCCCTCCTGCAGCGGCGGCGCGCGCCGCGCCGCAGCCGGCGCCGCGCGAGGCCAAGCGGCTCGTCATTCTCGGCGCGACCGGCTCGATCGGCCGTTCCTGCGCGCAAGTGATCGGCGAATCGGCCGGCCGTTTCGCCGTCGCGGCGGTCGCCGCCGGCCATGACGGCGCCGCCCTTGCGCTCGCCGCCCGCGCCCTCGGCGCGCGTTTCGCCGCCGTCGCCGACCCGGACGGCTACGCCGAGCTGAAGGCCGGCCTCGCCGGCAGCGCGATCGAAGCCGCCGCTGGCCCTGAGGCGGTGGTCGAGGCGGCGCTCAAGCCTGCCGATCTCGTCGTCTCGGCGATCGTCGGCGCCGCCGGCCTGGCGCCGACCTACGCCGCGGTCTCGGCCGGCCGCGCCGTCGCGCTCGCCAACAAAGAAACGCTGGTGTGCGCCGGCGACGTGGTGATGGCGGCGGCGCGCAAGACGGGCGCGCGCCTGCTACCGATGGATTCCGAACACAATGCCATCTTCCAGGCGCTCGGCGGCCGCGACCTGGCGACGATCGTGCGCATGACCATCACCGCGTCGGGCGGGCCGTTCCGCCAGTGGAGCGCCGAGCGGATCGCCGCGGCGACGCGCGCCGAAGCGCTCGCCCATCCCAATTGGGCGATGGGCCCCAAAGTCACCATCGATTCGGCGACGATGATGAACAAGGGCCTCGAACTGATCGAGGCCCATCACCTGTTCGACACGCCGGCCGAACGCCTGGGGGTCGTCGTCCACCCGCAGTCGATCGTTCACGGCCTCGTCGCCTTCGCCGACGGCTCGCTGATCGCCGGCCTCGCTTCGCCCGACATGCGCACCCCGATCGCCCATTGCCTCGGCTATCCGGAGCGGATTCCCTCCGGCGTCGCCGCCCCCGATCTCGCTCTGCTGGCGAAGTTGACCTTCGAACCGGTCGACCTCGCCCGGTTCCCCGCCATGGCGCTGGCGACGGCGGCGCTCGCCGATGGCGGCGGCGCCCCGACCGCGCTCAACGGCGCCAACGAGGTCGCGGTCGCCGCCTTTCTCGACGGGCGAATCGGTTTCGGGACGATCCCGCAGCTCGTCGAGCGCACGCTCGCGGCCATGCGCGCGGCGGGCGAGGTCGCCGCGCCGGCGACGGTCGCCGAGGCGCTGGCGATTCACCATATCGCGCGAGATAGGGCGGCGGCCCTCTTGGCCTGAGCCGCCGCTTCCGTCATTGTCGTCAACCAATTGGTAACCACGACGGACAGGCGCCGCCCGACGACGCCCTGCTTTCGGAGATTTGGGAATGGCGTTTGTGCAGGAATTGCAAGCCGCCGGCGCGTGGGTCGGGTGGTATGTCCTGCCGTTCGTCGTTGTGATGACCGCGATCGTTTTCTTCCACGAGCTTGGCCATTACTTGGTCGCTCGGTGGTGCGGGGTGAAGATAGACGCGTTCTCCTTGGGGTTCGGCCCGGAACTCTACTCGAGAATTGACAAACACGGCACGCGCTGGCGTCTGGCCGCCATTCCGGTCGGCGGCTACGTCAAATTCCACGGCGACGCCAACGCGGCGAGCGCGCCCGATCATGACGGCGTGGCGGCGATGACGCCCCAGGAGCGCGCGTCGACCCTCGCCGGCCAGCCGCTCGCCAATCGCGCCGCGATCGTGGCGGCGGGCCCGTTCGCCAATTTCCTTCTTGCCGTCGCGATCTTCGCCGCCCTGTTCGTCGTCTTCGGCCGCGCCGAGCAGACGCCGCGCATCGGCGCGGTCGAAGCGGGCTCGCCCGCCGCGCTGGCCGGCTTCCAGGTCGGCGATCTGGTCAAGGCGGTCAACGGTCGGCCGATCGCCACCTTCGAGGACTTGCAGCAGGCGACCCTGCTCAGCACCGGCCTGCCGATGAGCTTCGTCGTCGAACGAGCGGGAGACGAGGCGCGCCTTACCGCCACGCCGGAAATCGCCGTCGTCGACCAGGGTCCGCTCGGCAAGCGGCGGATGGGGCGACTCGGCCTCGCTTCGACCCGCAACCCCGCCGACGTCAGAATCGATCGCTGCGCCCTGCCGCTCTGCCTCGTCTGGGGCGCCCAGGAGGTCGGCTTCATCGTCGAGGCGACCGGCGCCTATGTCGGCGGCTTGATCGCCGGCCGCGAGACCGCCGACAACATGTCGGGGCCGATCGGCGTCGGCCAGATCGCCGGCGAGATGGCGAAAGTCAGCCTGTGGCAATTGCTGAGCCTGGCGGGACTGTTTTCGGTCTCGGTCGGCCTGATGAACCTCTTGCCGGTGCCGCTGCTGGACGGCGGCCACCTGCTCTATTTCGCTTTCGAGGCGGCGCGCGGCCGACCTTTGAGCGACCGGATGCAGCAGATCGGCATCCGAATCGGCGTCGCCTTCGTCGCGGCTCTGGTGATCTTCACCACCTCGCACGACATCCTGCGGCTCGTCAGCCCCAATTAACCCTTGATCGACCAAGAATCGTGGCCTTCCGGCCACGGTCCTGCGAATTGGTCCGGCTGCGACGAAATCGGGTTTGCACTGCCGGTCAAAACGGGTAAAAGCGGATTAAGAACTCGTCCGTCCGGCAGCGGGCGAGCGCGCCGGCCGCGAAGCAAGGCGCGACACCTTGGGCGCGCGGCAGCCCCTAAGAAGGGGGGCCGCGCTGAAGGCTGGGGTCGTTAGGCCCGGGTCGGGAAACGGGGACGAAGAGCCAAATGCAATTTTTTCGTAGGTATTTGAGCGCGCTCCTATTCGCGGCGGCGTTGGCTTGCGGGGCGGCGTGGCAATCCGCCCCGGCTTCGGCTCAGGTCACGTCGCAGAATGTGGTCATCGAAGGCTCGACCCACACCGACGCGGCGACGATTCGGTCCTATTTCACCGGCATCGATCAGGCGAGCGTCAACCGCGCCGTCGCCGACCTTTCGGCGACCGGCATGTTCAGCAAGGTCAGCGCCAAGATCGTCGGCGGCCAGGTGCTCGTCTCGGTCGTCGAGAGCAGCCAGATCATCAACCGCGTCGCCTTCGAGGGCAACAACACGCTCAAGAGCGACCAGCTTTCGGTCGAAGTCCAGGAGAAGGGCCACACCGGTTTCGACGCCGCCAAGGCCGACGCCGACGTCCAGCGCATCAAAGACGCCTACAAGAAGATCGGCCGCGCCGAAGTGCAGGTCAGCTACCGGCTGGTGCAACTGCCCAACGGCCGCGTCGATGTCGTGTTCAAGGTCAACGAGGGCGACAAGACCGGCGTGCGCGAAATCAAGTTCGTCGGCAACCAGGCCGTGTCGAACTATCGCCTGGGTTCGCTGATGCAGACGACCACGATGAATTTCATGTCGTGGTTCAAGACCAGCGACGTCTACGACCCTGACCGCCTCGCTCAGGACGAAGAGGCGATCCGCAAATATTACATGAAGTACGGCTACGCCGACTTCCGCATCGCCAACACCGACGTCGCCTACCATGGCGATCCGGACGCCGGCTACGTCATCACCATCACGGTCGACGAAGGCGCGCAGTACCACGTCTCCGGCGTGACGGTGACGTCGCACCTGGCGAAGGTGGACAGCGCCTCGCTCGAGCCGTTCGTCAAGCTGCGCGCCGGCGACGTCTACAACGCCACCGCAGTCGACGCGACGGTCAATTCCATCACCCGCGAGCTGGCGCGGCAGGGCTACGCCTTCTCCGACGTGCGGCCGCACGGCCAGCGCGACGAGGCGACCCACCAGATCGCCGTCGCCTTCACCGTCGACGACGGCCCGAAGGTCTATATCGAGCGCATCGAAGTCGTCGGCAACACCCGCACCCGCGACTACGTGATCCGCCGCGAGTTCGACATCGGCGAAGGCGACCCCTACAACCACGCGATGGTCGAACAGGGCGAGCGCCGCCTCAACCGGCTCGGCTTTTTCAAGAAGGTGCACATCTCGACGCGGCCGGGCTCGACCCCGGATCGGGTCATCGTCACCGTCGAGGTCGAGGATCAGCCGACCGGCTCGGTCAGCCTCAGCGGCGGCTATTCGACCACCGCCGGCTTCCTCGCCGAAGTCGCATTCACCGAGACCAACTTCCTCGGCCGCGGCCAATACGTGAAGCTGAGCGCGTCGGAAGGCCAGTACAGCCGCGGATGGGGCGCGTCGTTCACCGAGCCCTATTTCCTCGACCAGCGCCTCGCCGCGGGGTTCGACCTGTACCACAAGGAACAGAACCCCAACACCTGGGCGACCTATTACAACTGGACGACCGGCGCCAACCTGCGGCTCGGCGTGCCGATCACCAACGAATTCACGGTCCAGCCGAACTATTCGATCTATCAGTCGCAGATCAAGATTCCGTCGCAATACGAGGACTGCCCGGCGGGCGACCCGGCCGGCTTGGGGCCGATCAACTGGAACCCGGGATCCAATCCGACGTCCACTTCAGGAACGTCGACGACACAGCCAACCTCGACTGACAATTGCTTGACCAACGGCGAAGCGTCGGTGGCGTTCAAGGCGGCGGCGGCGCAAGGCGCGATCCTGACCTCGGCCCTCGGCTATTCGCTGATTTGGGACAGCATCGACGACCGCAAGAATCCGTCGAGCGGCATCTACGCCAACCTCCATCAGGACATCGCCGGCCTCGGCGGCCAGTCGCACTTCCTGCGCGAGACCTTCGACGGCAAGTACTTCTATCCGATCACCGACGATCTCACCGGCGTCGTCCATCTGCAAGGCGGCCAGGTAACTCAGATCGGCGGCGGCTATCTGCCGCTGACCGACAACTTCAACGTCGGGCCGACGCTGGTGCGCGGCTTCGCGCCGGGCGGCATGGGCCCGCGCGACATCAGCGATCTATCAAACCTCGCCGGCAACGGTCTCGGCGGCACCACCTATTTCGGCGGCTCGGCGGAAATCCAATTCCCGATCTTCGGCCTGCCGAAGGAAGTGGGGTTGAAGGGCGCGCTCTTCGCCGATGCCGGCACCGAGTTCGGCTTCCAAGGACAGACCAACTATTCTTCGCTGTGGGGACTGTCGGAGTCGACCGCCTGCTGGGCGACGAACTCGAATCTGACCGGGCCACACCCTGGCAGCACGACGAACACGACCGGTCAGTACACGCAGAGCAACTGCTTGCAGGTCGCCGACGACCGCACCATCCGTTCGTCGGTCGGCGCGAGCATCATCTGGGCCTCGCCGCTCGGGCCGATCCGCCTCGACTACGCCTACGCCATCACCCACAGCAAGTACGACCAGTTGCAGGCGTTCAACTTCACCGGCGGCGCGAGCTTCTGACCGCGCGGCGCGAGGGACCAAACACAAGCGCGCCAGGGCTCCTGGCGCGCTTTTTCGTCGACGAGGCGATTCTTCATTGCGAGGAGCGTGGGCGACGAGGCAATCCAGCGGCCACCCGATGCTGTGATTGCTTCGCTTGGCTAAGAAGAAACAAACCAGTATGGCGCGTCATGGCCGGGCTTGACCCGGCCATCCAACACGCAGCGTCCGACGGGAGGCTCAGGGAAGAGCTGAGAGCTTGGATGGCCGGGTCAAGCCCGGCCATGACGAAGGCAGGAGATAAAAGCGTTGCGGAATCAATTTCATTCAGCGGAATCGCCCACGAGAGCGGTCTCAACATGCAATGGCGGCCTGTCCGCAGGCTGAAGGCGCTCCAGACGGAAACGACAGGACCGTGGCGAAGATCAGCTTTTTTCCGCTCGCCGCCGCGCCGACGCTCGGCGAGATCGCGCAATGGACCGGCGCGAAGCTCGGCGACGGCGCCGATCCCGACCGGATCGTCCGCGACGTCGCGCCGCTCGACGAAGCGGGCGTAGACGACCTGACCTTCCTCGACAATCCGCGCTACCTCGACGCCTTCCGCTCGACCCGCGCCGGCGCGGCGATCGTTGCGCCGCATTACGCCGCCAAGGCGCCGAAGGATTGCGCCCTGCTCGTCACGCCGCAGCCCTATCGGGCGATGGCCGAGACGATGGCGCGCCTCTATCCGCAGGCGGCCAGGCCGCGTTCGGCGTTCGGCGAAACCGGCGTTTCGCCCGCCGCCTTCGTCCATTCGGCGGCGCGGCTGGAGCCTGGCGTCGTCGTCGACCCCGGCGCGGTGATCGGCCCCGGGGCGGAGATCGGCGCCGGCGCGCTGATCGGCCCCAATGCGGTCGTCGGCCCCGGCGTGCGCATCGGCCGCGACTCCGTCGTCGGCGCCCAGGCGACAGTCGCCTGCGCGCTGGTCGGCGACCGCGTCGTCATCCATCCCGGCGTCCATATCGGCCAGGACGGCTTCGGCTTCGCGCTCGGGCCGCACGGGCACCTCAAGGTGCCGCAGGTCGGTCGCGTCATCATCCAGGACGACGTCGAGATCGGCGCCGGGACGACGATCGATCGCGGCGCCAACCGCGACACGATCATCGGCGAAGGGACCAAGATCGACAATCTGGTGCAGATCGCCCACAACGTCGTCATCGGCCGCCATTGCGTGCTGGTGGCGCAATGCGGCGTTTCAGGTTCGACCGTGGTCGGCGATTTTGCCGCCCTCGGCGGCCAGGCGGGCCTGACCGGCCATCTGACCATCGGCCCCGGCGCCCAGATCGCCGCCCAGTCCGGGGTGATGAAAGACGTGCCGGCGGGGACGAAATGGGGCGGATCCCCGGCCGTCCCGCAGCGCGAGTTTCTCCGCCAGGGGGCGATCCTGCGCCGGCTGACGACCGGCGGCCGGGAGCCAAGCGCAGAGTGAACGCCGTCTAAGGCGTCGGCCTCATGCGGGTCGCTTCGCCGCCCTCGGCCGGGACCGGCCCGGCGAGGCTTGACGGCGGCCCGAGGACGGGGCATGGCCCCTCCCTGCGCGCGAGGAGGGCGAAATGGACGAGGAATCGAGGGGGCGGACGATCGAGAACTACGACATCCAGCGACTTCTCGAATGCCTGCCCCATCGCTATCCGTTGTTGCTGGTCGACCGCATCGTCGAAGCGCGCGGCGACGAATATTGCGTCGGCGTCAAGAACGTCACTTACAACGAGCCGCAGTTCCAGGGCCACTTCCCCGGCAAGCCGGTCATGCCCGGCGTGCTGCTGATCGAGGGCATGGCGCAGACCGCCGGCGCCCTTTGCGTCGCCAGCCAATCGGTCGGCGCCAAGCCGAGCGTCGTCTACCTGATGACGGTCGACAAGGCGAAGTTCCGCAAGCCGGTCACGCCCGGCGACCAGGTGCGTTACCAAATGACCCGCATCGCCCACCGCCGCAACATCTGGTGGTACCGCGGCGAGGCGATGGTCGACGGCGTCCTCGTCTGCGAGGCGACGGTTTCCGCGATGGTGGTGACGGAATGAGCGCTGTCGTCGAAGTTTCTCCGGCCAAGACTTTCATCCATCCCAGCGCCTGCGTCGAACCGGGGGCCGAGCTCGGAGCGGGCGTCCATATCGGCCCGTTCTGCCATGTCGGCCCGGAGGCGCGGCTCGGCGACGGCGTCGAGTTGATCTCGCATGTAGTCGTCGCCGGCGTCACCGAGATCGGCGCGCGCGGCCGCGTCTTCCCTTTCGCCTCGATCGGCCACCAGCCGCAAGACCTCAAATATCGCGGCGAGCGCACCAGTCTGACGATCGGCGAGGATTGCCTGATCCGCGAAGGCGTGACGGTGAACCCCGGCACCGCCGGCGGCGGCGGGCGCACGATCGTCGGCGCCCGTTGCGTTCTGCTCGCCAACGCTCATGTCGCGCACGACTGCCGCATTGGCGACGACGTCATCCTCTCCAACAACGTGATGATCGCCGGTCATTGCCAGATCGGCGACTTCGCGATCCTCAGCGGCGGTTCGGCGACCCACCAGTTCACCCGGGTCGGCGCGCACGCGTTCGTCGGCGGCTTGAGCGGGGTCGAGAACGACATCATCCCGTTCGGCATCGCCATCGGCAATCGCGCCTCGCTCGCCGGCCTCAACGTCGTCGGGCTCAAGCGGCGCGGCTTCTCGCACGAGGCGGTGCACGAGCTGCGCCGCGCCTACAAGACGCTGTTTTCCGCCGCCGGCACGCTCAAGGAGCGCGTCGAGGAGGTCGCCGCCGCCTTCCCCGACCAGCCGGCGGTGCAGCAGGTCGTCGTCTTCTTGCGCGAGGGCGGCGAGCGGGCGATCTGCACGCCGCGCGCCGGGCGGGAAGACGAGGCTTGAGCGAGCCGGGCGAGACGCGCCCGCTCGCCATCGTCTGCGGCGGCGGGAAATTCCCGATCGAGGTCGCTCGCGCCGCCGCCGCCGCCGGCCGCACGCCGTTCCTGGTCGGCATAAGCGGCGCCGCGGACCCGGCGATCGAGGCCTTCGCCCACGTCTGGCTGCGCATCGGCCAACTCGGCAAGCTGTTCTCGACCCTCAGCGACCGGGGCGTCGCCGACGTCGCGCTGATCGGCGGCCTGACCCGGCCGGAGCTCGGCGACCTGCGCCTCGATTGGGGCGCGATCAAACGCCTGCCCGAACTCGCGCTGGCGTTTCGCGGCGGCGACAACCACCTGCTCGCCGGAATCGCCGCGATCTTCGAGCGTGAAGGACTCAACGTCGTCGGCGCCCATGAGATCGCGCCGCGCCTGCTCGCGCCGCTCGGCCCGATCGGCGCGCGCGCCCCGACGCCGCAAGCCGAGGCCGACATAAGCATGGGCGCGGCGCTGATCGCCGCGCTGTCGCCGTTCGACGCCGGCCAAGGGGTGGTGATTGCGAAAGGCCGCGTCGTCGCGGTCGAGGCGGCCGAGGGGACCGACGCGATGCTGGCGCGCGTCGCCGCGCTGCGCGACGCGCGCCGCTTGCGCCTTTCCGGACCGGCCGGGGTGTTCGTCAAGGCGCCCAAGCGCGGTCAGGACTTGCGCCTCGACATGCCGGCCATCGGTCCGGAAACCGTCGCCGCCGCCGCCAAGGCGCGTTTGCAGGGCGTCGCGGTCGCCGCCGGCGCCGTCCTGATCGCCGAGCGCGAGGCGGTCGCGCGCGCCGCCGACGCTTCCGGCCTGTTCGTCGCCGGCTACGCGCCATGAGCGCCCGATCGCGTCGCCTGCGCGTCGCCCTCGTCGCCGGCGAGCCATCCGGCGACCAGCTCGGCTTCAAGCTGATGCGGGCGCTCAGAGAGCAGACGGCAGGCGAAATCGAATTTCTCGGCGTCGGCGGCGAGGCGATGGCCGCCGAGGGGCTGAACAGCCTGTTTCCGCTCGCCGACGTCGCGGTGATGGGGGTGCTGCCGGTCGTCAAGCGCCTGCCGACGCTCGTTGACCGCATCCGTCGCGCCGCGGCGGGGATCGTCGCAGCGCGCCCCGACGCGCTCGTCATCATCGACAGCCCCGACTTCACCCACCGCGTCGCGCGCCGCGTCCGCCGCGCGCTGCCGGGTCTGCCGGTGATCGACTACGTCAGCCCGTCGGTCTGGGCCTGGCGGCCGGGCCGGGCGCGGGCGATGCGCGCCTATGTCGATTGCGTGCTGGCGCTGCTGCCGTTCGAGCCGGAAGCGCACGCGCGGCTCGGCGGACCGCGCTGCGTCTATGTCGGCCATCCTCTGGTCGAGCGGCTCGCCGAGCTGCGGCCAAGCGCCGAGGAGGCGCTGAGGCGCGCCGCGAAGCCGCCGCTCGTCCTCGCCCTGCCCGGCTCGCGCCGATCCGTGATCGCGCGCCTGATGGCCGATTTCGGCGCGGCGGTCGCCGCCGCCGAGCAGGAGGCGGGCCCGTTCGAGGTCGTTCTGCCAACCCTGCCGCACGTCGAGGGCGACGTGCGCGCGCGCGCCGCGCTTTGGCCGCGCCCGCCGCGAATCGTCGTCGGCGAGAGCGAGAAGTTCGCCGCCTTCCGCAGCGCGCGCGCGGCGCTCGCCGCCTCGGGCACCGTCACGCTCGAGCTCGCGCTCGCCGGCGTGCCGCTGGTCGGCGCCTACAAGGTCTCCGGCGTCGAGGCTCTGTTGCGTCCGCTGGTCACGCTGCCGTTCTCGGTGCTGCTTCCCAACCTCGCGCTCGGCGAGGCGGCGATCCCCGAATTCCTGCAACGCGACTGCCAACCGCAGGCGCTGGCGACGGCGCTCGCCGCGCTCGTCTCCGACGGCCCCGCCCGCTCAGCCCAGCTCGCGGCGCTCGCGACGCTCGACGCGCGCATGCGCCTGGCCGATAGTCGCGCGCCCAGCGCCCACGCGGCGGCGGCGGTGCTGGAAACGATCGCCGGGCCCGATTCGGCGTAAGCGCCTCAACCGACGCTCAGAGCAAGTTGTCTTTAGATCGGCGCAATTCCGATCGTCATCGCGAGCAAAGCGAAGCGATCCAGGCTAGGGATTGCGGCTGCCCTTAGCCTGGATCGCTTCGCTGTCGCTCGCGATGACGACCCAGATGATTCGACTTGAAAGCGTCACGTCCTAGAGATCCTCGAGATCGAAATCGAGGATCGCCATCTGCAGGGTGAAAGCGCTGCCGGCTTTGTCGTCGGCGGAAACGACGCCGAGGAAGTCGTCGCCGTTGTTGAGTTCGACCGAGTCGATCTTCTTCATCCGCGAAACGATCTTGAGCTTGTCGTTTTCGAACAGCTTGCGCAGGTACTCCTGCAACGTCGCGCGGTCGACCGGGATCGGCATCGCGAAAGAGAACGAGCGATCGCCGTCCTCATCGTCGAGGATGATCTTGCCGATCTTGCGCTCGCCGATCGTCACGTCGGCGGCCTCGCGCTCGCGCGCGTTCGGCGTCACCGTCAGCGCCGGCGAACCGAACGATCGGCGCAAATGCGCCCGCAGCTTGAGGATCTCGTCTTTGGTCATTCTCGCCCCCGCCCCCGCGGCCGGGCGTGGCTTTGCCACGAATGGCCGGCGGCGGCAAGCTTTCGCCGCCGCCTCACGGTTCGATGAGTTTCTCGGCGAGAATCTGGTTCATGTCGCGCGCCGGTTCGGCGCAACCCGCCTCGCCGACGATGCGCGCCGGGACGCCGGCGACCGTCTTGTTGTGCGGCACCGGCGACAGCACCACCGACCCCGCCGCGACGCGCGCGCAATAGCCGACTTCGATGTTGCCGAGGATCTTCGCCCCGGCGCCGATCAGCACGCCGTGGCGGATCTTGGGATGGCGATCGCCGGTCTCCTTGCCGGTGCCGCCGAGCGTGACGCCCTGCAGGATCGAAACATCGTCTTCGATGACCGTCGTCTCGCCGACGACCAGACCGGTGGCGTGGTCGAGGAAAATGCCCTTGCCGATCCTTGCGGCGGGATTGATGTCGACGCCGCACACGGTCGAGGCGCGGCTCTGCAGGTAAAGCGCGAAGTCGCGCCGGCCGGCGCGCAGCATCGCGTGCGCCAGCCGATAGGTCTCGAGCGCGTGGAAGCCCTTGAAATAGAGCAGCGGCTCCATCATCCGCAGGCAGGCGGGGTCGCGATCGGCGACGGCGATGATGTCGGCGCGAAACGCCGCGCCGATCGCCGGGTCGCGCGCCGCGACGTCCTCGTAGACCTGGCGGATCAAGGCGCTCGACGCATCGGGATGGTGGAGCCGATCGGCGACGCGGTCGATGACCGCGCTCTCCAGCGTCTCGTGATTGAGCACCGCACGGGTCAGAAACGCCGCCAGCACCGGATCGTTGCGCGCGGCTTCCTCCGCTTCGACGCGAATGCGGGCGAACAGCGGATCGTTGTCGCCGAGGCCGATCACCCGAGCCGTCGATCGTTGCGCCATAGCGAGCCTCCTCGAGCGCCGCCAATTGGGGCGGGCATATCTATCACAGCGACGCCGCACCGCGAAACCAGACGGCTTGAAAAACGCCAATTAACCGTTAGCGCCGCGGGCGCGCGCCAGTCCCATGCGCGAGAATATCTCGTCGCGCTTCACCCAGGCATGCCAGGCCACGGCGGCGAAGTGCAACGCCAGCGCCGCGCCGATCGTCCAGGCGAGCCAGTGATGGGCGAAGCCGGCCGCGTGGGCGAGCGCGTCGTTGCGCGCGACCAGCCCCGGCCAGTCGAACAGGCCGAACCACGGCGCCGGATGGCCGCCGGCGACCGAGTCGATATAGCCGCTCACCGGCATGGCGATCATCAGCGCGTAGAGCGCGATGTGCGTCGCGTGAGCGCCGATCCGGCTCAAGAGGCCGAGCGAGGCCGAATAGGGCGGCGCGCCGACGGAAAGGCGCCAGGCGACGCGCAGGACGATAAGGACCAGCGCCGTCATGCCGAGCGACTTGTGGATCGTCAAAATCTCGACGCGCGGCGAGACGCCCCGAGGCAGGAACGCCGCAACGACGCCGAGCGCGATGGCGACAAGGATGATCGCCGCCATCGCCCAATGCAGGATTCGCAGCGTCGCGTCGTAGCGCGCCTCAGGGTTCGACGTCGTCATATCCGCCCGCTCGATCGGTCGCCCCGCCGCGAGGACTATGGCGAGCGACGGCGCCGAGAATGCGGCGCAACGCCGCGACGACTTTTCTCACAATTGGATGGAGGTGATCTTTTTATCGCGCGGCCAAAAAGATTGGCGTTTCGCAATGTTAGAAGATGGCGATCCGGCGTTTCCATCGGTCGGAACGTTGGAAGAATCCGACCTTCGGCGCCCGCGGCTGCGTGGCGCTCTTTCTGAATATTGTAATATTTCGACGCATTTAATTCTGCTCACCAGAACAATTGCCGACCTCGCCGGAACGGCCTCATTGGCCCTACTCTCGAATTAAAGCAAAGACATTCAATAGATTGCCGGAGTCGCGGTCCGTCAGCCAACGATGCGCAGCGAGTCGAAACAACAAATAAGTCAAGCAATTCACGAGTTTCACTGAGTGACGTAGAGGCGGCGGCAAGCGACTCTGCGACCTGACCGAACGTGTGGCTCGCTAGCCTTGACCACCTGTGACATTCGACTTAGTCAAGACTCAGAAAAACTGGGGGCCGTCACGATGCGCAAGCAATTATTGACCTCCGCAGCGGTGTTGGCGCTTTCCGCCGGCGCGGCGTTCGCGTCTGACCTTCCCACCCACAAGGGGCCGCCCCCTGCTCCGACCCCGGCGCCTTTCTCCTGGACCGGTTTCTATATCGGCGTGCAGGGGGGCTTCGGTTGGGGCCAGGAAAGCGACAATTTCAGCGCCTTTACGGACATCCCGCTTGATAGTTTCAATGTTTCCGGACCGATCGGCGGCGCTCACATCGGCTACGACCAGCAGATCAATTCGTTGGTGATCGGTGTCGTGGCGGATATCGAGGCCAGCGACATTCAGGGCAAGAAATCGAGTACCTACCCTTTGGTCGAGGGGACAGGCTTTAGCACGCTTTCCATGCAGAATACGTGGCAGAGTTCGTTGCGCGCGCGGGCCGGCGTTGCTTTCGACCGCCTGCTTGTCTACGGCACCGGCGGTCTAGCGATCGCCAACGACCACGAAACGAACACAGTTAGTGACACCTTTGGCGATTACGCGTCGAGATCGCAGACAAAGACCCTCTACGGATGGACCCTAGGGCTGGGCGCTGAGTATGCTTTCGATATGCACTGGAGCGCCAGCGCCGAGTTACGTTATGCGAATTTCGGCAAAGGAAATTACTTGGGTTATGATGGTAATGTTATAAATTTTAACGCCGGATTTGGCGAAACGCTCGCACAAGCCGGATTGAGCTATCGGTTCTAGCACAGCGTCGACTAGATCAATAGGGAGCGCGCGTCCCGCTTACGGTGTAAGGCGTGACGTTCCTGCAGTTTGACGTACACAGGCGACCAAGAATCGACCCGTCGAAATCAAGGGCTGATAAATTGCTTCCCTGAAAGGCAATCACTGACTCGCATCGATCAGCGAGAGAAACATATCATAGGCCTTACCGCTGCTGATGTTGTTCTCAATGCGATCGACGATGACGACGCTCGTGTTGTGATTCGGCAGGCTGTTTTTCACGTATTCTTGCAACGCTCCCCATTGCTGCGAACTTGGCGGATGCGGAACGACGATCCTCAGCATGATATCCATGAGGCTGGTCTGGACCAGCTGCCATTCGCGGTAATCGAGGATCGTCTCCAAAACCCGGGCGAGAAAGTGCCTTGGAATGAAAAGGCTGCCGTCCGGCTGGCGAAGCAGATTGCGTTGACGGCCAATGACGTCTTCAAGCCTGCGCAAGCCCGGGGCGTTCTTGATGTTCGCTTTTGAGAAGCGGACATAGTCGCCAGGCGCATAGCGAATCAGCGGCGTGCCAAAGGCGTAAAATGGCGTGACGACGACGCAGGTCGGGAC
Organism: Roseiarcus sp.; assembly: GCF_049514155.1. GTDB lineage: Bacteria > Pseudomonadota > Alphaproteobacteria > Rhizobiales > Beijerinckiaceae > Roseiarcus. The sequence continues at coordinate 1,172 of NZ_JBEKVH010000032.1, read as the reverse complement.
CTTCGGGTCAGTGGTCGCCGAGGGTCCTTCCAGAAACAAGGTTTCCTCACTAATGCGCAGACGTCCATCCGGCCCCTCGGACGCGATGGGACCGAGTTCGCTGGTCGAATAAAGATTGACGACTTTCACTTTGAGCTTCCGCTCGATTTTTGTCCGCGTTTCCGGGCGCAGAACTTCGCCGGTAGCTATGACTGCGATCAGATCCGGCAGGTCCTGCTCGGTTGCCGCATCGGCCCACGCCGCGGCGATGCTCGGCGCCGCTATGGCATGGGTCGTCTGGTTTTGCCGAAGCAGTTCGATCTGTTGGGCAAAGTCGAGCCCAGCCGGCACATTCAGCATACCGGGCGCTGGGGCGCTGGCTACCCCTGTATAGATGGAGGTGGCGAACCGCTGAACCGGCCACAGTCGGCGCCAGCGTAGCGCTCGGTTGAGCAGAACTTCCGAGGCCACGCGTTGCACAAAAGTCCGCCTGAATTTGAGCGGCGTACCGGTTGAACCTGACGTCGAGCTTGTTTCCAGGCCGCCCATGTCTGTGGGAATGCTGTCCGACTGCAACTCCCCCTCGTGCGCCTTTGCCTCGTTGCGGGTGAGGATCGGAACGTCGTTCCAGCCGGTGATGTCGAAAGATCCGTCAGCGCGGAACAACGATTTGAGCCTCTTGCCGTCGCGGTAGAAAGGCACGTGCGCATCGGCGTGGCGCACCAGACGCTCCAGCAAGGCGATCTGGCGTCCGAGAACCTCATGACGCGAAAAATCCTGGCTCCTCGCAAAAGCTTGCGCCAGTTGCTGGAAAATGATTTCTGCTGGCAACGCGCTCATTGGAATAGCGATCTTGTTTATGTCGATACACTGGCTCTCGGCGTTGCGAAGTCGCGAAGCGTCTTACTCACTTCCGTCCTCGCGCCGGGAGAAAAAATATGTCTCAACATCTCGGGCAAGCTCGCTCTGCGGATTGGCCCATCTCCACGTCCCATTGTTGGCAATTTCAATATCTTTCGCTGGATCGAAGCCATGACGCGCGGGTATGTCAAAGCGTCCGATGTAGTTTCGATTCGCAATATTGCCATGCCACATGTGATAGAGCTTGTGTTCTAGTGAATCGATATTCGAGAGCAACCCAACCGCTTTCGCCTTTTGCGCCCACGATATGATGTCTTGCTTTTGTTCGTCTG